>JANOHP010000032.1:0-59491 GCA_031406575.1 Hyphomicrobiales bacterium
CTCACGGTTGCTACCAACTCGCCCCGTGAAGGACTTCCACCTCCAATCCAGTGCCCATGCCGGGCACACCTCCGTCACCCCAGCCCCGGCGCAGTCTCACCCTGATTGACGCTGCCCTCGCACCTTGATTGTCGCGCCGCAGCGAAAGCCGTGCGTGGTGTATGCCGCACGGTCCATGCGTCGTAACAACATGAGCATGCTCATGCTCGACAAAGACTTGCCATGGCGCTGACCGGGAAAGACGTGTTCGCCAAACTTTGCAGCCTGCATCTCCTGCAGGATTTCTAGAGCGCGCCCAACAAGGGGCACGCGGTGCGCCTTGGCGACCTTCATGCGGCTTGCAGGGATGGTCCAGACGGCCTTGCGAAAGTCAATCTCATCCCAAGTCGCGCCCAGCGCCTCGCCGGTCCTCGTTGCCGTTAGAATGGTAAATTCGAGCGCCGCAGCAGCAACGCCACCTTGGCTGCGCAGTGCAACCATGAAGGCAGGCACGTCGTCGACGGGCAGAGCAGCGTGATGCCGAACCTTGCGCGTCTTAGTCGGAGCCGACAGCAGGTTGTCCAGGTGTCCGCGCCAACGTGCCGGGTTCTCACCCTGCCGGAACCCTCGCGTCGTTGCCCATGCGAGAACGCGCTCGATCCGTCCGCGAAGACGGCTCGCGGTTTCGGTTTTCGTCCTCCAAATGGGTTCGAGCACCTTCATGATGAGCGCGGTATCGATTGCCGCGACAGGCAATGAGCCCATGATCGGGCTGGCATAGGTGGCCAGCGTAGTGCCCCACTGCTGCCTATGCTTGCTGCTCCTCCAGGCACCTTCGTGCGCAGCAATGTAGGCATCGCGACACTGATCGAAGTTCATGGCCCTGGCTGCTTCGATCCGCGCCTGCGTGCGAGAGGCGAGCTTAGCCTCCAACGGATCGACGCCACTGCCTAGCTGATCGCGTAGACTCTTCGCCCGTTTGCGTGCCGCAGCGAGGCTCACATTTTCCAGAGAGCCCAAACCCATGTCGCGAACTCTGCCATTACGCCGATAACGGAAAATCCAAGACCTGCTGCCGCCGATCCCGACCTGCAGGTAGAGTGAGTTTCCATCGGCGAACAAGCCTTTTAGTTTGGCTGCTTGGACTGCGAGGTCGGTCAGCCGGTTCACGATGCGCATTTCGATTACCCATACCTGTACCCATACTCATTGTATGAGCTGTACAGGCACGTGCTGAAACATGCAAGAGCAGAGAGCGCCAAGTTAGCCTTTATCTATCGCACTATCTTGCGCTTCGGGGAAACAACGGGAAACTCCCGGAAACAGGTTTTTGGCGGATATCGTCTCCGCCATATCCTGCTTGAAATACAGGGACTATCTGGAATTCTAGTTCAGCCGCCCCAACGGCGTGCGCTCGAATTCGGCGGGAGGATCATCGCACAGCCCGCTCCGCGGCCCACAGTTGCATGCCTTGTGGCCAGAGGTCCTTGATACCCGTCGGAAGCTGATTGATCACATCGGCAATCTCACCTGCGTCGAGTGTTTGCGCCAGCAGGGAGAAGACATCGCGCGCTGCGGATTCGGCTTCGAGGGGATGAGGCGTCAACTTCGTCGACACGCCCTCCAAGAACTCGTCTTGCGAACGGATTTTTTCTGGCGTTTTCGACGGCCGCCAGCCTTCGTAGTAGATGCCGCGCACGATGATCGGGAGTTGCGCACCGAAATCGACGGCTTCTTGCGGAGTCAGTCGATCGCGCAACTGGTGTAGTACGGCGCGGAGCACGGCAAGAGCCTCGGTCTCGCCAGCGTACCCTCCCGAGTCGCATAAGGCCTTCAGCCATTCCTGTGTTTGCTGGACCGCGTGACTGATCGTGGCAGGAATGGTCATGGCACCCTCCGTCTCATCCGGGACTTCTCAGCAGCAAAGCCCCCGTCCGATATCCGAGCATTGCCCTGCGTCAATTCTCATGCGTTGGAAGCCATTCAATCCAGAGCACCGCGTCGGGCGTGCACATCGACCGGACCGGTCCACGTCACGAGACCAATGCAACACCAGCTGGTTCCGATAATCGCGACCCGATGTGGTAAACTCGAATACCCCTTCCCATATCGTCACACGACCACTCTCGAAGGCTGGCGCAGCGATAGACCCAGGTGCTGCGCATGCATGACCACCAGTCCCCGCACCACCCAGGAGGGTCCCGATGTACAAGACTATTCTGATCCCTACCGACGGCACTGAATTCTGCGAACGCGCCATTCGAGCCGGAATGGCTCTTGCGAAGGCCTTCCAGGCCAAAGTCATCGGCGTCAACGTCACGATCCCCTTGCACACGGGAACGCCCCGTATTTTGATACCGGACAATCTGGCCGCCATCATTCATTCCGAGACCGTCAAGGTCGGGGAGGAGAACCTCGCCGCCGTCGCGCGAGCCGCCAAGGACGCCGGCATCGCGGTCGAGACAATCAGGCGGAGCCACGATCATCCCTGGGAAGCCATTGTGCAGATTGCGAAGGAGAAGGGCTGCGATCTGATCGTGATGGCGTCACACGGCCGACGGGGCTTGTCCGCCATTGTCCTCGGCAGTGAAACGCAAAAAGTGTTGACGCATTCGCCAATTCCGGTGCTCGTCGTGCGGTAGGCGATCGATTGCACAGATCCCGAAGGGGCCTAAACAAGTTCTGCGCGGCGTCAAATATGAAATGGCCTCACCACGTGATCAGCTGCGGCGGCGCAGATAGACGAACCAGTAGACTGCGCCGACCATCAAACTCCCTCCAAGGAGGTTCCCGATCGTCGACACGGCAATATTGTGGAGGGCGGCACTCGAGATGAGGCCGGGATAATCTGTTGCAGTCTGATTGATGGCCGCCCAGAAATTCGGCCCCGCCCAGGTTTTTACCGCGAGGCCGTAGGGCAAGAGATACAGGTTGGCGATCGAGTGCTCGAACCCGGCAGCGACAAAAGCCGAGATTGGGGGAATGATCACAACGACCTTGTCCGTCGCACTGCGCGCGCCGAAAGACATCCACACCGCCAAGCAAACCAGCACATTGCAGAGCACTGCGAGGAAGAACAACTGGACCGTCGGCAATGCTGCTTTGGTTGCTGCGATGCCGAGCGCTGCCTTGCCGACGAGGCCGCCACCGAATTCGTGTTGCCCAGCGAGAAAGACCAAGCCCGCTGTTCCCACGGCGCCAACGATGTTGCCAAGATAAACCAGTGACCATGCCCGCAAGAGCGCACGGACCGAAATGCGGCCGCTGGCACAGGCTACGATCATCAACGAGTCGCCCGTAAACAGCTCAGCGCCGCCGACAATGACGAGGATCAGTCCGAGCGAGAAGGCGAGACCCGCCAAGAGACGGGCAACCCCCCACGGCAGCTCATTCGATCCGGCGAGCACGACGGTCATGAAGACCGCTCCGAACGCAATGAAGGCGCCAGCCAGCACCCCCAACACAATCAGTGCCAGGGCATCGCGCCCCGCTTTCGTCATGCCGGCAGCCTCGCACGCCAGTGCCATGTCTGGTGGCAGCACAGTGTCTATGGGTGGTGAGAACGGCATGAGGCGCGCCCCGGTATGTCCGATTTCAAGTCGATGGTACCGCAGACTACTGATAAACCGCGCAACCCCAGATCGACACTGCGCGGCCGGTTGCAGTCGCTACCCCCGGCTCCCATGTCTTCGATGGGTGCAGTGGCAGCGACCGGCCCCGACAGAACCGCGACACCGCATCTCTCCTTCCGACTATCGGAACGAGCAGATCAGACCTTGATCAAACTCAAGGCGCTGGGCCTTGGGATGGTCGAGCCTCGGGCTCGGCGATATCGGCGTGCCGATTGAGCGTAGGGTCGAGAGATCGCAAACTGCAGGCTGGATGCCCGCTCTTTGCGAACCGATCGAGAAGGCCCGGAGGCCATTGATGCAGCGTGCAGGAGCGCCGCTTTGACACATCGTTTGCCCACTGCACGGACCAGACACATTGCGCATCGTTGTACGCGGGAGGGACATATGGCCATCAAGGATCTCTTGAAGACCCATCGCACGTGGGAAGATAGTGCTGCCCTGTTTCTTGGCCTCGTGATCGGCCTCGCTCCCTGGCTGGCCCGCGAGACGGCGGATCAATTCGTCGTCCTGAATTCGGCGGCGTGCGGTTTGGCCATACTGATGTTGGCTCAGGTGGAACTCGTACACTTTCGTCGCTGGGAGGACTTCATACTTCTGGCGTGCGGGGTTTGGGCCTTCACATCTCCCTTCGCATTGAGCTTTGCCGATGACGGTCAGTTGCGCGTATGGCACTGGGGAGCTGGAGCAATGGTCATGGCGCTTGCGTTACTGGAAATTTGGCAGGATTGGCGCAAGCCGGGCTAGACCCGCAGAACGATTGTGGATCGGCTCTCGCACGGATGGGTCCTATGACCGTAAAAACATGGCTGAGAGTGGTTCTCGTCGCCATTCTGGCGCTGATCGTGCTGATTGTTGTCCGGTTGCACGAAGCGACGGGACGTTTCGACGTCCATGTGCGCAATTCCATGACTTCGGCAACCGCGTTGCACGCCGTGCTCGTGCCGTGTTGTGACCAATCGGCAATGGGCTGGCAAGTCGCCATGCGCCAGGGAAACTGCTGACCAGGATCGACACCGGCGGCGTCACGACTCGCCCGCGCTGGGCTTCGCGTGCGGGGGCTGGTCCCAGATCACGTCCGCCGACGACTCGTCTTTGGCCCATGTCAGACCCTTATAGTTGAAACCTCCCTCGACCGTTGGTTTGACGATGTCGAAGTACGGGGAGAGATCGAAGTCCGCTGGCGCGTAAAGGCTGTGATGGCGGATGTGCAGGATCTCTTGGCGGGCGGCACGGCTGATGCTCCTCTCTTGCGCCACGATATGTTCGATCCGTGGTAGGATCGGGTAGCGAACCCGTCCGAAGGCCTCCGCGATCAATGTCGAACAGATGGTGCGTGTCGGCACGCCCGATCCCACCGCGATCATGCGTCGACGCCACCGTGTCGGTACGGGAGGTGTGGGTAACAGATAACGGGCGAGATCCACGACGTTGCGCATATCGTACTGATTGCCAAGGCGCGAGATCATGAATTGGAGCACTTCCTCACGATCGATATCGGTGAGAGCAATCGGTCGGCAAATGCGCGTGTGGAAACGCTCGTACTTGGAGAGCGGCGCGGAAATGCATCCATCGCCCAGGATCACCTCGATGAGGTCGTGCGCATCACCGGCGCCAGTCGAACCCTGAAGCGCATCACCGACGTAGAGGGCCGCATGCGACCACGTGGACTGGGTGAGATACTTGATGGCCGTCGACAGCTTGCTGCCACCGGCAATCAGCAGCACGTCGCCTGGCCGCAGCGTGCGCCGAAGTGCAGCCGGGTCGGACGGGATGAAAGGGGCCTCGCCCGGCCCCTCATGCTGGAGCCGATGAGCGAGTTTGCGGCCGAGCCAATCCAGGGCAGAATCGAATGCTGTCATGGCCTTCACTCTTACACGCCTCTCCCCCATTCGTATTCATCGAGATGCCGTTGCGCCGCTGCAAGGTGACAAAGGGTATGTTGGTGCTCGGGGCGACGGATAGCCTCACTCGTTTTGACGGACGTCAACGCCGGGGTTGGGGAAATGATGCTGAGATCGCATCGGTTCGACACTTGGCCGATCGTCCGTGCTTGGCTCCTGAGTGGAGGTGCCCGCCACCACGTCACCTCGCGGCGGAGACGTAATGCTTGGTCGTGCTGGGCCACGTGTCGACGTTCGCGCAATGCCACGCGCCTTGTGGGGCCTCATGGAATTCAAAGATTATTACGAGATCTTGGGGCTCGAGCGGAGCGTAACCCAAGACGAGATCAAGAAGGCCTACCGCAAACTTGCCCGAACGTATCACCCCGACATCAACAAAAGTCCCGACGCCGAGGCCAAGTTCAAGGAGATCAGCGAGGCCAATGAGGTCCTTTCCGATGTAGAAAAGCGGGCCGCCTACGATCAACTGGGCCAGCAATGGAAGCCGGGGCAGGAGTTCCGGCCGCCGCCTGATTGGGATGCCGGCTTCGAGTTCTCCGGCGCGACATCGCAGCGTCCCGAAGGCGAGTTCAGTGACTTCTTCGAGACCCTGTTCAGTAGAATGCGGCGAAGCGAACATGCATCGAACGACCGAACCGAATTCCATGCACGAGGCGAAGACCATCACGCAAAGATCTCGATCGATCTGCGTGATGCTCTCGAGGGCGCCACGCGCATGCTTTCGCTGCGTATGCCGGCGCTCGAGGCAGACGGCCACGTCGTGATCAAGGATCACAAGCTCAACGTCGCAATTCCCAAAGGTCTGACGGAGGGTCAGGCTATTCGGCTGAAGGGCCAGGGCGGGCCTGGGATCGGACGGTTGCCGGCCGGAGACCTTTATCTCGAGGTCCACTTCACCCCAGACCCCCTGTATAGCGTCGTCGGCAGAGACCTATACGTCGAACTCCCAGTTGCCCCGTGGGAAGCAGCGCTCGGTGCCACCGTGAAGTTCCCGACGCCAGCGGGGCCGATCATGCTCAAGATTCCGGCGGGCTCGTCGCAAGGGCGCGAATTGCGTATCAAGGGCCGCGGCATACCTGCGACCAAGCCCGGTGATCTCTACGCCGTTCTGAAGACCGTCCTGCCGCCAGCCGATACCGAGAAGGCCAGACAGATCTACACGGACATGGCGCGCGAACTCGCCTTCGATCCCCGGTCGAAACTCGGAGTCTAAAGTGCCATGACGGATGACAGCCCAACCCGTGTTTCCGCCGAACTCGTTGATGCAGAGGCCCTCCACTCCATCGAAGACTTGTGTCTCGCCTGCAATGTCGACACCGGTTGGATTGTCGAATTGGTCGAGTATGGCGTGATCGAGCCGATCGGTCAGGTCAGCGCGAACTGGCGTTTCTCGACCCTCACCCTCGTTCGTATTGCCAAAGCCAAGCGACTCGAGCGGGATCTCCATTTGAGCCCCCCTGGCCTCGCAATCGTGCTCGATCTTCTCGATGAGATCGACGACCTGCGAGCGCAACTCGAAAAAGCTCGAAAGATTGCACATTAGACGAGGTCGAGGTCTCCGGCCATCGAGGCGCCTGTGGGTCTTTGATCTTGCTCAAGCGAATACACCGTCGTTGGCAGATACTCGATCATGACGGCTGCGTGACGGCTGCGTGACGGCGCAAAGGATGTTCGACCTCATGACAACGCGCCATTCCTGGTTTTCCAGACCCCGGGCTGCGGCAGCTTTCTGCTCACTCGCGCTGGCGATCCTGACGTCGCCGGCTACCTTGGGCCAGCAGGCGCAGCAACCGTCGGCGCAAGCAGGCCATCAGGTGGCTCAGCGCCTCTGCGTGGGCTGTCACGTCATCGATGAAGATGCGCGCGGGTCTGTCCCAGTCGGTATTGCGACCTTTCGTGGAATTGCAAACAGGTCTGGACAGACCGGACAGAAGATCATGGATGCCCTGATCGCCCCGCAGCATCCGATGCCTGACATGCATCTCTCGATCGAAGAAATCGCCGACGTCATCGCGTATTTGGAAACGTTGCGCTCGGATCGCTCCAGTCCCGCTCTCATTGGTCCAGCAGTTCCAGCGATCAAGCGGGTTCCGCCAGCGCGATCGTAGACCCGGATGTCCCTATGCGCTCGACCCTCCTCCCCATTACGAACGCGACCCGCCGCCCCATGATTTCGAGATCCGTGCACCCGCTGTTGTTGATGCTCATCGGCACTACGGCGGCAATTTTCCTGGGACAGGGCTCCCTCGCCGCTCACGCCCAAACCCGACAGTTGATCGAGACGGGACGGGCTATTGTCACTTTGAATTGCGCGCGCTGTCATGCCGTTGAAAAATCCGGAACGAGCCCCTTTCCCCAAGCACCGCCGTTTCGCACGTTGTCGACCAAATATCCCATCGAGCATCTGGCAGAGGCTCTCGCGGAGGGTATCCTGAGCGGCCATCCCGCCATGCCGGAATTCATCTTCAATCCGGATGAAATCGACGCGATCCTCGCCTATCTGGAGGCGCTCTCCGAACAACGTTAGCGACTGGGGATGCACGGGTTGAATGGATCCAGAGCTCAGCTGGCGGCCAGTCGCGGCAGCAGAGCAAGCGCGTTGTCGCGCTCGATGGCGCGCAAGTCCGCCGCACTGAAACCGAGGTCGGCCAGACTGCGCACCGTGTCGATGCTCGGGCCCGCCGGTGGGAAATCGGTCCCGAACAGCACATTCGCGGAACTCACGAGTTTCAACAGCGACACCAGGGCACCAGCCGTCGCCGCACCCGCCACATCGTAATGGAAGCGACGCATCTCGTGCAGCGCGCCCTGCGGCAAGCGCTGCTCGCGCTCTTTCAGATTGCGCGCCCCCCGCTCGATGCGGCCGACCAGAAACGGCGCCGTGCCGCCCGCATGCGACCAGATGAACCGAATGTTGGGATAGCGTGTCGCCGTACCGCTGAACAGGACACCGAGAATGGCGCGTGTCGTATCCGTGCCGTACTCGAGGATGTTGGGCGCCACGTCGGGAATGAGGTTCTTGCAGCAGTTGGCGGCAGTGGGATGCACATGAACCACCGCGCGGCGCCGGTCGAGTTCGGCCATCACAGGCTCGAACGCCGCATTGCCGAGCCACACGTCGCCATAGCTCGTGAAGAGGTGAATGCCGTCGGCATTCAACGTATCGTAGGCATACGCGATCTCCGCCAATGTGGCGTCCACGTCCGGCAACGGCATCGCCGCGAACAGGCCAAAACGTGTCGGTCGCTCCTGCACGAGTTTGGCCCCGTAATCGTTACATTCGCGCGCGATCCGCCGCGTCGCTTCGCGATCTCCGAACCACAGGCCGGGATTGGTGATCGAAATCGCGCTGGCCGCAGTGCCGGCCCGATCCATGTCCTCGATCGAGCGCGCGGGCGTCCAATCGGCATTGGCACGTTGCAGGAGATCGCGGCCTTTGACTTCGGCGATCCATTTGGGCGGCGAAAAGTGGTGATGCACATCGATGCGATGCGGTTTGGTCACCGGAGCGACTTGCGCCAGTGATCCGCTGCTCGCAGTTACGCAGGCCAGGGCTTGGAGGATCGTGCGTCGGCTGAGTTCGGCGGCAATGCGATCGGTTCTACGGGTCATGGCACCCTCCGAAAAAACGCTCCGTCAATCGCCTGATCTTAGCTCTTCTGTCGATCCGCACCAGCCTGCTGCTCTTGCCTCCTGCCGCAGTGCCATGCCCCCACCGATCAATTCAGGACATTTCGAGCAAACTCGCTCCAGGAATTGTCTTCACCGCCCCGATCAGCCTGCTTGTGCCCATTCTCGCCACGATTACACTGCAATCGAGAGGACGAGCTTTCGAGGTTTGCGAGCGCCAAGGTCATTGGGGGCCGCGCGTGTCGTTCGATCGCGTTACCTTCGGGTAATGCAGCGATGTGCAATCAGCTGACGTGGATGGGTAAAATCCGCGCGCAGTGGCAGTGTGGGTGCGTAACGATGTACAATAACGATACGCGGCAGATGCGTCGACTTCCCGATGCCGACACCAGCCTGCCGCGCATGCTCCGGCGGGGCCTCGCGACCCGATCGACGGTGACGGCTGCAACCACACCCCGAAGCTACCATCTCCAGCAGGGCGTCAAAGGATTTGTCAGCGGGCTCGTCGTTGTGGTCCCGGCTGTCCTGTGGCTGTCCGGAACGATCGGCAGCACTCCGCCCGATACTGCCTATTTCCGCGCCCCTGCCGTGGTGATTTCGCCAGTTGCCGTCCGCCCGCTCTCGACGACGGACCAGGCAACGGCTTTCGTGTCATCGAGCGCACCACGCCCGCAGGCTGAGAACCCTCCGAGCGCCGACCGCGCGGCGGCCCCAGCCCCGAGCCTCGATCGATCCGTCATCGCTGACCGGCTGATCGATGCCCATGGGCTCATTCGTGACGGCCACATCGAGCGTGCGCGTGAGCTGTTGGGCGACGCCACGATGGCTTCGAACGCCGAGGCCGCTTACCTGCTGGCGGAAACCTTCGATCCCAACTTGCTGGCAGCTCTGGGCATCACCGGCGTCAGCGCCGACGCGACCAAGGCCCGCGACCTCTACACCCGCGCCCTTGCAGGCGGCGTGAGCACCGCCCGCCAACGGCTCCAGTCGCTGAACTGAACCCCCATTACCGAGCGGACGGGCCTACTTCTGCGAGGTTTTGACGGCTTTGCCGCGCAGACCGGCCGTCGACAGGACCTTCCCGGCCTTGGCGGCATCGAGCCTGTCGAGACCGACCGCTGCGCCGGTGAACTGCTGCGCGGTGCGCAGCTGCACGGCCTGCTCGCCCGGCCGTAACCGCAGTGAGATCGCAGCACCCGACTGCTCGATGCTGTCGAGCGTGCGCATGGGATCGATCAGCACGAAGGTCGCCAGCAGCGGCTCGTCAGCCGACTCGGTCAAGAACGGCGCAATCGGGAACGGACGATAGGACATTTCCTCGGGATGCTCGTCATCATAAGCCGGCGCCGAGATCCACGCGCCGGTCGACGAGACGGCGCTGGCATCCGACACCGCGCGCTCAGACGTGCGAGACCCATCGACGGCAGCAACACGCGGGCCCGAAGACGGTTCCGGGGACGTGCGCGGCGCTGGACCCGGCGTGCCCGTCAAACTGGGCAATGTGGCGCTCGTCCTGCGGGCTGGCACGGGACCCGACACGAGCAGGGGGGCCGACGGATTGGCCAGCGCCACGAGGTCCGTCAACTTGGCACGCTCGCTGGCCGACGGCAGGTGTAAGCCCGTCGGTTCCGTGCGCATCGCTACCGCCGGCGCCAACACCGCACGCGGCCACTCGATCAAGCGCGGCGCTTCGGTGGCGCTCGAACTGGCCGAGAGCGACCCGCGCGCGGCAGGCGCTTTCATGCCGGCTTCGGCTATAGCCGTGTGACCAGGCGCGCGGCGCTGCTGGTGGAATTCGGCGATTTGGGTCGCCAAATCGGGATGCCGCGCCTGCGCTGCACGCACGTCGTCCTTCGTCAGCGGCCCACCGTCGGCTGCCGAATGTTGCGTGACGCCGGAGGGAAACAGCAGCGCCAATTCCTGGCGCGGCATGCGGGGCCAACTGCGCACGCGGTCCGTATCGACATGCACGAACGGCAGCGCCGAGGTCGGATAGTAGCCAACGCCACCCTTTTCGCGGACCATTGCCGAGTAGCGCAGCTTTTTGATGGGCACGTCGGGAAAGTGCACATCGGCGGCTTTGCCCAAGATGTGGCGGCTTTCGCTCGCCTGTCCGCCCACCGTGCGGCGCAGTTGATCGTTGGTCGTGCGCGAGCGATAGCCGGAGATGACGTGGATCGGTTCCTTGGAGCCGAGTTCGGCGTGCATCTCCCACAGAATATCGACGAGTTCGGGGTCCATTTTGGTCGCTTCGTTGCGCCGCCAATCGCGCATCACGTGATTGACCTGCGCGAGACCAGCCTCGACGAAGCGGCCATCGCGCTTGTAAACGACCGAGACGGTTTCTCTAGTGTGGATGTTGTGGAGCGAAATCGTACGCTCACCACCGGCGGCGCCGACGAGCGTGGCGGCACCGGCTGTCAAAACGAAAGCTGCGAGAATGGAACGCCAACGCATACGCAAAACCTGTGACCCCCCGAAGGTTCACCGCGGAGCCGATATGCGCGCCGCAGGTCTTCCGACATCGGTGGCGCGCTTGCTCCCCGCAGCACCCTCCGACGATCCGGCCGGACACTGAACTTGGCGCCCGGTTGGTTAACATTGGGTAACCATGGAATACGGGCACTTCGCGGCACGTCCGCGGCGAAGTCGGGGCAACCACTCTTTGCGAAGAGCTTTTCGGATGCAGGCCGAAATGATATCTCGCAGAAAAACGCCCCGCTTGGGCTGTGTGCCGCCTATCGTCCCAGCGTATAGAACTCGTCATTGGGCCGCATGCCCGTGACGTTGGCGAGGCGATTGGACATGGCGAAAAACGCCGCAATCGCCGCAATATCCCAAACGTCCTCCCGGTCGAAACCGTGTGTTGCGAGACCGTCGAGATCGCCATCGGTGACCGTCTGCGACTCGAGCGCCACCTGCATCGCGAACACAAGCATGGCGCGCTGGCGCGGCGTGATGTCGGCTTTGCGGTAATTGATGGCAATCTGATCGGCCAACAGCGGGTTTTTGGCGCGCACCCGCAGGATCGCCCCATGCGCAATGACGCAGTATTGGCACTGGTTGGCAGCACTCGTCGCCACCACGATCATCTCGCGCTCGGCCTTGCTGAGCCCACCTGCCTTGTCCATCAGCGCGTCGTGATAGGCCATGAAGGCGCGGAATTCCTCGGGCCGATGCGCAAGCACGAGAAACACGTTCGGCACGAAGCCCGCCTTCTCCTGCACGGTCTGGAGGCGCACCCGCACATCCTCGGGCAGACTGGCGAGGGTCGGAACGGGAAACCGGCTGATGGCGGGCGTGGACATGAGCGGTACTTTCCATGGCGTGCAGCGGCAGAGGTGCAATTTAGCGTGTCAGGCCAGCGAATGCCAATGGACGACAAACGTCGCTCATGCCCAAATTCGCGGGAGGCCACACCGCTCGAGCCCTCTCACAAACGCGCCACACGGATATTGTTGGTCGTGCCCTGCAGGCCGAAAGGGATACCGGCGACGATGACGATGCGTTCGCCTTCTTTGGCGAAGCCCTCCTCGAGCGCGCGCGCTTTGGCGTGATCGACCATCTCCTCGTAGGTGGTGATGTCGGGCGACACGACGCTGTGCGTGCCCCACAACAGCGCCAGCCGTCGCGCAATGTGGGCCGTCGGCGACAGGCTCAAAATAGGCACCTTCGGCCGCTTGCGCGCGGCGCGGGTGGCCGTGGTGCCACTCGCCGTATAAGCGACGATCGCGGCGGCCCCGATGGCATCGGCGACTTCAGCGGCGGCCTCGGCGATGGCGTGTGCGGCCGTGTGCTCGGGCGTCGGCTGCAGGGCTTCGATGATCGAGCGGTAAAGCTTATGATCCTCGGTGTGGGAGATGATGCGGTCCATCATCGACACGGCTTCGATGGGCCAATCGCCGGAGGCCGACTCCGCCGACAGCATCACCGCATCGGCACTGTCATAAATGGCGGTCGCCACGTCCGAGGCTTCGGCTCGCGTCGGGGTCGGCGATTTGATCATCGACTCCAGCATCTGCGTGGCGATGACGACGGGTTTACCCGCCTGCCGGCACAACCGCACCAGCTCCTTCTGCCGGCCGGGAACGTCCTCGGGTGGGATTTCAACGCCCAGATCGCCGCGCGCCACCATCACGGCGTCGACCAGCGCCACGATGTCGTCGATGCGCCCCAAGGCGGCGGGCTTTTCGATCTTGGCCATGATGCCGGCGCGGCCTTGAATGATGGCCTGCGCCTCCAGCACGTCGGAGGGCCGCTGCACGAATGACAGGGCCACCCAGTCGACTCCCAACGCCAGCCCAAACGCCAGATCGGAGCGGTCCTTTTCGGTCAGCGGCGAGATTGCCAGATCGGTTTCCGGCAAATTCACGCCCTTGCGGTCGCTCAACATGCCGCCGACCACGACGCGCGCTCTGATGCGATCCTTGTCGCAGCTCTCGGCCTCGAGCTGTACTTTGCCGTCGTCGATCATGATGCGGTGGCCCGGCATCATGTTTTCGAACACTTCGGGGTGGGGCAGCGCGATCGACTGGCCGTCTCCAGGTTCGCGGTCGAGGCGGAATTCCAGCATGGCCCCGGTCGTCAATTGCACGGGGCCAGCCTTCAGCGTGCCGACGCGAATTTTCGGGCCTTGCAAGTCTTGAAGTATACCGATGGGCCGCCCCGTCTGGGCTTCGAGAGCGCGGATGATGTCGAACCGGCGCTTGTGGTCGTCTTGCGTGCCGTGACTGAAATTCAAGCGGAACACGTCGGCCCCAGCCGCATGCAGCTTGGCGATCATCGCAGGGTCCGAACTCGCCGGCCCGAGAGTGGCGATAATTCTGGCCTTTCGCTGACGGCGCATCGCGCATTCCCTTCGTTGCTGGTCGATACCGCGATCAGATAGCACGCTCGGGGGTGTCGTCGACACCCGCGAATTCGAATCATCGGAATGGCGGCTCGTCAAACGAGCGCAGCTTGCGCGAATGCAGCGTGTCGCGCCGGGTTTGCAACAGCTCCAGCGCCTCCAGGCCGACTTCCAGGTGCTGCGCCACGGCCGTCTCATAGAAGGCGTTGGCGGCACCCGGCAGCTTGATTTCCCCGTGCAGCGGCTTGTCGGAAACGCACAGCAGCGTGCCGTAGGGCACCCGCAGACGATAGCCCTGCGCCGCGATGGTGCCGCTCTCCATATCGACGGCGATGGCACGCGACAGGTTGATGCGCTTCCTCTCCTGCGTGAAGCGCAGCTCCCAATTGCGGTCGTCATTGGTGACCACCGTGCCCGTTCTCAGCCTTTGGCGCAGCGCTTCCCCGCGCAAACCCGTCACGTGCGCTGCCGCATCCTGCAGGGCCACCTGCACTTCGGCCAGAGCGGGAATGGGAATGTCGGGCGGGATCAGGGAATCGAGGATGCGGTCCTGGCGCAGATAAGCGTGCGCCAGCACGTAATCGCCGATCGACTGCGATTCCCGCAAGCCTCCGCAATGGCCGACCATCAGCCAGCAGTTGGGCCGGATGACCGCCAGATGATCGGTGATGTTCTTTGCATTCGACGGACCAACGCCGATATTGACGAGCGTCACACCCGCGTCCTCGCCGCTGTTGAGATGATAGGCGGGCATCTGATAGCGGTGCCACGCGACGGACGCGATCAGGCGGTCGATCTGCTCCTGTCCGATGTCACGCCCGATCGTGACATTGCCGGGCAGCACCAGCCGATCGAAGCGCGTCGAGTTGCGCAATTGCTCGACGCCCCAGTGCACGAATTTGTCGATGTAGCGTTGGTAATTGGTCAGCAAAATCCAGCGCTGCACGTGGCGCCAGTCGGACCCGGTGTAATGCACGAGGCGACGCAGCGAATAATCGACACGCGCGGCATCGAACAGCGCCAACGGTCGCGCCTCGCCGTCGCGCAGCTCCCATTGGCCATCCGCGATCTCGTCACCCACGGCGGACAGTTGCGGTGTCGGGAAATGGCGCGCCAATTCTCCCGCCGTGACGCCCGCACGCGCGACCTCGTCGGTGCGCTCGAGCACGTAGGGGTAAGGAATCGGTTGGCTGCTGCGCTCGACTTCGAGGCGTGCCCCGTACTCCTCGACCAACGGCACGAGTTGCTCGATCAGATACGTGCGAAAGGGCGCCGGGTGCGTGATCGTGGTTTCGTAAATCCCGGGCCGCTGTAACTTGGCATAGGCGCGCTTATAGGCGTCAGGCGGGCGACGCGCGTCGGTGTAGACGACGCGCAGCAGCGGATAGCACGCGATGGCCCGCGCCTCCACCGACGGTGGCTGGCGGGTCGCCAGATAGGCATCCAGCGAGTGCACCAGCGCCGCCGTCGCCTCGTCGTACAACGCTTCGAGGCGATCGACGGCGGCGGTGGGACTGAGGTCGGAACGATGGGTAGTCGTGGTCAAACGGCCTCCGTCAGTCAGCACTTTACTTCCTGAACATCCCGCCGGCATCCATGTCGATCATGCAGCCGGAGAGATATTCGACCTGGGGGGCGCAGCACATGACGGCGAGGGCGGCGACCTCGTCGGGTTCCTTCAGGCGCTTGAAGGGCAGGTCGCCCAAGGTTTCTTCCCAGCGGTTTTCGTCACCGAAGGTCGATTGCGCCCGCTGGCGCGAGATGGTCATGATGCGATCGGTGCGGGTGGCCGCCGGGTTGATGCCGAACACGCGCACGCCGAAATCGACCGAGCGTGAGCCGATTGCCTTGGTGAAGGCATTGAGACCAGCGTTACCTGTCGAGCCCGCGACGTAGTCCCAGCGGGGGGCTGGACCCGCCATGCCGATAATGTTGCAGATGATGCCCGAGCCGCGCGGTTTCATGAGTTCGAGCGTCAGCTTGGTCATATGGATGTAACCGAACACCTTGAGCTGCCAGCTCTCGATCCAACGCTCCATGGAAATGTCCATGATGCTGCCGCCGGGAATGGCGCCGGCGTTGTTGACGAGAATGTCGATGTCGGAAAATTTCTTCATCGTCGCTTCGCGGGCAGGCCCCTGTGAGAGGTCGGCGGCATGGGTCTCGACGGACACCTGATGGCGCGAGCGGATCTCGTCGCCTGTCTTCTGCAGCAGATCAGCGCTACGTGACACGAGGATGACATCGCAGCCCTCGGCGGCGAACGCATGCCCGCACGACGCGCCGATGCCCTTCGAGCCGCCCGTGATCAGCACGCGTTTGCCCTTCAATTTCAAATCCATGTCGTTCCTCCCGGTTGTGTTTTGGATCCGTTGCGCGGCGCAGCGAGAGACCAACGCACCCTTACTGCCGCAGACCGGAACAGGCCTTCACCGGAAGCTAACCATGAAACGCGCCAACCCGCCATCACTGTGCGCGCAGCGCCAGAACATCCTTGCCGAGCCGTCTTTTTGTGTAATCGTTGACAAAATCGTAACCGCTGCGTGCGAGTTTGCATCTACTCCGACGTGAAAACTTCGGCAGGTGGAGTGTCACAATGGTCGAATTGCGTAAATCAGCTCGCCGGCGCGCCCTCAAAGGGGCCATCGCCACGTATCTCAACAATTTCTCGTCGCTGCATTGCCAGGTGCGGGATATTTCGGAGACGGGATGCCGCCTGCGCTCCGATCGCGCCGAAGCATTCCCCGAGAAATTCACGCTGACGATCGAGCTCGATGGAGTCGCTGCCGACTGCCGCGTGGTGTGGCGCCGCGATTCCGATCTGGGCGTCCAGTTCGAAGGCGAGCCGCGCAAAGTCGAGCCGACGCGCTTTCAGAGCGTGAACGCGGTGGTGCCGAAATCTCCCTACCTCGGCAAGCACGTTTATCATTGACCCTCGGCTTGACGGACGTGCACGCGGTCGGTGCGATCACCAGGACAGGCGTTGTTCGCGCACGCACCGAGCGCGCCTGCTGCGCCAGCGCATCCCCATGACGAACGCGACGGGATTTCACGGGCTGCTCACGCCGCCCGTTATTCCATGCCCTCACGCCGCCGGGCTGATGCAGGCGTCACTGGGGCCCTGCATCGCACGTCCCGCAGTCGGCATTCACCCTCAGTTGGGGCGTTCTTCCAGGCCGTAATCGCGCATTTTGCGGTAGAGCGTCGAGCGGCCGATCTTGAGGCGGCGGGCGACTTCCGTCATGTGGCCGCGATAGCGACCCAGCGCCAAGCGGATCATGTCGGCTTCCATGGCCTCCAGGGTACGCATTTCGCCTTCCGAGTCGACGGCCGGGATGCCGATCGAGCCTTTGACACCGTCGCTAGAGCCCACTTCTATTGTGCGCGGGACGGTTGCCTCGGCGCCGATCAGTGCGGGACCCGTATAAGCCACGCGAGGACCGACTTGACCCGGCGCGGCGGGGATCGCCGCCCGGAAGCCTTCGACGTGCGTAGCAATCTGGGGGAATTCGTCGACCGTCAGATGGGCGCAATCCGCCAGGACGACGGCGCGGAAGACAGCGTTTTCGAGCTGGCGTACGTTGCCGGGCCACGTATAGCTCGACAGCAGATCGAGCGCCTGTTCGTCGATACCGGTGACGCGTTTGCCCTCTTCGGCCGCAAACCGGGCGAGGAAGTGGAGGGCGAGCTCGCGCACATCGTCGAGGCGCTCGCGCAGCGGCGGCACATTGATCGGGAAGACGTTCAAGCGATAGTACAGGTCTTCGCGAAACTTGCCCTCTTTGACGAGCTGGATCATGTCGCGATTGGTCGCCGACACCAGGCGGAAATCAACCTTGATTGGCCGTTTGGCGCCGACGGGATCGACTTCACCTTCCTGGAGTGCGCGCAGCAGTTTGACTTGCGCATCGAGCGGCAACTCGCCGATTTCATCGAGAAAGAGTGTGCCGCCGTCGGCCTCCTGGAACTTGCCGATGCGCCGATCGACGGCGCCCGTGAAGGCGCCTTTCTCGTGGCCGAAGAGAATGCTTTCGACGAGGTTTTCCGGGATCGCTCCGCAGTTGACCGTGACGAACGGCCGTCCCGCCCGCTCGCCCTCGCCCTGGATGGCGCGGGCAATCAATTCTTTACCAACACCCGACTCGCCCTCGATGAGAACGGGGATATGCGAGGCGGCCGCCCGGCGACCGAGCGCGACCACCCGGTCCATGGCTTCGCCGTGCGTGACCAGATCGCCGAAGGTCAGCTTGCCCTCGACCTTCTTCTTGATGCGCGTGATTTCGACGGCCAGCGCTTCGATTTTCAAGGCGCTCTTGATCGAGACGTCGAGGCGTTCGGGCGAGGCCGGTTTGATGACGAAATCGACGGCACCTGCACGCATGGCGGTGATGGCGGCATCGATCGATCCGTGCGCGGTCTGCACGATGACGGGGGGCATGCCGGGGTTCTGGGCAATGCGCTCGAGCACGGTCATGCCGTCGGTGCCGGGCATGACGAGGTCGAGAAGAACGAGAGAAATGGAGGTTTTTTCGGGGCCCGCCAGAATATCGAGCGCTTGATCGCCGCTGCTGGCCAGCTTGGGCTCGTAGCCCAGACGTTCGATGACGGCTTCCAGGATTCGACGCTGTGCCGGATCGTCGTCGACCACGAGGACGCGCTTCAACATATGATCACTCACTCGACTGACTACAGGACGCTGACAAGAACCGCCTCACAAACGCGCCGCAATCGATCCGTGATCGCAGGGTCGTCTCAAAGTGGCTCACTCACTGGACTGTGACACTGCCGCATCCAGGTAAACGGATCATTGCGACGCGATCAGGCTTGGAACTTTTTTCGGCAAGCACGCGAGCCGGCCCCCTTTCGGCGCACGCTGGCACTACGGGGCGCAGTCTCCTATGCTCGAGGCGTCGATCGATGGGAGGACGTTCATGAATTTGAAAGATACCGTTGCGGTCGTGACCGGCGGCAATGGCGGGCTCGGCCAGATCATTTGTCATGCCCTGGCCAAGGAAGGCTGCAAAATCGCCGTCGTGTACGCGCGCAGCGCCGACGACGCCCAGAGGGTGGCGGGCAACCTCACGCAGACGCATGGCGTCGAGGCGCAGGCCTTCGGGTGCGACGTCACCGATCAGGGGCAGGTGGACCGACTGGTGGAAGATGTCGTAGGGCGGTTCGGCCGGCTCGACATTCTGATCAACGATGCCGCCTACAATATTTCGATCCCGTTCCCCGACCTGGACGGCCTGACCATGGCCGAGTGGACCAAAATCATCGACGTCAACCTCACCGGGCCGATGCGGCTCATCAAAGCGGTGGCGCCGACCATGAAGAAGCAAGGGCAAGGGCGCATCGTCAATATCTCGTCGGTGGCAGGCCTCGGGCCGACGGGGTCGTCGATTGCCTATGCCGTGTCGAAGGCTGGGCTCATTCACCTGACACGGTGCATGGCGGTGGCGTTGGCGCCGCACGCGCTGGTCAACTGCGTGGCGCCGGGACTGCTGGACGGCACACGTGCCACGGCCAACCTGCGCCCAGAACAAATCGAGCGGTCGTCGTCTGAGTCATTGCTGAAAATACCGGCCCGCAAGGAAGACTGCGCCGATCAAGTGGTCACCATGTGCCGCACCGACACGATGACCGGTCAAACAGTGGTGATCGACTCGGGCCGCATGTTCCACTGACGCGGACGCTGTGCGCGGATCGGCTGCATCGGTGAACCGCCAGGGGCAGGGTCGTTTTCGCGAGGAAACGCCCGGCAACTGGGCCGGCCGGTCCACCCAGGGGGCTGGCTTATTGAAAGGCGATGAGGCGCGCCGTGTCGGTCAGCACGTACAGGCGCCCGCCCGCGACGATGGGGGCGATGTAGGTGGCGTCGCCGATTTGGTGTTGGCTATCGACCTTGCCCGCCGTGGCCTCGACGCCGACCACGAGACCCTTGTTCGACGCGAGCCAGAGGCGGCCACCGGCCGCGACTGGACCCGACCACGTGCTCGCATTCGGCAGCTTGGCGTTCCACAGCACCTTGCCCTCGCGGCGCGTAATGGCCAGGAGCTGGCCGCTGATGTCCACGACATAGACGATGTCGCCGACCACATTGGGCGCTTGAATTCCGGGCACGTTGATCGACCAGAGCCGTTCGCCCGTGCGGGCGCTGGTAGCGACCATCCGGCCTGAATGGCCGACGGCGAAGACCGTGCCGCTGGAGAGGGCGGGACGCGCCACGTCCGTCATCGAGCCCAAGGAGGAGGCCAAGCGCGTGCGCGCGAGCGACTCCGTCCACAGTGGCTGACCCGTACTGGTGCGTAGTGCCACGAGGTCACCGGATGGATAGGGCACGACCGTCACGTCGTTGTCGATCGCTGGACTGGAATTGGTGAGGATGGCGGCCTTTTCCGCGACACCCTGGTGGCGCCACAGTTCGTTGCCATCAGCCGTCGCCAACGCCACGGCCACGCCATCCGTCGTGACGACGACGACCTTGTCGCCCACAGCCGTCGGCGACGCTCGAATCGGCGACGCCAAATTCTTTTCCCAGAGTTTCTTGCCGCTCTGCGCGTCGAGGGCGTGCACCAAGCCGAAGCCGGTGCCCACGAAGATACGCCCACCGTCTGCGGCAAGGCCGCCGCCGAAGCCCTTGTAGGCTTTTTCGTTTGGCGGAGTGAGCGGGGCCCGCCAGACAACGGCGCCCGAGGACGAGAAGGCCGTCACGAGCGCGTTGGCATCGAGAGTGATGACGCGACCGTCGACGACGATCGGACTGGCCGTCAGGCGACCATAGCTGCTGGAGCCGGTGCCCGCGCTGGCGCTCCAGATTTGTTTGATGGTGGCATTGAGCGCCAGATGGCCGGGCGTATTGGACGCGGTGCCGCCTGGCTGCGACCACGCCTCATTGGCCGTGGGAGGAGGCAACGCAATGGGGCGATCGGCGGGCGCGACGTCCAGGCCGGCGCGATTCTCCGACAGGGCCACGGGAATGCGCTTACCGGGAAGCGGGATTTCCTTTTCCGCGAACGGGTTGAGATCGGTGAGGCGCGGCAGTTGCGGCCCATCCGAGCACCCCGCCAGCGCGCCGAGAGCGACCACAGCGGCGATTGTCGCGATTTTTCGACCCGGCAATGACGTGCTGCGCATGCGATTATCCCCTACCCCACCGCGCCACTTCATTTTTTCGGCGCAGGCGTCGTTGCTTTCACGGCGTCTTGGCTCGGCGCTGCCGGCGGCGTGCCCGGTGTCGCTGGCGCGGTCGATGGTGCCGGTTTGGCGGCCTGATCGGTCAGCACGGTCAACATCAGCTGGACTCGCTCGAGCATCGACGGCGGCAACGTGCGCTCGCCGAGCAAGGCTTCGAGATGTTTGCGGGCGTCGTCGGTCTTGCCGGCTCCGATCGCCGCGAGGGCTTGCACTTCGCGCGCCATGTGCCGCCAGGGCGACGTGCCCGCAACGAGCGGTGCAAGTCGCGTTTCCATCTCCGCCCAGTCGGCGGTATCGACGCGCAGCATCGCTGCCTGAACGGCCGCATAATCGCGCAGAACCTGATCGACCGTTGCATCTTTGGCGAGGGCCTCGAATTGGGCAAGGGCTTCGGCAGGCTTGCCGGACGCAGCGAGCCCTCCCGCCACGCGCAACCGCGCCAGCACGCCATAGCCCTTCGGCGCGTCCCCGATGATGCCCGAAAACGCCTTCGTGATGTCTTCGGCCTTGCCCGCGCTCGCGAGCCGCGCCGCCGCTTCGTAGCGTTCGCCAGCCGCCTCGGCCAACGTCGCTTGGCGATACTGCCACCACTTCACGCCGCCGATGCCGACGACGATCAGCATCGCAACCGCGACGAAATAGAGGCCGTACCGCTCCCACAGCTTGTACAGCTGCTCGCGGCGGACTTCTTCGTCCACTTCACGCAAAAACACGTCCCCACGCTCGGCCATGCTGTGGTTCGTCTCCGATTGGGGCCAAAGCCCAGAGTTGGCGGTTTGCAGCCGCCATCGTGGTGCACCTATAGCCGGTCCGCCCCGTGGACGAAAGGCGAACTGACCGACAATCCCCCGGTGTCTGTGCCGCGCGACGTCGCAGCCGCCACTGGATCGGACTTTTCCGGCGGTTTCAAGACGGCGCTTGTTCGCGATCGATCGCCAGCCCCGTTCCCTGGCCGAGAAGAAACGGCGGCCGAAATCACCAGCTTGGCAGTTGGTGCGGGTGCGCAACGCGTGTCGCACATCGGCCCAAATTTTCGATGTTTCCAGGGGGCATTGTCTTTCAGCCGGGACATAAAAATCGGCAGCCGGGGAATAAAGATTTGGGGGTGCGCTTTCGCGTGCCCGAGGTTTGCTGCATGCTCGGCTTCGAGTGAGGCCGAAAGCATCGGGAGGCAGGGCATGGCCAAGACATCACTGCGGCAACGGGCGCTCGCCGGCGAGACGGTGTTGGGCGCGATGGTGTTCGAATTCTTCACACCGGGCATTGCCCAGGTCATGAAACACGCAGGCTGTGAGTACATCATCTACGACATGGAGCACGCCGGGCTCTCGATCGAGAGCTTGAAGGTCCAGGCCTCGCATTGTCGAGGCATCGGCGTTGCCCCGATGGTGCGGGTGCCCAACGGTGAGTATCATTTCCTCGCGCGCGCCCTCGATGTCGGCGCCCAGGGAGTCATGGTCCCGATGGTCGACTCGGTCGAGCAGGCCAAGGCGATCGCGGAGGCGACCCACTATCCGCCCAAAGGCCGGCGGGGGGCCGCATTCTCCTTCGCCCACGACGATTACGAGCCGGGCGCGCCGGCCGCCAAGATGACTGCTGCCGACGCGCGCAATCTGATCATCGCCCAAATCGAGACCGAGCGCGGGCTCGACGTGGTGGAAGGTATCGCCGCCGTCGAGGGCATCGACTGCCTGTGGCTGGGGCATTTCGACCTGACGAACTTTCTCGGCATTCCGGGCCAATTCGAGCATCCGACCTATCTGGCCGCAATCGAGCGCATCGTCGCTGCTGGTCGTAAGCACGGCAAGGCGTTGGGCGTCATGGCCGCCGATCCGGTCTGGGCGAAGCACTACCGCAGCCTCGGCTTCAACATGGTCGCCACCGGCACCGACCACGGCCTGCTGATGGCCGGCGTGCGGGGTATTCTAAAGGCCGTGGGCGAGTAGGCCGGCGAGGTCCGGCCATGCTTGCAGGATCGCCGCCTTCACTTCACCGCACCGTCACCACGGGTCCCTGCCGATACGTCTCGACGATGGCCATGTCGGGCTCGACGCCCAGGCCCGGGCCGGTAGGGACGCGAACTTTGCCGTCTTTGGCGACCATGGAGTCGCCGTAGGGGCTGGCTTCCAGGTTGGCGTAGATGTTTTCCAGCAGCGTGTCGGTGGACAGCGACGCGACGATGTGGATCGAGGCGAGGTTACCTGGCCCGAAATAGGCGCAGTGGGGGATGATCTCGACGGAGTGGGCCTCGGCCGCCGCAATGATCTTGCGCATCTCGGTGATGCCGCCGATCTTGGTCACGCTCGGCTGCGCAATATCGATCGAGCCTTTTTCGAACTTGTCGACGAAATCGTGCAGGCCTGCGCCGTTCTCGCCTGCCGCAATGCGGGTTTGGCCCTCGCGGCGCACCCGCGCGAGGCCCTTGTGATCCTCGGGCGGGAACACGGGCTCTTCGAGCCAGAAGAGTTTCGCCGGGCGATAGGCTTTCTCCATCTCGAGCGCCTCGGCGACCGTCCAGGGGCAGTTGACGTCATTCATGATGGCGACATCGGGGCCAGCGCCTTCGCGCGCGGCCATCACCGCTTCGACGGTCTGTTCGTGCAGCTTGATGTGGCGGAAGCCGGCCTTGACGCGTTCCGCGCAGATGCGCGCCACCGTGCTCGGCGTGCCATAGCGCATCAGGCTCGAGTAGGCGCGCACCTCGCTGCGCTGACCGCCCCCCAGCATCTGCGACAGTGGCAAGCCCGCCCGCTTGCCCGCAATGTCCCACAAAGCGATGTCGATACCCGAGTGGGCATAGACGACGGGACCGTTGCGCCCGAAAATATGGAACGCTTGCGCCGCTGCTCGATGCAGCGCGTTGATGTCGGTGGGGTCCTTGCCGATGAACCAGGGTGCCACGTAGGTTTCCAACGCAGCTTTGGTGGCGGGAATGATGTTGTGACCGAAGCCCTCGCCCCAGCCGGTGATGCCAGCATCAGTGTCGACCTGCACCAGCAGATGATCCTGGGAGGGAAACCGCAGGCCCGCAAACGCGGTGGCCGGCGCGCCCATGTCATAGGGGATGCGCACGTAATGGGCGTGAATGGCGGTGATTTTCATGGCGGGTCTCCGGCGGCGGCGGGCAGTGCGGCGGGGCGCGTGAGACGCGGCCGCAGGGCATATTTGTCGGCTAGGCTGGGCGGCACTGCAAGGGGGACGGTAGATGAGAGCATCAGCCGGAAGCGGACAACCCCTGCCGCAGCCAAACGTCAGCGCCTTGCGCGTGCCCGTCCGACTGCCGACATGCACACATGCGATCACCAGCTCAAACTATGCGAGGCAAGACATGGCTGAAACGATCGGGATGGGACTTCAAGGACTGGGGCAAGGCCTGCGGGTTGCCTGGTATTTCGGTCTCAATCGCGTCGTCGATTGGCAGTCGTCGAGATTGGCCCCCAAGCCGGCGTCGGCACCACCTTCGCCCACGCCAAAGCGCGCCGTGCCGTCGACGCAGGAGGTGCTGGCCGATCTCGGGCAACTGCTCTTGCGCGATGCCAGCGCCGTGCGCGACGGCGTGTATCCGCCGATGCCTGATGGGGCGAGTGTGGCCGAGCATGTGACGCGCGCCCGGCTCATGCTGGCTGACTTGCCCTCGGCAATCGAGCGGCGACGGTCGCGCGATGCGGGCAGTGTCCACGTGGCAGCGCGAGCAGCCGACGTGCCCGACTATTACGCGCAGGACTTCCATTTCCAGACCGGCGGCTATCTGACGGAGGACTCCGCGCGCCTTTACGATGTGCAGGTGGAAACCCTGTTCCTCGGCGGCGCCGGGCCAATGCGGCGCGAGGCGCTGCGCCCGATCGCGGAGTTCATGCAGGGGCGCGATCAGCGGCGCACAGCATTGCTCGATGTGGCGTGCGGTACGGGGCGCTTCCTGCACGACTGCCGCATTGCGTGGCCCGCGATGCACCTCACCGGCATCGACCTGTCCGAAACGTATCTGGCGGAAGCCCGCCGCCATATGCGCGGCCTGCGGCCAGCGACACTGCTTGCAGGCAACGCCGAGTCCCTGCCTTTTGCCGACGCCAGCCAGGATATCGTCGTCTCCACCTATCTCTTCCACGAGCTGCCACCCGATGTGCGCCGTCGCGTCGCGTTGGAAATGGCGCGCGTGCTGCGACCCGGCGGCCTGCTGGTCTTCATCGACAGCTTGCAGATGGGCGATCGACCGGGGTGGGATGGATTACTGGAAGCGTTTCCCGTGCGCTTCCACGAGCCCTATTTCCGGCATTACATCATCGACGATTTGGACGAGGTATTCGCGCGCGCCGGTCTGGTTGGCGTGGCGAGCTGGACGTCTTTCTTTTCCAAAGTGATCGTCCAGCACAAGTCCGCCTGACGCTGGCGCCGATGCTGTCACGGCCCGTCGCTGTCGGGACCCCGCGTGCGGCGCCCCCCGCAATCAGAACACTTTCCATTCGAGGTCGCGCGCCGAGAGCGAGTCGACAGCCCGCGCCGTGGCTCGGCCGCGAGGCGCGCGCGCCTGTTGCACGGGCACGATCTGGTGGATTTCCGGCGGGGGTTGGGCCGCGATGACGTCGATCTCGCTGCCGGTCTTGAAGGACGCAACAGCTTTGCGCAGTTCGTCGATCTGCAACCGTGCCGACATCAGCGCGGCATTGGTTTTTTCCACCAGCGATGCGTTTTGCTGGGTGAGCTGATCCATATCCGTGACGGCCATGCTGACCTGACCGATGCCCGAGGTCTGCTCACGGTTGGCGCTGGCGATCTCGGACACGAAATCGGCAACCTTGATGACCGACGCCACGATCTCATTCAGGGCATCTCCCCCCTGCTTGACGAGTTCGACACCTTCACGGACTTGGGACTCGGAGCTGGCGATCAGGCGATTGATGTCTTTCGAGGATTGGGCTGCGCGTTGTGCGAGCGCCCGCACCTCGTTCGCCACCACGGCAAACCCGCGACCCGAGTCCCCCGCACGCGCTGCTTCCACCGCCGCATTCAATGCCAGCAAATTCGTCTGGAAGGCGATCTCTTGAATCAACCCGACGATCTCGCCGATCTCACGCGACGATTTCTCGATCTTGTCGATCGCGGAGATCGCGTGCACGACGATCTGGCTGCCCGTGATCGCCGACATGCGGGCGCCCGCCGCCAATGCGCTCGCCTCCTGCGCATTGCCCGCATTCTGGCGAACCGTCGCCGACATCTGCTCCATCGACGCCGATGTCTGCTCGAGCGCCGAGGCTTGGTGTTCCGTGCGCATCGACAGGTCGACGACGCCGGACGCGATCTCACTGGTCAAACCCTGCACCGCCACCGTCGATTGCACGATGGTCGTCATCATGCCGCGCAACCGCTTCACCGTTTCATTGAAGTCGGTGACGATCTGCCCGAAGGCGTGGCTGGTTGCCGCGTCCAGACGCGACGTCAGATCGCCGTGCGCGAGTTTGTTCAGTTCGCGTCCGAGCGCCCCGATGAAGGCCGCCTGTTCTGCTGCTATTTTGGCATGCTGCTCGGCATTGCGCGTGCGCTCCTGCTCGGCGGCGGCGCGTGTTTTCTCGACGATTTGATGCTGGGCCGCCGATTCACTTTCCAGGATCAACTTGGTGGCGGCAGCGTCGCGAAAGACCATCAGCGCCCGCGCCATCAACCCGATTTCGTCGTCGCGGGCCGCAGAGGCGAGCTGGATATTCAGATCGCCTGCCGCCAAAGCCTCCATCTCCCGCGTAATCCCGACGATCTGCCGCGACAGAGCGCGCGCCGCGAAGAAAGCCATCAGGCCACCTGCGAGCAAGGCCAGCAGGCCAGCGATCACCACCAGCGTCTCGAGCCGATTGACACTGTTCAACGCTCGGGCGGATACCTCGTGTTCGGATTTGACGGCGCTGTCCTTGATGCGCGCAGCCCACATATTGATTTCTGCGCCCCCCTTGTCGAGGGCGGCGCTGCGCAGCGCGTTGCGTTCCTGGATGAGGGCGCGCAGCGCGGCAAATCCGGCACTATACTGATCGAGCAGGGCGCGGACGTGATCGAAGTCGACCGGCATCGTGGTTGCCGAGGTATTGGCTTTTAAACGCGTGGTCAGGGAAATAATCTTCTGGTCCACGGCCAGCAGTTCACTGCCGACCCGAGCCGCGTCCTCGCGGGTGTTGCTCAAAAGATATTTGGCCAGATACAGGCGAGCCGTGATCAAATGTTGTTGTATCGACCCCGCTATTGCAGCGGTCTCGAAGTCCTTGGACGTGTGTCCGGTGTCGATGACGAGTGCGAAAGACGCCCGGATTTCCGCCCCGATGGGGTCCATGACCTGGCTGACGATCCGATCGCGCTCCATCAGGAGGAAAACGAGCCGGTCGAAACCTTTTTCGAACTGGTCGAGGGCTCCTGCAATGTCATCGACCAGCGCTCGGCGATCGGCCGCGCGGAACTCCTTTTGCGCCTTGGCGATGCCGACACGGGTTTCGTCGAGATACTTGCGCGTATCGACCAAATCCTCGGGGCTGCGCGTGCCCAAGTATTCGCGGGCATTCAGCAGTGTTTTTGCCATGTCGGCATTGATTTCGGAGGCGGTGAGTGCTTCTCCCGCAATATCTTCATAAATTCTAAATTCTTTACCGAGCGACCAAATGCCGTACCCACCGATGATGGCAGCGAGCGAGGTGATCGCGACGATCGCCAATCCCATCAGCGTCAGCCGCGTCCGCATCCAAACTCGGGGCGAGCCCGCCACCATCTCATTATTCCTTCAAACGATATGTTCGCTCGAACGCTCGAACCGGTGCGCCGTGGGGTCGAACACGGGTTTCGGGGTGCGCGTCTCGATGATTCGTCAATCTTACCGCACACGAATTAATGACCGCCTTCGGGGCGCCGTCCAATGCCAGACAAATTGCAGACAGCCTCGGCCACTCCGCGCGATCGACAGCAATCCCAACGACGGGAGAAAGATGGTTTCGATGCGCGAGTTGCTCTGCCGTCTTAGCGCGCAATTAACGATTTGCCTTCACGGTAAAAGCTTCGAGATCGAAAGCAAAACCGCGGGTTCCCGGTTGCCATGTCAACCATCATGTTTCAACTCAGTGATGGCCACCAGCACCTCGGGCTTCCGTCGTCACTCGACTTGCGCGCGACCAAGCCTCTGAAGTCGGCGCTGGGCCAAGCCCTCGAGCGCATGCTGCCGATCGTGATCGATCTCGGCAGCGTCGAACGCGTGTCGACGACCTGCGCCCAGGTCCTCGTCGCATTCGAGACGGCTGCGCAGCGCGCCGATTTGGCCGTCACGTTTCGTCGTCCATCCGCTGCGTTTTCGGCCGCGTTTCAAAGCCTGGGGCTCGGCTCGGTCGTCAGCCGTTGGAACTTGGAGGGGGGAGCATGAAAATCCTCGTCGTCGATGATTCGCCCACGGTGCGCGAAATTCTGCTCAAGATTCTGCGCGTCGCCGAATACGAGGTTTTCGAGGCCGACAATGGCGTCAAAGGTCTCAAAACACTCGATACCCTCGACGATGTCGACCTGATCATCAGCGATGTCAACATGACGGTCATGGGCGGCTTCGAATTCGTGACCAAAGTGCGGGAAAATCCCAAGCACGAATTCACGCCCATTTTGTTTTTGACGACCGAGGACGGCAGCGATTTCCGCCAGATCGGCCGGGAAGTGGGCGCCACAGGTTGGCTGACCAAACCCATCGATCCCTTGAAATTGATCGCGACCATCAAGCGCGTCTGTCTGTGACCCGGATGCATCTCTGGGGATAATGGCATGGACATCCAATTCGAGGAATTCAAGAAAACATTTTTCCAGGAATGCGACGAGCTTCTGGCTGATCTCGAGCATCAGCTCTCGGTCCTGAAAATAGATGCCCGCGATCCCGAGCCGCTGCATGCCGCGTTTCGCGCCGTACACTCGATCAAGGGTGGCGCGGGGATGTTCGGCTTCACCCGTCTCGTCGCCTTCGCGCACGACTTCGAGAATGCTTTGCGCTTGATGCGATCGGGGAAAGTGGCGATCAGCGAGGCAGTGCTCGATGCCGCCATCCAGTCGAGCGACGTGATGTCGGATCTGGTGCAGGCGGCGCGCAACGATGCCCCGCTCGATGCGGCCCACGAAGCGGAAGCAGGGGAACGGTTGACCGCGGCCGTGGGCACCGAGCGTGCCTCGGGCGACGACGACG
Organism: Hyphomicrobiales bacterium; assembly: GCA_031406575.1. Classification (GTDB taxonomy): domain Bacteria; phylum Pseudomonadota; class Alphaproteobacteria; order Rhizobiales; family Hyphomicrobiaceae. The sequence continues at coordinate 29,365 of JANOHP010000032.1, forward strand.
ATGACGCGGACCCCGATGACGACGTCGCGGTCTTCGCGGCGCGGGCTGCCCCGAGTGCAGCGACCGCCGGCGCACAACCGCGCTTCGTCTACGCCATCGCATTCCGCCCCTCTCGCCAACTCCTCCAGCGGATGAACGAGCCTCTGCTGATTTTCCGGCATTTGCAGGAATTGGGCACACTGGCGATCGAAGCCGATATTTCGGGCCTGCCGGCGTTTGCCGACCTCGAGCCGCTCGACTCCTATCTCGCCTGGTCGATGACGCTGGAAACCAACGCCGCGATCACCAGCGTGCGCGAAGCCTTCGAATACGTCGAAGGCGACTGCGAGCTGGCGATCGACTGCCGGGCGGACCGCGGGGTACCAGCACCCGCACCGCGCGTCGTAACCGTGACGGCTACACCGGAACCCGCCGAGGTGGGCACGCACCTTCCTGCCGCACCCGCACCGGCAACCTCCACGAACGGCGCGCGCGGCCAAGGACTGTCATCGATCCGCGTCGATCTCGATCGGATCGATCGCCTGGTCAACATGGTGGGCGAAATCGCTGTTTCGCAGACGATGGTCTACCAGCACATCGATCGCGCGCTGACGGTGTCCAATCCGCAGCTGTTCACCGAGCTGTCGCAATTGCTGAAGTTGACGCAGTTGTTGCAGGACAGCGTCATGGCGATCCGGGCGCAGCCGATCCGGTCGATCTTCGCGCGCATGCCGCGCGTCGTGCGCGACCTCATGGCCCAAACCGGAAAGACCGTTGTCCTGGAGACATTCGGCGAGGAAACCGAAATCGACAAGACGCTCGTGGAACAACTGGTCGATCCCCTGACGCATATGATCCGCAATGCAGTCGATCACGGCATCGAACCCGCCGCAGAACGCATGGCGCGCGGCAAAACACCCGACGGGCTGATCTGCATCAGCGCCGCGCAGCGCGGCAGCCAGATCGTCATCGAAGTCAGCGACGACGGGCGCGGCATCGACCGAGACAAAGTGCGCCGCAAGGCCATCGAGCAAAACCTCATTCATCCCGATGCGGTTCTGAGCGACGACGAGATCACCAACCTGCTGTTCGCCCCCGGCTTCTCCACGGCCGAGAACGTTTCGAACATCTCCGGCCGCGGGGTCGGCATGGATGTCGTCAAACGCAATATCCAGAAGATGGGTGGGCGCGTTTCGCTGACGTCGGAATCGGGCGTCGGCTCGAAAGTCGTGATTGCGCTGCCGCTCACCCTTGCCGTCACCGACGGCATGATCATCCGGGTCGGCCGCGAGAGCTACGTGCTGCCCATCGCCAGCATCGTCGAATGTCTGGCGGTCTCGCGCCAGCAGGTGAAGGTCGTGCCGGGCACCGGCGAGGTGCTCTACGTGCGCGGCGCCCCGATCAAGGTCGTCCACTTGGCGCAGGTTTTCAATATTCCCTCGGCTGCCTCCGGCCCACAGCTGCTCGTCATCGTGGTCGAAGTCGACGACGGCCAGACCATCGCTTTGGCTGTCGACGAGATCGTCGATCAGCAGCAGGTCGTCATGAAGAGCGTGCGCGAGAATTTCGATCAGGTCGCGGGTATCGCCGGGGCCACCATTTTGGGCAATGGCGCCGTCGCCCTCTTCCTCGATGTCGTCGCCCTCGCGCACATGGCCTCGGTGGGCGGCTCGCGCCGAGGGCCCTCTCTCCCACTTCGCTCCAGCATCGCAAAGCAGGTCGCCTGATGATGCACACCCGCAACGACTCTCCCAATCATTCGACGGACACGGCACGCGCAGCCGATACTCGCCAGTACGTCACCTTCCTGCTTGGCGAGCAGCAGTACTGCGTCGACATCATGGCGGTGCGGGAAATCCGCGCCTCCAACGTCATCACACCACTACCGAGCGCACCCGATTACGTGCGCGGCGTCACCAATCTGCGCGGTACCATCGTGCCCATCATCGACCTGCGCACGCGCTTCGGGCTCGGCCGCACGGAGGTGAACCAAGGCGTCGTCGTCGTCGTCATGATCGGGGGCCGCCTGAATGGCCTCCTCGTCGACGGCGTGTCAGATATTCTGACCGTTCGCCAGGCCGATATTTCTCCCATCCCCGATACCGATGGAGACAACCGCAATCCCTTTTTCGAAGGTCTCGTCACCCAGAGCGACACGATGCTGATCATCGTCGCGCTCGATCGACTGACGAAATCGCAAGGGCCCTCGAGCAGCTCGGCCAGCGACGACGTTGCACCACTCGTGGCGTGAGGCGCTGCGGACCGCAGCACGTGGGTCGCTGCATCGAGCAATAGAATTCTGGAGCACACCCCTGACCGTTCCTTCGGCAAAACGCGCAACCAGTGGCCGCCTCGCTGAACCGGTCCCTCCGGCGCTACCGGAGGGCGCCTTGCCTGCGTGGGAAGAACGGCCGCCGCCGATCTCGGACCGGGAGTTCGATTTCATCCGTGCGCTCGCGATGACGCACGCTGGCATCGCGCTCGCCGACTACAAGCGCAACATGGTCTACAGGCGGGTCACCAAACGCTTGCGCGCCCTCGATATCGCCCACGTCGGGGACTATTGCGACCTGCTGGCGGATCCCGCAAACGCCGCAGAAATTGGTGAGTTGATCAATGCTCTGACCACCAACAAGACGAGCTTTTTTCGCGAGAACCATCACTTCGAGCACTTCGCGCAGACCGCACTGCCCCGCATCGTGGCCCGGGCCGAAGTGGACCGCAATCGCCGGCTGCGTGTCTGGTCGGCAGGCTGTTCGTCGGGCCAAGAACCCTACTCGCTCGCCATGACCCTGCTCGATACTGCGCCCAAGTTGGTCGGGTGGGACATCCGCATTCTCGCGACCGACATCGACACCGACATTCTGGCGAAAGCCCAAGCCGGCATCTATCCCAGCGACGACCTGCGATCCGTGTCACCCGCCTTCGTGCGCAACTTCGTCGAACCCGTTTCCGGGGACCGCGAACACGCCCGGATCGGCGATAAGGTTCGCGACCTCATCGTCTTCAAGCATCTCAACCTGCACGAAGCCTGGCCGATGCGCGGACCGTTCGATGCCATTTTCTGCCGCAACGTCGTCATCTATTTCGACAAGCCCACGCAGTGCGTGCTGTTCAACCGGTTCGCAGACATGCTGCGCGACGGCAGCTTCCTGTATCTGGGTCACTCGGAATCCCTCTACAAAGTCTCCGACCGGTTTCGTCCGATCGGACAGAGCATTTATCAGAAAACCAAGTGAGCGCGTCGCGCGCGCTGCTCAGCATCGGACAGAGGTCGTTGAACCATGATACGTGTGTTGATCGTCGACGACTCCGCCGTCATGCGCAACCTGCTGTGCCAAATTCTGGCAGCCGATCCCGAGATCGACGTGGTCGGCGTGGCGGCTGACGCCATGGTCGCGCGCGAAATGATCAAGGCGCTGCGACCCGACGTCCTGACGCTCGATATCGATATGCCGAAAATGGACGGCTTGGCTTTTCTCGACCGCATCATGCAACTGCGCCCGATGCCCGTCGTCATGATATCCGCGCTGACGATGGATGGTGCCGACGTGACGCTGCAGGCGCTCGAAATGGGGGCCGTCGATTTCGTCGCCAAACCCCAGGTCGACATGCGCGAGGCCTGGCCCGCGCTGCGCGACGAGGTCACCTCGAAGATCAAGGCGGCCGCACGCACGTCGGTGCAGATCGCCCGACGCGCGACGTCTAGTCTCCCCAAGCTGCCCGATCCGCGCACGCGCAGTCGCGCGGCGAACAAGATCGTCGCCATCGGTGCATCGACGGGCGGCGTCGGCGCGCTGATGGAAATACTCAGCGGGATGCCCGAGAACGGGCCTCCCATTCTCGTCGCACAACACATGCCGGCGTCGTTCACGCGTCAGTTCGCCAAGCGATTGAACGATTGCTGTGCCATGTCCGTCGCAGAAGCGACGGACCAGGGCCGCGTTCTTCCCGGTCACGTCTATATCGCGCCGGGTGATCGGCACTTGTCGCTGGTGCGCACCGGCGTGAATTTCTACTGCCGGCTCGAAGACGGCGAACGGGTCAACAATCATATTCCCTGCGTCGACATCCTGTTTGCGTCGGCGGCGACGGCGGCGGGCAACGATGGCATCGGTGTGCTGCTGACGGGGATGGGCAAGGACGGCGCCCAAGGTCTGGCCGCCATGCGCAAAGCCGGTGCGGTGACGGCCTGCCAGGACGAGGCGACATCGGCGATCTACGGCATGCCGAAGGCGGCCATGGCCATCGGTGCGGCGGAGATCGAGCTCCCGTTGGGTCGCATCGCGGGCTGGATCCTCGAGCGGTCGAGTGGCGACAGTCCGCCGACACGCGTCGACATGGGTCGGCCAGAAGGGGCGCGCTCGGCGAGTCCTGGTGGCCAGAAATGAACAGATCGCCCGACATAGCGCGACCGCTGAACTCGATCCGCCCACCCAAGTCACCGCCGACGCCCCGCATGAGCGAGACGACGGCCGCCACCGGCTCGACAATGGTGTGGATCGCGCAAGCCGATTTCTACGTCACCGCCAATCCGACAGAAGTTCTGAGTACGATTTTGGGATCGTGCATCGCCGTGTGCATTCACGATCCCGTCGTCGCCTGCGGTGGCATGAATCACTTTTTGCTGCCCAGTGCGCCCCAACCCAGCGATGGTCTGCCCAGCATCGAGCTGCGCTACGGCAGCTATTCGATCGAGCGCCTGATCAACGCCGTATTATCGCGTGGCGGCCGGCGCGAGCGATTGCAGGTCAAGGTTTTCGGTGGCAGCAATGTGCTCGGCACGACGAACATCGGGCACTACAATGCCGATTTCGTCGAGGCGTATCTGGAGAAAGAAGGTCTGCCCATCGTGGCGCGCGATTTGCGGGGATCATCACCCCGCCGCATCCACTATTTCCCGACGACGGGTGTGGTGAAGATGGCGCGGCCACGCGATTCCTTGGCTGCAATGATCTTCGATGCCGAATCCCAGCGCCGCGAACGCAAAGCCGCGCCGCCGAGCAGGCCCGATGTCGAGATTTTTGCCCCGCTGCCGCGCAGAGCAAGACGTCCCGTGGACACGGCAAACGAGTGAAAGTCTGAAAAAAATGTCGGGAGGCGATACGCTGCCCGCTGCGACCGCAGCGCCGGCTCAGCTCGCCATGCGCTCCAGCCGGTCGAGGAGAGCTTCGGGCGAGAAGGGCTTGGTCAGAATTCCCGTCTGCTCCAGATCGAGTTCGATCGAGTGGTCATCGAGACCGTCGGCGCATCCCGTGATCAGCACCGTCGGCACGGCTTTGCCTCGATCGCGCAGCTGAACGTAGACGCTCAATCCGTCGATCAACGGCTTTTTGAGATCGAGGATCAAAACATCGACGCCACCGCGATCGACGCGTTGAAGCGCCTCGTTGCCATCGGTGACGAGTTCGCACGACCGGCCTGCACCAATAGCCGTGCGCAGCGTGGCGCCCAGCGTTGGACAGGCGTCCCCGACGAGGACGATGCCCGCCGGCTCGATCCCGCCGATCGTGGCAACGAGATCGGCAATGTCGATCGGTTTGGGGATGACACCCAGCGCGCCGTTCTGCGCGGCCTGTGTGAGCAATTGCTCGACGCTGTAGCCGGTCATCATGAAAATCTTGGCGCTCGGGTGGCGCATGCGGATTTCCAGAAAGCTCTGCACGCCGTCTTTTCCGGGCATCATGACATCCATGAAGCCCAGATCGAACCTGCGGCGGTCATAGGCCGCAATCGCCTCGTATCCATTGTAGGCAACCTCGACCTCGTGACCCTGCATCGTCAGCAGTTCACCCAGGCTGTCGGCATGATCGCGATCGTCATCGACGACGAGAATCGACAGTTGCCCCATGTCAGGCGGCCTTCCGGTTGGCTTCGGCGATCGGAAAATATGCGGTGAACGTTGCGCCCTCACCCAGCTTGCTGGCGATGCGCAATCCACCACCATGCTGCTGCAGAATTTTCTCGACGGCCGGCAGGCCGAGGCCGACGCCGAAGGATTTCGTCGTGAACAATGGCTGCATGATTTTCGCCAAGTTCTCCTCCGAAATGCCCGGACCGTTGTCGGTGACCGAAATTTCGATCATGTCGCCGACGAATGTCGTCGCCACGTTGATGCGCGGATCGAGCGCGGCCACCGCTGTAACGGCATCGGCTTTGCCGACCATGGCTTCCGACGCATTCGAAAGAAGATTGATGAGGACGCGACGCATGCGATCCTCGTCGATCCCGCACTCGATGCTTCCCAGGCCCAGGTCGTAGGTAATGTGCAGCATGCCAGGCAGCGCTTTGCGCTCCTCTTCGACGATGCTTCTCACCCAGTCGTCCACATTGAAGGCTTTGCGGTCGAGCGCGCGCGAGCGAGTGAAGTCGAGCAGTTCCGAAATGATCTTGTCGCACCGCGCCACCTGAGCGGCAATGCGCTGCAATTGGGGCTCGACGCCCATTCCTTTGTTTTTGATCTTCATCTCGATCAGGTAGGAGGCCGTTCTGATGGCGCCCAGGGGATTTCGAATTTCATGAGCGACGGTGGCGGTGAGCTGACCCAACTGGGCAAGCTTGCCTTTCATGACCACATCGTCCTGCACCTGGTTCAACTTTTCGATCTTTTCGAGCAACTCCGAATTCAACCGAACCACGCCTTCGTTGAGTTGCCGAGCTTCTTCGCGGGCGTTGGTGGCAATGCGATGCGCCTCTTCGAGAGCACTGCGGCCGTCCTGCGTTCTGGCGAGCGCCTTGTCAGCCAGGACCGAGGTTACGACGACGAGGCCCAACATCACGGTGCCCACGGAAAACCAAAGCTGGCGGAGGACACCGACGTCCTGGATCGTCGCACCCACGACGAGGCCGGCTCCCGCGGCGATAATCCCCAACGCCGACAGTGTCGCAAAGGTGGAGCGTCCGATGTTATTGGTGTCGAACAATTGCGGCATTGTCATTACCCTCGGGTAGCGTCGAACGGATTGGCGGATGGCGACTATCCAATCGCACCCGACCGAGCGTCACTGCGTCGACATTACGTGCACACCATCGCGCGCCCCGACAAATCGTCGGGTATCGCGACCGCGTGCCGTGACGAGCCGACATCGAACCACATGATGAATCGACCCGTGACATCCAAGTCACCTGCCCGACCCTACGCGCTGGTCGTGAAGATGACCCTAACTTCATCACGATGGTGCAATCTATCGCGACCAAAAATGATCGCCGGGCTTCTTTTTCGACACTCCCACGCCCGTCTCATCGGGTTTCTTTCGCAGTTTCTCGATCCCGGCAAGGTGCCGTAAAGGCTGACGATGAGTGGGATGATCGCCGGCGATGAAGTTAATTTTTTCTGACTGCAATTTTCCAGGTCTTCTAGTATGATATTAATCTCTGACACCTAATCTGCGACCGATACATGGTCGGTGAGTCGTCTTCGATGACTTGCGCGCAGGCAGGTGGACCAGCATATATGTCCGAACAAATCGCCAACCGGATCCTCGTCATCGATGACGAATCCACCCATCGAATCTTGGCTAAAGAGTATCTCGAAGAGGCGGGCTATGTCGTGCGCTTGGCGGAAGACGCCAAACGCGGCTTGAAACTCGCGATGAACTCCAAGCCCGACCTGGTGCTCGTCGATTTGATGATGCCTGGCATGGACGGCTTTGAAATCTGCCAGCATCTGAAAGCTGCCGAAGCGACCGCGCACGTGCCCGTGATCCTGATCACCGCCTCGCGCGAGTCGGACGTCATTGCCCGCGGTTTCGACGTGGGCGTCGACGATTTCGTCACCAAGCCCGTCGACTGGACGTTCATTGCCGATCGGGTCGGATTGGTTCTGGCCATCGCGCAGAAGAAGCGCCGCGACCTGCTCGAGAAAGAGGACATGGCGCGCCAACTGCAGTCGGTCCAGGAGCAGGCCGAGCACGAGGGGCGCGCCTTCGCCTCGGCCGAGGTCGATGGCGCAACAGCGGGAGGCATTGCCGGAGCCGGCGGTGCTGCGGGATCGTCCGACTCCGTGGACGCTCGCATCAGAGCCATTCGCCAGTCCGCCGAGGCGGAAATGCAGGGCCTCGACGCGCGCTATGCCGCGCAGATGGAAGCCCAGCAAGCGGAAGCCCGCGCCACGATCGAAGCGGCTACTCTGGCCGCCCGGCGTGAGCTCGAAGGCGTCCATTTGGCCCACGCCCGAGCTTTGAGCGCGGCGCGCATCGAGTTCGACAACGCGCTCGCCGCCGAACGCGAGACGGCCCGCCGGGACGTGGACGCCGAGCGCCAGCGCGCAGAGCAGGCCATCACGGCCCTGAAGGCCCACACAGACGAGGCCGTTCGGGCCGCACGCCAGGACGATCAAGCGCGCATCGAGAGCCTGTCTGGGCAGCACGCCGCCGATCTCGAGGCCCAGCGTGCCGAGGCGGAGCGCCGGGTTCGCGCCATCGAGGCGATCGCGGCTGCCCAATTGCAGTCTGTTCAGGCTACAAAAACGAGCGAGATCGAAGCGCTTCGCGCTCAGCTCGACCAGCACATCGCTCAGATGGCTGCAATGCCGGTGGTCGAAAAAACCTCCAGCGATCTGCCTGCGATACTGCAGGCCGCCCACGACGCGCGCCTGCGCTCGTGCTGGGACATCGCCCAGAACCTGGGCAATACCCACCTCGAGATGGTGAAGTCGCTGCTCGAGAAAGTGCGCGCGTTGCGCGACGACGGCGATGCCGAAAGTGCCGGCGGGCGCAGCCCCAACCGCGCCCGCCTGATTGAAATCGAAAAGGCCGTCAATGCGCTGTCGACATCGCTGGGGTCCCTGCGGTTGCTCGCTTACATGATGTCGGGCAAAGCCGCGCTCGACGAGGCGCCGTGCGACTTGACCCGGCTCGTCCGCGAAACAGCCGACAAGATGAAGACGCTGGCCGCCATGAACAAAGTGACGTTGCGCGCGGAGGCTCCCGACCGCAGTGTTGCCATGATCGCCGACGAGCCCCGCATCGCCTACGGCCTCCTCATGCTGACCATGAATGCCATCCGGCACTCGCCACACGGGGCGACGGTCACCTTATCGGTCGAGGATGACGCCGCCGACGGCGTGCAGATCAGGGTTACCGACCAGGGCGTCGGCATCCCTCAGGTGCGCCTGGGCACGCTGCGGACCTGCCTCGACCAGCCTCTCGATTTCGCCGACGAACAGAAATTCGGCTTCGGCATCCCGATCGCGACAGCCATTGCCCGGTTGCATGGCGGCTCCTTGGAGCTCGACAGCATCTTGGGCGGCGGCACCGTAGCAGCCATCCGCCTACCGAACGCCCGCCGCAGCAGCGATCAATCGCTGCGGGTCGACCACAGACGCAGCGCTTGAGCGTAGGAAACCACGGTCCGCACCAGACGAAACCAAACGTTCATACTTTCGAAGACATGTTCGCTCCCGCGTAGCAGAGGCCTCACATGCGAAACGTCGATAGCAGAACCGCAGCCGATCCGGTGCTCAACCCGGCCGTGCTGCAGCAATACGCGCAGCGCAAGACCGGGCTTTTGGAGCGACTGGTTACAGCCTACCTCGAGGAGGCACCGATCTATCACCGTAACATCCGGGCGGGTGGCGTCGCGAGGGACTATGACCTCGTGAAAATCAATGCCCATTCACTCAAATCCTCGAGCTCCAATCTCGGAGCGGTCCGCTTGTCGAAGCTGTGCCAGGACTTGGAAACGTCGGCATCCGCCAAGGCCGTCGATGACGTCACCACGCTTTTGGAGCACCTGGGTCCGGAATGTTTCGAGGCCGAGGAAGCCCTCAAAAGCGCCGTTTTCACGATGACCGGCAAAACGCTCTTCGAAGACGGCCCGGCCAGCGCCGCCGCGGCCAATTCATGACGTCGATTCAGGAGTAGTGACATGGCGCAAGCCGAAAAACCCCCCCTGCGCATTCTCGTTCTCGACGACCACGTCGACGTGGCCCAGGGCATCGGGGAAATTCTCGATCTGTTCGGCTTCGAGGTGGTTCTCGTCCATGATGGTCCGAGCGCGATCGCGGCCTACAACAACAACGACATCGATATCGGTCTTTTCGATATTCGCATGCCGGGCATGAACGGTGTCGAGGCGTTCCTGGAAATCCGCCGCACGCATCTCGATGCCAAGATCATCATGATGTCGGGCTATGCCGATGACGACCTGATCACGTGTGCGCTCGCGAATGGCGCGCGGGGTCTGCTGGCCAAACCGTTCGATCCCGACGGGATGCTGGACAAAGTCAACGAAATCATCGGGGAATCTGCGCAGGCAGCGTAACGCTCAACGGCGCCGGTGCCCCACGTTCCCTGACGGACGCGACGTCGAACCTCCCAACGCCTCCATCGGGTGAATGTCATGACTGTGGCCAGCGCAAGCGATCTCGACACTCTCGCAAAAGAAATCTCCGAGATCGCCCAGACGCACGACCTGACCCGCCGCGTCACCATCACCGGCTCGCGTGCCGAAATTCGCGTTGCCGTATCCATGAATCAGCTTCTGGATGGTCTCAGCGCGCGCGAAAAGCATCTGCGCACGATGATGGACACGATGAAGGACGCGTCCGACGACGCGCAGACAGCCAACAAACTCCTCAAGCGCGTCAAGGACGAATTGAAGGCGCGCAAAGTTCAATTGGCGGACGCCGTCGCCAAGGCATCGGCAGCCAATACGGCAAAGTCGCAGTTTCTGGCCAACATGAGCCACGAAATTCGTACGCCGATGAACGGCATTCTGGGCACGGCGGAGCTACTGGCGCGCACCCAGATGGAGCCCAAACAACAGAAATACGTCGGCACGATCATTCGCAGTGGTCGCGCGCTGCTCACGATCATCAACGACATTCTCGACTTCTCCAAAGTGGAATCGGGCAAGATCGACTTGGCTGTTGCACCGTTCGATCTCATCCAGTGCATCAATGACGTCATTGCGCTGCTCACCCCGACGTGCATCGCCAAGGAGATCGGGCTGAACCTGATCGTCGAACCCGACTTGCCGCACGCCTTTTCGGGCGACGTCGGCCGCATTCGACAGATTCTCACGAACATCATCGGCAACTCGGTCAAATTCACCGATGCGGGCTCAGTGACCGTCACGTTGACGGGACAGACCGTCGATGGAAAAACCGTGCTGCGTATCGAAGTGCGCGATACGGGCATCGGCATTCCCGCCAACAAGGTCAACGACGTCTTCGAAAAGTTCAGCCAGGTCGACAACACCTCGGCGCGCCGTCACGAAGGCACCGGGCTGGGTCTGGCCATCTCCAAATCCCTCATCGAACGCATGGGCGGCAATATCGGTGTCGAGAGCGCCGTCGGCGTCGGCTCGATGTTCTGGTTTACGCTGCCGTTGCCGGTCTACGAGCAACCCGCCGTCGTTGCCGAGGCGGCGCTCGACATCAATCTCGAAGGCCGCCGCATTCTCATGGTCGCCCGGAACGATACGGAAGCGACACCGGCACGGGCGCTTTTGCAGGCCCTCGGCTGCGACGTCAGGACCGTACTGAGCCCGATCGGTCAATCCGCCATCGACGGTTTTCTCGACGGTTCAGGTCATCTGATCGTCGTCCTCGAGAGCCAAGAAACCAGCGAAGCCTTCCTGCGCGAGATCGCCGATCTGCGCGCGCTGCTGCCGCCTGCCCGATTGTCGATCATGGCCGTGACCGCAGCGGGCACCAATGAAGATGCCGCCAAATACGTCGACGCCGGGGCACAGGGCTACCTGAACGGCGATCTCCACGCCGACGAAGTTCGAGAAGCCGTCGAGACCGTGCTGCGCAACGCTGCCGAAGGGACATCGCAACTGGTGACGCGCTATTCCCTCGACGAAGACCGCCGCACCCGCGCTGCACCCCAGGATACGGGACCCACGATCGATCCGATCGCGGCGGGCCGCAACAAAGTGCTGCTGGTCGAAGACAGCCTGGTCAATCAGGAAGTGGCGCGCGATTTCCTCGAAAGCATGGGCTGCGTCGTCGAGGTGGCCCGAAACGGTCGTGAGGCTGTCGACGCTGTCGCCCGCCAGGCGTTCGATGCCGTCCTCATGGATTGCCAGATGCCCGTCATGGACGGTTTCCAGGCGACCCGCGCCATTCGCGAAAGCGAGATGAGTGCCCAGAGCCCGCGCGTACCGATCATCGCACTGACGGCCAACGCCTTCGAAAGCGACCAGAAGAAATGCATGGCCGCCGGCATGTCGGATTTCCTGAGCAAGCCCTTCGATCCCGATCAGTTCGAAGCGACCGTGCGCAAGTGGCTGAGCCGTCCCGACAACGTGACGCACGGCGAAGTCATGCCACAGTTGCTCGCGGAACTCGAGCAGGGCGAGCCGGCCGAACCAGATCCCGACGAGCATCATCTTTATGAGATTCGCATGGCCTTCGAGGCGTGGTCGAGCGCATCCAACGATGCGGCCCGCTCACTGCTCTTGTCAGGTCCGATTTTGACGATTGCCGAAGGGCTACTGCGCGCGCGTCCCCACGACCTCAGTGACGACGAGCAGTCCTACATTCTGCGCAGCTTGGCAGCGCAAACGCGCCGCGGCGTCAGCGTACGCGCGGTGCGCGAAGTCGAACCGCCCCAGCGCGGGTCTCACATGAACTGGATGGTTGTCGCCATCCTGGCGATCGGCGCCCTCGGCGCGTCGATGATCTTCGGCCGCGACGTCGTCGAGTGGGCGCTGGATCGGTCTGGCGCGCCGCAGGAGGTTGCCACACCCCTACCCACTCCCGATCTCCCTCCCTCGGTCGACGTCGCCGCAGCGCCCGTCGTCGAGCCGCCACCAGCCTCGGGCTCGGCGTCGCCACCAACCCTACCGTCTCCTGCGCCCTCGATCATGGCGGCCCCAGCGCCGGCCGTCGTGCCGATGCCCGCTCCGGCGCCGCCGATCGCAGCAGCGCCCGCGATTGCGCCCGAGCCGACACGCGCTGCCGGCGAGAGCCCCAAGATCGTTCTGTCGATCCCTCCCGTTCCCGAAACCGCGACACCCGCGCGCCGGGCGGCCACGCTCGACGATATCCGCACACTGACGGCGCTGTCGAAAACCGCTGCCGACTCGGGTGATACGCGGGCGGCCGTGCTGCTGTCGGTGGAAGCCTGGCGCGAAGCAGGCATGAATGGCGCACTGCTCGCCGACGTCAGTGTGACGCGCCAGATGTATACGAGCCTGTTGCGCGCGCTCATGACGCGCACGATCGCTTCGGCTGGCCCCGACACGGGTGCACGCGGTGTGGCCGTTGCCGAATGCCGCGACGGTTCACGTCCCCGCCCGACGCCGACCGAGTCCTCGGCCCTGTCGGGGAAATCGACGATGGTCGATCCCGTCTGCGGCCGCCGGCTCGTCAACACCACGGATTACGGCATTCAGGTCGTCTCGAACGAGGGCGACCGGGTTCAAGCCACGCTGCTCGGCCACCAGAGCGAGATCGTCAGCGCCGCCTTCGATCCCACGGGCCGCACCGTATTGACGGCATCGCGAGATGCGACGGCGCGCATCTGGGACAGCCGAACCGGACGCACCCTCGCCACCCTCGCCGGCCACGATTATGCATTGGCGGGCGCCGTCTTCAATTCCGACGGCCACCACATATTGACGTGGTCGGAAGACAAAACGGCGCGCCTGTGGGAGGCGCGCTCCGGCCGGCAGATCGCCGTCATCCGTGGCCACCAGGGACCGGTGACGAGCGCCTCGTTCAGCTTGGACGACCAGCTCGTACTCACGACGTCGAACGACGGCAGCGCGCGGGTCTGGTCGGCATCGACCGGGGCATCGCTTGCAACGTTGCTGCCCGACAAGTCCAGCGCCAAAACGGCCGAATTCAGCCGCGATGGCAGCCGGGTGGTCACGCAACAGCACACCGGTAGTATTGCCCTCTGGGACGTCGTCACGGGCGCCGTCCTGGCGACGATCGTCGATCCCGCTGGCACTCCGCGCGAACTTGGTTTCAGCCCTGACGGCCGGTGGCTCGTGACGGTATCGACGAGCGGCACGACGACGTTGTGGAACACGGAGTCTGGTGCCAGCCTCGCGGAACTCCACCGCCCCGATCAGCGCCCGTCGGCTGGCGTTACGTTCACGGCCGATGGGGCACGGGTCCTCGCCCGTGCTCGAGACGGCACGCAGACCAGTTGGCCGACGATCGACGGACTCCAAAATGCGACCGAGCGGGCCCTGCGCACGATCGGGGCCTGCTTGTCGGCCCGCGAGCGCTCCGACCTCAAATTGAGCCCAGTTGCTCCCGACTGGTGCGCCGACCGCGCCGAGCAATCTTTGACGCGCTGACACTCGACCGAGCGTCAGCGGGTTGGCGGTCTGGCTGGCGGTCTGGCGTCGTCGGCCTCCCGAGGGATGGCTGAGGCCGACAGCGCCGCTATTTCCTCGTGCTTTCGAGTTTGACTTTTTCGACGGCCGTTTCCGTGAAGGCTTTGCGTGTGGCGGTCCGTCGATCGCTGCCGCGGTCGTCTTCTTTGGCCGGGAAGCTCAAGTCCGTCGGGTTGGCCACCATATGGGCGAGGTTGCGCTGGGATGCGCAGCCCCAGTTGGCGTACGGCACCTCCTCGGGATTACGTCCGGCATCTTCCGACCAATCGCCACATACGGGCCCGACGGCCGCGATCCGATCATACGAGACTGTGATGGTGTCGGGAGAGTGCCCAGACGGCTTGCGTCGCACGCGCACGCTCTCGGCTGGAATTCCCTCGCGCGCGAAGGTGGTCTGGATGTCGCGAACACGATCGAACGAGGCATGTCGTTTTTCGAATTTCGCGGGAATGGCGATCACGATCGGACCCCGGCCGTCTTTCGAATAATTTCTGGCGAACCGCGTCCCCTCCAAATTCGCCAGAGCGCGGCCCCGCGACGTTTCGCGAAGCATGGGGATATCGAGTTCGGCACGATCGACCACCACGGAAATCGGGTGGCGTTTCGCGGGATCCGTCAGCTCGGGATGCGCTTGGTCGACGAGCCGACCGTGATCGCATCCAGAGATTGCCAACACGAGCAATCCGACAGCGGCCGCAGTGAACGTGGGTGACCGAAAGCGGACCGCACGGACTTCGAGTGTCTGCCCAATACGGCTCATTTCGGCACTCCATGTTCGGGGTATTCGACGATGAATCCGTAATCGTCCTTGGCACCGGCCACCAACGGACCCGAATTCTTGTAAATGCGATTCAGGTGCCCTCGAAACGCACCTTTGAGGTCGCTTGCGGGAGTGAAACCCTCATCGGCGCGGCTCAGCTTGCCCGGGTCCGTCGGCCTGACCACATACGGTGTGACGAGGATGACGAGCTCGGTGGCGCTGTTGCGATAATCCTTGCTGCGGAACAAAGCCCCGAGGATCGGTAAATTGCGTAGCTCTGGAATGCCGTCGATGTTCTGGCGTGTCTGATCAGACAACAGTCCAGCAATCGCCAGCGCCGCGCCACTTGCCATTTCGACGGACGTTTCCGCACGACGCACCTGTAGACCGGGGATATTGATAGTGCCGATAGTGACGGCCCCTTGCGCCGTCAGTTCGCTGACTTCGGCAGCGACCTTCAGATTGATGCGCCCTTCGGACAGCACATAGGGAGTGAACGAGACGCTCACGCCGAACTGTTTCCACTCGACCGTGACGGTGTTGTCCTTCGAAGAGACCGGGATGGCGAATTCGCCACCGGCCAAGAATTTGGCGGTCTCTCCGGAGACGGCCGTCAGGGTCGGCTCAGCCAAGGTTTTCGCCAAACCGACGCGTTCGAGCGCTTCGATGATGGCCACGGCTGTGTTGCCGTTCCAGCTGGCGGTACCTTGCAGGGCACTGCCAGCGCCAATATTCGGCGGATTGGTTATGCCTGCGAAACTTGACCCTGCAGCAACGATCGCTGAAACGGGGAAACCATTTTCGATCACCTTGGTGAAGGTGAACGCACCGGCCTTCCCCACGGCCCCCGGCAAATTGACACCCAACCGCTTGACGGCATCACGCTGCATTTCAGAAATCGTGACCTTGAGGGCGACCTGCTCTTTTTCGGCAACGGAGATCAAATTCACCACGGTGCCGTTCTTCACGTACTGCTTGGCCATGTCCTCGGCGCGGGAGGCATCGCCTGGATTGACCACGCGGCCGCTCAGCACGAGCCCTTCGCCCGACATGGACAGACCGATCTTCGACCCTGGCAGTAGCCGCTTCATCATGGCGGCCAGATCGCCCAGATCGCGCTTCACCGCAAAATCGAGAACGACGAGTTTGCGCCCATCGCGTCCGAGGAAGAAGGCGTTTGCTTCGCCTGCCGCCTTGGCGATCAGGACCACACGTCGTGCGGTCAGGATCGTCGCGTCGATCGTTTCGGGATGCGAGACGATGACGTCCTGGACGTCCACCGGAAGCTCCACGATCATGGCCTTGTGCAGGCCCAGCGTGATGCGCCGAGAGATCGGCAGGAGGGCCGCGTTTTCGATCTTCATGATCGATTCGGATCCCGCGAGTGCTTCTGCCAGGGGAGGCCTTTGCTGAGCCGCTGCGGGGGCCATCGAGGCGAGAACAGCAATCACCAAGCTGGCCAGTAGGGGAGACACCGCGGATCGCAGTGCTGAACTGCACATGTCTTTTTCTCCGTTCGCACGCTACAAGCACACCGAATGACGCGCGTTGGCCCCGACCAACCGAACATCGGTCCAGAGCTGTTGCAGGTACTCGTGAGGCAGTGAGCTACCAGGATCCCGCGACCCCTGGAAATGTGCAGTCCTCCACCCAAACGTTGTTGGACCCTTCCGCACAGCTTGTGCACATCGTTGCAGCGCGCAGCAGTGCCGCTATACGGGCCTGCGCGCTGCGCTGGAGGGCAATTGCGGGCGTCTTTCGGCCCCCTGGACAGTTCCGGTGCATAACAATTTGGAGAAATAGGACGCTGAGGAACCGATACCTTGGCTGACTGTTGCGTTTTTGCACCAGTTTAATTAACCTAAAACCCACATCCGCAGCGGATAAAGCGAACGGCATCAATGTTGCATTCGAGACCCCATTGAGGTCTTGTGCCGTCGCATTGCCGTTTCGAAACGGTTGCGGAGGACGACATAGAAAGCCGGCCGACAACGACTTAAGCCTATGTGTCGCGCCGACTTGCCGAACGAACGTGCTTGCTCTAGCAAGTCGTCAAGCAGCGGCCCCGGTGTGCCTTTGCCCACGGGGTGGGAGATCGACATGGACGAGACAGCGACCAAGATTATCGAAATTCTGAAGAAGCACATGAAGGAGCCGCGCGACGACATTGACCTGGGGACGGCGATGGCGGACTTGAAGATCGAGTCGATCGATCTTGCGATGATTGTCTTCGAACTCGAGGACACCTTCGCGATCGAGATTCCCTACAATGCCAACGACGCTGAAGAAGCGGCGGCCTTCAACACCGTCGGTTCCGTCGTCGAACGCGTCAAGAACGTCATTGCCGGCACCGGCAAGACCGTCAAAGCGTAACAGGCGGGTTGATCACGTCGATCGACGCCCGGTGCCGAGAGGCTCGGACGTGGGCCGATGCGCGGCTAGCCTATCGATGAAGGATTGAGGACTTTGACAAGCGAGGCAAAGGCTGTGCGCCGGGTCGTGGTCACGGGCATCGGTGTGGTCAGTGCGATCGGACAGACCGTGCCGGAGTTCTGGGCGGGCATCAAGGCCGGCCAGTGCGGCGTCAGCCAACTCGAAGGCTTCCCGCTCGAAGACCTCAAAATCCTCATCGGGGCCCAGATCAAGGGGTTCGACCCGAAAGCGCGCCTGAAGCATTTCAAGCGCGACAAAATCATTCTGCACGCCGACCGGTATTCCTGGTTTGCCGCAGCTGCGGCCGATGAGGCCGTGACCCAGTCGGGCCTGACCCATCCCTTCGAAGATCCTTACCGGACCGCGTGCATCATCGGTTCGGGCGCCGGTGGCCTCGTGACCTTCGAGAATGCCTACCGCGATCTCTTCATCGCGCAGAAAAAAGCCACGCACCCATTGACCTTGTTGCGCATCATCGGTTCATCGGCGTCAGCCCACGTCGGCATCGAATTCGGCGTCAAGGGACCGACTTTTGCGACGTGCAGCGCCTGTTCGACGGCAGCGCACGCGATCGGTTTGGGCCGCGATTACATCCGCCACAATCTGGTCGACGTGGCGATCGTCGGGGCCTCCGAAAGCGTCATCAACTACGGCACGATGAAAGCCTGGCAGGCGATGCACGTGTTGTCACCCGAGGGCTGCTTCCCGTTCTCCAAGACGCGCAACGGTACGGTTCTGGGCGAAGGCGCGGGCATTCTCGTGCTGGAAGAATTCGAACATGCCAAGAAGCGCGGCGCGACCATTCTGGCGGAGCTGTGCGGGTTCGGCATGACGTCCGACAGCAAGGATATGGTCAATCCGGACATCGAAGGCCCTAAGGAGGCGATGCGGTTCGCTCTCGCGGACGCCAAGTTGGAGCCGACCGCGATCGATTACCTCAACGCGCATGGCACGGCCACGACGATCAACGACCGCAACGAAACCAATGCCATCAAGGGTGTCTTTGGTGACCACGCCTACAAAATGGCAATCTCGTCGACGAAGTCGATGCACGGCCATCCGCTGGGTGCGGGTGGCGGCATCGAGGCGGTCGCCTGCATCAAGGCAATGGAAGACAGTATTCTGCCGCCGACCATCGGTCTCACGGAAAAAGATCCCGACTGCGATCTGGATTACGTGCCCAACGAGGCCCGGTCCCAGGCCATCCGGTATGCGATGTCCAATTCTTTTGCCTTCGGTGGCCTGAACGCCGTGCTGATTTTTGGCCCGCCGCCGGCGTGACGCGGCAAGCTGTCGCCTAACTCAATTCTGCTTCGACGACCCACCAGGTAGGACACTGCGCCGCCAGCCGGCGACAGCCCGCAGCCGCGTCGGATTGAGAGAGAAACAGCCCGAAGCAGGTCGCGCCGCTACCTGACATACGGGTCAGAGCCACGTTGGGGACAGCGGCGAGTGCTGCCAACACATCGGCCACCACCGGACACAGGCGAAGTGCCGGCGCTTCCAAATCGTTTCCACCGCCAGCCAGGTGGGCGAGCAGTGCGCTCACATCGCTGAACGGCGGAACCGCGTCGATGTGGTCTCCCGGCGGTACGGACCCTGCGGCCAGCTCGCGAAACACGGCAGCGGTCGACACGGGGACCCCCGGATTGGCCAGGACCGCCCACAGCCGTGGGAAGGCGGCCAATGGCGCCACATGCTCCCCAAGCCCCGTCATCTGCGCCGCACGACCCGCCAGACAGACGGGAACGTCGGCCCCCAGGTTGCGGGCGAGGTCGAGCCAGTCGATCGCCGCCGAATGATCCGGGTTGAGCCGTCGCAGGAGGCGGATCGCAGCGGCAGCATCCGAAGAACCGCCGCCCAGGCCTGCCGCGACCGGCAAGCGCTTCTCCAAATGGAAGGTGCCTGTCCTGAGCCGGGGCTCGAGTGTCGTGGCGGCCGCGATGACCCGTGCGACGAGGTTGTCCCCCTCGAGGGACCCGGAAAACGGACCGCTCACACTCAGAGAGAACGCGTCAGCCGGCGTGACCGACAGGCTATCGCCGCACGATGCGAAGGCGACGAGGCTCGACAACTCGTGATAGCCGTCCGCACGGCGGCCCCGAATATTGAGCGTGAGGTTGAGTTTAGCTGGTGCGGATTCGGTCAACATGGCAGTGATCCGCGTCCCCGTCGTGTGTCGTCAGGGGGCCGGCCCGAAGATCACTGCACCACGGGCTTTTGCGGGGCCAGACGGGTTTGTTTGGGCTGATCGGAGCGCAGCGGCTCCTTGCTCTTGCGAGCCACCGGCTTGGCCGCAGGCTTGGGATCCAAACCCTCACGCAGCTTGCGCCGAATCTTTTCCTCGTCTTCGGGTTCGGGCTTGAGCGTCAACGCCTGCTCCCACTGGAAGCGCGCTTCCACCTTGCGGTCGACCCGCCAGAACGCATCGCCCAGATGATCGTTCAGCGTGGGATCTTCAGGCTTCAATTCGACCGCCCGCTCCAGCCACTTCGCCGCTTCCTTGTAGTTGCCGAGCCGATACTGCGCCCAGCCGAGGCTGTCGACGATATAGCCGTCGTCGGGCCGCAAACTGACGGCCTTTTCGATCAAGGCGAGACCTTGCTTGAGATTGCGGTTCTGGTCGACCCAGGAATAGCCCAGGTAATTCAGCACCAACGGCTGGTCGGGAGCTAGCGCCAGGGCCTTCTGCAAATCGGCCTCGGCCAGAGACCACTTCTTCATGCGCTCATAGGAGGTGCCGCGGGCGTAAAAGTAGGTCCAATGTTTCTTGTCTGGTTTAGGGCCAACCGTGGAGATGATCCGCGAGTAGACCTCCACCGACTCCTGGTATTTCTTGTGGCCGCGCAGAATGCCTCCCAAGGCATCGAGCGGGCGCACGTCCTTGGCGTCCTTGCGCGCCAGATCCTCGAGCAGGGCGCGTGCCTCGTCTACCCGTTCCAGCTGATTGAGGTTCAGCGCCTTACGGATATCGATCGCCGATTGCAGGGGCGTATGTTTCGGAATCCGGTCGTAAGTGGCGATGGCCGCATCGTAGCGCTTCATCGTCTCGTAGACGTTGGCGAGTGCGGCGAGCGCAAACGGCTGCTCCGGTTTCAGATAGACCGCCATTTGCAGATAGACGGCGCCGATGCCCATGCCGGCGTTGCCCTCCGTCGAGAGGGCTTCGCCCAACCCGTAGAAGACCTCGGCCAAGCCGTCGATGGGCGTGGGGATCAGCAGCGGCAGCCGCGCATTCCCCTTCAACGTTTCGGCGAGCGCGGTGGCCGAGGGGTGGGGCGTTGCGGTACTTTTCTTGATGTGCTCGTCGATGATGGTGCGGGCGAGTTTCTGGTCGCCGGACGCAGAGGCATGATGCGCATAGGCAATGGCAACGCGCAAAACCTTGGACTCCGTTCTGAATATCCGCTCGTAGGTCGCCCGCGCGTCTTGGCTCCGGCCCGTCTGATCCAAGATCAGCGC
This sequence comes from Hyphomicrobiales bacterium, assembly GCA_031406575.1. GTDB lineage: Bacteria > Pseudomonadota > Alphaproteobacteria > Rhizobiales > Hyphomicrobiaceae. Next base: position 50,300 of record JANOHP010000032.1, read on the forward strand.
CCGATGATAGCGAATGTAGAACTGCGCCCACTCGGCCTGCTTGACCCCGTCGAGAAGGTCCGTTGCCGACTTGGCGTTGCCCTGGGCGGCGAAGGTCCAAGCGCGGGTCAGTGCACTCGTCAGTTCGCCCATGGGGCTCGAGGAGGAGGCCTTGAAATGCTCGCCTGCAGCAGCCCACTGCTCGACTTTGGCATCGCGCAGCCCCAGCATCAGGCGGGACATGCGGTGCGTCGGCTGCTCTTCGATCAACTGGGTGGACAGCTTGATAGCGCGGTCGAAACGGCCTTCGGTGGCGTCCATCAGGATCGATTGCTCGATGAGGGCCGCATTCGAGCCGTCGCGCGACAAGGCGCGCTCGTAGTGATCGGCTGCACTTGCCGTGTCGTTCTGGCCACGCGCGATGCGTCCCGCAATATAGCTCCCCAGAAGCGACCGCATCCCGGCAGCGTTATCGGTCGCCCCGGCAGGCCACGGGCCGGCGCCGGCACCAGCCACTACGGCCAGCAGGATCAGGGTCGTCTTGGCGAAGCCACGCATCGGCATCGTCTCGATCTGCATCTCAATGACCTCGCGGGCGACCGTGCGCCCCAATGTGTTCGCTGTTGCGAAGCCTACCAAACCGGCTCGCGGCTCGACTACGACCAAAGCGCGCGTTTGCCCCAGGAAAGATCACGAAATTCCGTCCCGTGCAACGCGACATCGCCAGCCTCGAGTTTTCACGACCGCCCCTGCAGCCGCTTCGGCGCGCGGGGCTCTCCACCGCCGACCCGCAGCCGAACCCCGCCCAGGGGCGGCGCGGCAGTGGGCCGCCTCAAACGACGGGTGTTTGGCCGGCCAGAATGTCGGCATAAAGTGGCCGATCGATGTTGCCGCCCGATAAGATCACGGCGACTTTGCGGCCAGCCCACCGGTCGCGTCCTGCAATCAACCCGGCCAGCGGCACTGCGCCCGCCCCTTCCGCGATGTTGTGCGTCGTCTCATACAGGAGCCGCACCGCGTCGGCGATCTGGTCCTCGGTGACCTGCACCACATCGGCCGCCCCCCGGCACATGATCTCGACGGCAGCCGGGTGCGGCGTGCGCACGGCGACGCCATCGGCAAACGTGCGCGCAGAATTGGTCGGCACCGGCTGCTTGGCCTCGAACGACACAGCGTAAGCGGGTGCATTGGCGGACACGACCCCGATGATTTGCGCCTTCACGCCCAGCAGGTCGCGCGCCGCGATCAGTCCGCACAGGCCCGAGCCCAAGCCGATGGGCACTAAGACGGCGTCGAGATCGGGCACGGCGCGAAAAAGCTCGAGCCCGTAAGTGGCGACGCCTTTGACGAGCGCCGGATCGAACGAGGGCACCATGTGCAACCCCTCGAACTCGGCCAGCCGCGCGGCCTCCTGCTTGGCGTCGTCGAAGTCCTGGCCATACTCGATCAGCTCGGCTCCGAAGGCGCGCATGGCGGCATTCTTCTCGACCGAATTGCCGTGGGGCACGAGGATGACCGATCGCAATCCCGCCATGGTCGCCGCCCGCGCGATCGATTGGCCGTGATTGCCCCGCGTCGCCGTGATGACGCCGGCGATCTTGGCGCCCGACCGCTTCAACGCGTCCATGTAGACGATGCCACCGCGCACTTTGAAAGCACCCGTCGGCGTGTGGTTCTCGTGCTTGACCCACACATCCGAGCCGACGCGTGCCGACAGCAGTGGCCACGCGTGCACCGGCGTCGGCGGCATGTGCGTATGAACGAGTTCGGCGGCGGCCTCGAGTTCGGCGAGGGTGAACATTGTCGGGGCTCCGTCAGGGCGTGATCGGGCACATCGGTTTGGTTGCGCTGAAGTTGTTGCAGATGACACTCAGACAAAAGGGGGGCGCTCGGCCTCAATCGAACAAACTCAACTGCTCGCCCGTGGCCTCGGCCTGTGGCGGCTTGCGGGGGATGCGGCGGTAGCCGAAGGCGGTGCGGTCGACGCGGCCCGGATAGCGGATCGCGAATGCCTGCCGGGCTTTGGCAAGCGATGCCGGGAACCGCTCCCCCCACCAGATTTCGTAGAGGCGGCTCGAACAGCAGCCGTAGCGCGCCATGAGGTCTTTGCGCCGGATCCGCAACCAGCGCGCAATCCAGATCTCGACCGCGTCCGCCTCGGTCAGCGCCCGAGATGGCCCCAGGCGTTCGGGCGCGTCGCCCGGTGCCTCGGGTCGGTCCAGCGGAAACGGGTCGTTGAGTGCAGGTTGGGTCATGACGTCCGACAGGGTGCTTGACCCCGATTGGTGATGCGTTCCATTGATCGGCGCACAATACAGCAAAGTCGTGTCGTCGACCGCACATCCCCTCTCGGAGCCCGCCTCGTGATCCTGTTTCCCGCCATCGACCTCAAGGACGGCCAGTGCGTGCGTCTCAAACTGGGAGAGATGAGTGAGGCAACCGTCTTCAACGACGATCCCGCCGCCCAGGCCCGGACCTTCGAGGCGCAGGGCTTTGATTGGTTGCATATCGTCGACCTCAACGGCGCCTTCGCCGGCCGCCCCGTCAACGCGCCGGCCGTGGAAGCGATCTTGGCCGCCCTCACTATTCCGGCCCAGCTCGGCGGCGGCATTCGTGACCGCGCCACCATCGATGGCTGGCTCGAGCGCGGCATTCGCCGGGTGATATTGGGAACGGTGGCGGTGCGCAATCCGGCGCTGGTGCGCGAGGCGGCCAAAGCCCATCCGGGCCGCATTGCCGTCGGCATCGATGCGCGTGGCGGTAAGGTGGCGGTGGAGGGCTGGGCCCAGACCTCCGAACTGGACGCCGTCGAGCTCGCGCGCCGGTTCGAGGACGCTGGCGTGGCGGCGATTATTTATACCGACATCGATCGCGATGGCGTGCTCGCCGGCCTCAATTTGGCCGCAACGACGGCGCTCGCCCGGGCCGTCAAAATCCCCGTGATCGCCTCGGGCGGCCTCGCATCGCTTGCCGACGTCGAAGCCCTGATGCAGCCCGAGAACCGAATTTTGGAAGGCGCCATAACGGGTCGCGCCCTCTACGACGGTCGGCTCGATCCCACGGCCGCCCTCGCCCTCATCCGCGACCGACGCTGACGCGCCGCGCCCCTTCGATTCCCGGGCCTCGAAAAACGTTTCGTGGCGGGTCGCCATGTCATCGTTTTTTAACCCCATTGCTGCCAAATGGTGGCGTTAGGCCAAGGTTGTGAGCGACAGCTCGCACCCCGGAGGGAATACCCTATGCGATCGACTCTGACGCCACTTCACGACCCTCAGCAGCCCGACGACCGGCAACAGCGCCTCGAAGACTTCATGACCACCGCCCTCGCCGGTACACCCGGCCGGCGGCTCGACGACCTTCTGATCGTCGCCCGCTCTCCCGCCAGCCTCGTGGCTCGCGCAGTGTTCTCTTTGTCTGCGGCTCTCGCCACCCGGGCTATTGGCGCCCGCATCGTCTTTGCGGCATCGCCGGCCATCGCCTCGGGCGAGACGTGGCAGATGTCCTTCGATCCAGGCTTTGCTCACGAAATTCGTCTGGTCGCCAATCCGCGCTTCCTTGCCGCGCACGAGCAGCTCGTCATCGGCGATGCGGCCGTGTGGTACGGCGACAACATGCGCCGCGATCCCGACAAGCGCGATGCCTTCTCGAGCTGGTCGCACGACGCCACCGAGAGCCTGCGCGCGCGCCAGACCTTCGCGCATTTGTGGCGCAGCGCCGAGCCGCTCTATGCGCGCCATCTCGAAACTGGATCGACGCCACCCCAACAGGGCGCGACGACCTCGCAGGTGCTGGCCGCCGAGACCATCGATGCCTTGAAGTCCTGGTCGCCGCTCAACCGCCACTGAGCTGTCGCCCACTCCCCATCGACTCCTGAAAGGCCGACCTGTGCGTCGGCCTTTTGTGTTACGGCAAAACCGTCGCCGGCCCATCGCGCCACTTGCCGTCACTTGCCGCCCGTTGCTGCCGCACGACACGCACGGGGCTTCAAGCGAACCGCTCTGAAACGGTAGAGTTCGTGCGCCCACAAACGGTCATGCTGCCCTGCTCTGTGCACGGGATCGTGCCCGCACTCACTGCCCAACCGAGGATCGTCCGATGGGATTCGCCGCTCGCCGCTGTGCCGGTCTTGCGCTGGCTATCGCCTGCATGGTTTCTCCGGTCGAGCCACTGGGTGGTGGCGGAGGGGCTGTCGCGCAAACCGCATCGTTCTCCCACCCGTCCGTTGCGCGCGATGCCGAGCGCGTCGCCACCTTGGTGCGCACGCAGAAGCCTTCACGGCAGACGGCCGCCGAGTTACGGCGCACCGGCCTCGAGCAGATCGGCCGCAAGGAGGCCGCAGAAGCGGTCACCTCGTTGCTCGCAGCGTTGGCCCTCGAGCCCAAGCACGCGTCCACCTGGGCGAGCCTTGCGCGCGCTTACCTCGCCGTTCTGCCCGACGCCGCGCGCGGCGATGTCTACGAGGTGCCGGCGTTGGCCTCGGGTGCAGCATGGCAGGCCCATCGACTGGCCACCGATCCGCGCGACAAAGCTTCGGCCCTGGTGACGCTCTCCGAGACGTTGAAAGTGCGCTCGCTCTGGCGGCCCGCGATCGATGCCCTGCAGGCGAGCCTCGCACTCGCCGACGATGCGGGCGCACGCGACAGCCTCGCCAAACTGCACGCCGAGCACGGCTTTCGCATGATCGACTACAAGATCGACGCCGATACGGCCGAGCCGCGTCTGTGCTTCAACTTTTCCGAGCGTTTATCGGGCGCCCAAGCCGATCTCGCCAAATTCGTGACGCTCGATGGCCGCGATCCCCAAAACGTCACGGCCGAAGGCAAGCAATTGTGCATCGACGGTTTGGCGCACGGCAAACGCTACGAGGTGCGCGTGCGTGCTGGCTTACCGGCAGAGACGGGCGAAGCGTTGAATAAGCCTGCCGAACTCGCCGTCTACGTGCGCGACCGCAACGCGTCCGTGCGCTTCACCAATCGCGCCTATGTGCTGCCCAATCGCGGCCAGCAGGGCATTCCCGTCGTCACGGTCAACACGGCGAAAATCGCCATTGAGATTTACCGCATCGGTGACCGTGGCCTGGCGGGCGTGATGCACGACGGTTTCCTCAAATCACTCGAAAGCTTCGACATCGACACGGTGCGCGACCGCACGGGGCAACGCATCTGGCAGGGGGACCTCGACGTCACACCGCGCGCCAATGAGGACGTGACGACGGCGATCCCCGTGTCCGAGGCAATTCCCAAGCTCGAGCCCGGCGTTTACATCGCCAGCGCTTCGGTCTCGGTCAAAGCCGACAGCGACTCCAGCACCAACCGCGCCAGCCAATGGTTCATCGTTTCCGATATGGGTCTCACCGCTCTGACCGGCCCCGATGGCCTGCACGCATTCGTGCGTTCGCTGGCTGCCGCCACGCCCGCAGTCGGCGTCACCGTGCGCCTCGTGGCGCGCAACAACGAAGTGCTGGGCACGACGAAAACCGATGCCGCCGGCTATGCCCGGTTCGATGCGGGCCTCGGCAAAGGCCAGGGTGGCCAGACACCTGCCCTCATCGTCGCCGAAACGGGCCACGATTATGCGTTCCTCGATGTGGCGAGCGCCGCCTTCGATTTGAGTGATCGCGGCGTCAAAGGCCGCGAGCCGCCCGGCCCGCTCGATGCCTACGTTTTCGCCGAACGCGGCGTCTATCGTCCAGGCGAACCGGTGCATCTGACCGGTCTCGTCCGCGATCGCGCCGGCCGCGCCGCCACGCTTCCCGTGACGCTCATCGTGTCGCGTCCCGATGGTGTGGAGCATCGCCGTCTGGTGCTGCCCGATCAGGGCCTGGGTGGACGCACGACCACGCTCGACTTGGCGGCGACAGCGATGACGGGCACCTGGCGCGCCAAGCTCCATGCCGACCCGAAATCCGAGCCGCTGGCGCAGGCCGCCTTCCTCGTCGAAGATTTCGTGCCCGAACGCCTCGATCTGAAACTCGAGGCCACGACGCCGACGCTCTCGGTCGACGAGACCGGCCGCATCAAACTCAACGGTCGTTTTCTCTACGGCCCACCCGCTGCCGGCCTCGAAATCGAAGGCGAAGTCATCGTCAAACCGGCCACGAGCGAAATTGGCGAACTCGCGGGCTATCGCTTCGGTCTCGCCGACGAAAAGATTACCTCCGTGCGTCGACCGCTCGAAGAATTAGGCGCCACCCGTGCCGACGGCACCGCCGATATCGCCTTTCGTCTGCCGCCGATGCCGCGCACGCAACGCTCGCTCGACGCCGAGGTGCTCGTGCGATTGAAGGAACCGGGCGGTCGCGCCATCGAGCGCCGCCTGACGCTGCCTGTGTCGCTCGGCGCACCGCGCATCGGCGTGAAACCGCTGTTTGCCGACACGGTCGGCCAAGGCGAAGCGGCCGAATTCGACGTGCAGCTGTTTGGCGCCGACGGCAAACCGATCGATACCAAGGCGTACACGTGGGAGCTCGTGCGGCTCGAGCAGCGCTTCCAATGGTATTCGCGCGGCGGTCAGTGGAGCCACGACGCGGTGACGACGATGCAGCGCATCGCCACCGGGACCGCCGACGCCGTCGCTGGCAAACCCGCGCGCATTTCGGTCAAACCGGATTGGGGTCGCTACCGCCTGCACCTGTCCTCTCGGGAAGTCAGCGGCGCAACGACGACCGTCGTCTTCACCGCCGGCTGGCACGGATCCGAATCCACGGACAGCCCCGAAACGCTCGACATCGCGCTCGATAAAACCACCTACAAAACCGGCGAAACGGCCCGCCTAAAAATCACCAGCCGCGAGGCCGGCCGCGCGCATATTGCTGTTCTGTCCAGTGGGCTCCTCGCCAGCCGGCAGGTAGACGTGCCCGCCGGTGGCACGGAAATCACGCTGCCCGTCGATGGTGCGTGGCTGCCGGGTGCCTACGTCACGGCCACGCTCTATCGCGCACTGGACGAGAAAGCGCGCCGCATGCCTTCGCGCGCCATCGGTGTGCGCTGGCTCGGCGTCGATACCAGTGAAAAAACCCTTGCTGTCACGCTAACCGCACCCAAGACGGCCAAGCCCGCAACGAAGCTACCCGTGGCGCTCGACGTATCGGGATTGACCGCAGGCGAGGAGGCGCGCGTCACGGTTGCCGCCGTCGATTTGGGCATACTCAATCTCACGCGCTACGAGGCACCTGCCCCGCAGAACTGGTTCTACGCCCAGCGCGGCCTCGGCCTCGAGGTGCGCGATCTCTACGGTCGCCTCATCGATGGTATGCGCGCCGATCGTGGCCGCCTGCGCTCGGGTGGTGACGGCAGTGCCGACACACTGTCGATGAAAGGCGCGCCGCCCGTCGAAAAGCCGCTGTCGCTGTTCTCGGGCATTCTCACCGTCGGTCGCGACGGCAAAGCGCGCGTCGCATTCGACATGCCCGACTTCAACGGCACCGTGCGCCTGATGGCCGTCGCCTGGAGTGCCAGCAAAGTGGGTTCGGGCACCGCCGACGTGATCGTACGCGACACCCTCGCCATCACCGCCACGGCGCCGCGTTTCCTCACGCTGGGCGATACCGCACGCGTGTCGGTCGATGTGCACAACATCGACGGCCCAGCCGCACCCTATGCCCTCACCGTCACCGAGGAAGGTGCAACCCGCACGTCGCGCCCTCTCGCATCGCGCGACCTGCAATTGAAACCCGGCGAGCGCCGCACCGAGGCCGTCGAGGTGAACCCTGCGAGTCTGGGTCGCACGGTCTATGACATTCGCGTCTCGGGTCCCGGTGGCATCGCCGTCACGCGCCGTATCGCACTCGATGTGAAACCACCGGCCGGCGACATCAAGCGCGCCGTAACGGCCAATCTTGCGGCCAAGGGCGGCAAACTCGCACTGTCGAGCGATATGATCGCCGACTTCTTGCCCGGAACCGCGCGGCTCTCTCTGCTGACGGGGTCTGCGGCCCGGCTCGACGTCGCCTCCATCATGACGCAACTCGACCGCTACCCCTACGGTTGTGCCGAGCAGACGACGAGCCGCGCGCTGCCGTTGCTCTACGTCAATCAGTTGGCAACGCGGCTGGGGCTCGTCACCGACAGTCAAATCCGCGCGCGCGTCGAGGGGGCCATCGAACGCGTGCTGGAGATGCAGGACTCCACGGGGGCCTTCGGCGTGTGGGGACCCAGCGGCAGCGATCTGTGGTTGACCGCCTACATCACGGACTTCCTCACGCGCGCCAAGGAGGCCGGCTACACCGTGCGTCCGCAGCCGTTCACGCAAGCGCTGGACCGGCTCGGCAACTATGTGAGCTATGCGCAGGACTTCGAGAAAGGCGGCGAGACGCGCGCCTATGCGCTCTACGTGCTCGCCCGCAACGGTCGCGCGGCCGTAGGCGATCTGCGCTACCTCGCCGACACGCGGCTGGAGCGGTTCTCGACGCCGCTGGCGCAAGCGCAATTGGGCGCCGCACTGGCGCTGATGGGCGACAAGGAGCGCGCCGAACGCGCCTTCCGCACGGCCATCGCTACCATTGAAAAACCCGGCGATGCGACCGCGTGGAACCGAGCGCGGGCCGACTACGGCTCGTTGCTGCGCGATGGCGCGGCCCTCGTCACGCTCGCTTCGGAAACCGGTAGTGCCAAAGCGGCGACGCTGGGCCTGACGGGGGTGTTGGCCAAGGTCTACCAGACCCGCACCAACACCTCGACGCAGGAGCAGGCGTGGATGCTGCTGGCAGCCCGCGCGCTGAGCGAAGAGACCCGTGGGCAAACCCTGATCTTGGATGGGCGCACGCTGCAGGGCGACGGTGCACACCCGATCGATGCCGGAGTCCTCGCGATGCGCGGCCTCGACCTCGTCAACTCTGGCGACACGCCCGTCGATGCGCTGGTGTCCATCATCGGCACATCGCTGACGCCAGAACCCGCCACCTCGAAGGGCTTCACGATCACGCGCAGCTACTACACACTCGACGGCCAGAAGGTGGAGATGAAGAGCGCCGAGGGTGGCACGGGCAGCCTCGCACAGAACGATCGCCTGCTCGTCGTGCTCACGGTCGAAGGTGCAGAAGCGGGGGGTCGCGTCATGCTCGTCGACCGTTTACCAGCGGGCCTCGAGATTGAAAACCCGCGCCTCGTGGAGGGCGGTGATCTGAAAGGCCTCGACTGGCTGCAACGGCCGCGTGAACCTCAGCACACCGAGTTTCGCGATGATCGCTTCGTCGCCGCCTTCGACTTCTTCGGC
>JANOHP010000069.1:0-40985 GCA_031406575.1 Hyphomicrobiales bacterium
TTGGCCTTCGAGGTCGTCAGGATGATTGGGACCGGGGTGGCGAACAGCATCATGGCCAGCGGCCGATCGTGCCGCACTCATAGGTCGTACACATGACTTGCACCCCGAACGCAAAAAGCCCGCTGCCCCGTCGAAAACACCTTGACCCACGGGTGCCGTCCACACAAGACGGGGAGAATAGAATTGCCTGCGGAGGCGGGGCACCCACGGCACGGTGCAGAGTTCACGCCTATCAACACCGCGCATTCCCCCTCACGTCGCGCCGAGGGGGCTTCGCACGAGAGGTTACACGTTCCATGACCCCAGGCCTGCGGGCGCTCGTCGGCACGATCAGACTCGTCGTGTTCATCACGCTGTATGTGCTCGTCGCCATGGTGGTCGCAGCCGTGGTTTTGCCGAACGCAAACGGTCTATCCCAATTCGCCTACTATGCGATTGCGGGTCTGGCTTGGGTGCCGATTGCTGGCCTGATCCTGTCGTGGACCTACGCCAAACGGCGCGCGCCGGAGTGATCAGGCGGCCGCGCGCCGCGACCGACGCTCTGCCCGATCGCGCAGCGCGAAGGGGGCGCCGGACAGCATCACGCTCACATATCGTGTTTTCTGCAACCGGCCGTCGAGCGCCAGACGCGGCAGCGCCATCAATCCGTCGACATCGCCGGCATGCAGCAAGCCTGCGCGCGTCGTCACGCCGGTCGCAAATCCAAGCTCCTGTGCCATCTCGAATTCACGGGTTCCCGCGCTGGTCTCGTCTCCATAAGGGTAACTGAAATGGTGGCACGGGCGGCCGATCTCGGTGGCGAGGCGTGTCCGGCCGGAAGCCATCTCCTGCCTTGCGCTCGCTGGTTCCAGCCTCGCCAATGCCCAATGCCCGCGAGACTGCGCAGCAATGGTGACGAGGGGATCGCGAGCGAGCGCGCGCAGCTCGGTCCAGTTCATGGCCAACTCTGCGCACAACCCATCGACCCCGACACCATTCAAGCGGCAGAGATCCGACACGATGGCGCGCACGTCGGCCTCCGGCAGAGTGCGCAGCCACGTTTCCACCGTCTCGAAGGCTCGGTATTTCTGAGCCGTGGTGCCGCACACGATACGGCTCCATGTGCCGTACATTTTCAGCTCCACGGCATCGAGAGCAGCGATGGCCTTCTCGAGCTTCACCCACCAATAATCGCCGGTTCCATCGGCAAAATCCGACGCAACGTAGATGGCGAACGGCACGTTGTAATGCAGAAACGTCGGATAGGCATGCTGCAAGATATCGCGCGTGCCACCGTCGAACGTGAATGCCGCGAATGGCCGATCGAAATTACCCTCGGCGATCCGGCGCTGCACGCCATCCATCGATAGAATATCGAACCCCTGGGCCAACACGGTGCGGATCGTCGCGTCCAGGAAGGCAGGCGTGATCGTGCGATGGCGGTTCGGAGCGAAGGCTCGGGGTGGTTCAGGCGCGACATGTTGCAAGCAGAAAATCGCGCCAATGCCGCCCGTCAGCGGGGCCAAAGCGCCCGCAGCTCCCGTCCATTTCAAAGTGGACAGGGCGGCTTTCACGAGGGTCGATGATTGGCGGCCCATTTCGGCGAACATCTCCCAGAACAAGTCGTCAACGTGATCAGGAATCGAAGATGCCGGGCGACGAGGAGACTTTCACACGCGCACTTCCCGGCTGTCCTGGAGCTGGTTCAGCTTCGCAACGCGGCGCCGCTCGGGAGTGATCGCCTCGAGGCGAAGCAGGTCGATATCGGTGACGTGATAGCCCAGGAACGTTTCGGTTTCCGGCGCCACCCGGCGGTCGTCGGCACGCTTGTCCCTGACAGTCACGCAGGCATCGAAGCGACCCTCCACGGCGAGGAACAACACGCGCGCGGCCTCGTCGGTTCCGGTCACGATGATATGGTCGTAGACTTCATCGAGCGTATCGAGGACGAGGTTCAGTCGCTCCGTGTCGAGGTTGCCACCCGACTGCGGCGATCCACAGGCAATGACGTGCACGTCACCGTCCGGCAATCTCTGGATGACGTCGTCGAATGTCGCTCGTTCTTCGATCAAATCCATGAATCCAGGCATGGCCCGCACGCCGAGCCCCGTAGCGATGCCTCTGCCGTCGAGGCTCCAGTCCACGAGCGCCACCTGCTTGCCCGCAGCACACAGCGCGGCGGCGAGATCGGTCGCCTCCTCGCGCGCGGCCTGTCCGGGAGCTTCGGACACCACCAGCGACCGGTAACCGCCCGACGTTTCCGAATTGCCGATCAGCCGGCGCGAGAGCGGGCCGATCGATCGATAGGCGAAAAACTGCCCGATACTTTCGAGCGGTTCGTAGTGCCGATCGAACGTCGACGATGTGACGGGGTCGGCCCCGATTTCGACGCGATCCCTGCGGGAGTGCTCACCGTTCTGTTGACCGGATCGCACCTCGATGGGCGTTGACGCATCGAACCGAGCCATCTGGGCGAAGGCATCTGCGTCCCCCGTCGTGTCCGGTTGGTCGGAGCGGCTCATCGACGCCAGCAGGCCAGCCAAAGCAAATCCGATGATCAACGTCGCCCCGGCAGCGAGACCCGCCGATATCAGGCGCTCGGTTGCCGTCATCGTAGCCCACGGCGTTGCACGCAACAGAACGTCGACAAGAATTGGACCGGCGGCAACACGCGTGGCTGCTGCTGGCTTGGCAGGCGGCAGCCCATTGGTTCGGGTTCGGTAGAGATCGACGATCCGGTTGGCGGCTCGGGCAGCGAGTTCCCGGTCCGCGGATGTGAAGGAGACCGTCACGATATCCGTGCCCGGCGCGTGAACGACCCGGACAGCACGTGTGAAGAGTCGCACCGTGCGCTCCTCGCTCGATTCGCCAGCAGGAGGAGAATTGGGATCGGTCCCGACCAGCCGGATCAATCTGTCGAAAAGAGTGAGGGGTTGAGGCGTTGCTTGGAAGGCCGCCGACGCGTCGAGCTTCAGATCCGCCGCGACAGCCAACGCCAGATCGCGCGATCGCAAAATCATCAGTTCGCGAGAGATTGCGTCGCGGTTTGCAGCAGGGGGGGCTGTTGGCGTTGCACTCTGCCGCCCTGCGCTCATGCGCATTTGGCTGCTGGACGTGTAGACGCCGGGGTCCAGCGAAAGGCCGCCGTATGTTGCGGTGCCGATCAGCATCGAGAGCGCAATCAATCCGGGAGCCCACCGGCTGAGCGCGGTCGCGAGCGATCGCGGGCGGGTCATCTCGGGCGGAGCGTCTCGGGTGAAGGATTTCATGCTCGGCGCTTCGACGATGCTGCGGTGCCAGGATTGGCGATCCGAGGCCAATCTGGATTACACGTCGAATGGGTAACCAATTCATTAATAGAGCTGAAATCCAGCTCGCGATCGACATGGACCGTGTCGGTTGCGGGAGTCGCACCGCCGCGTCCCATGTGCTAGGAAGCGATCGTTCCGAACCGTATGGTGAACTCACCCCACGGCCCCGTAGCTCAGCTGGATAGAGCGCGAGCCTTCTAAGCTCGATGTCGCAGGTTCGAGCCCTGCCGGGGTCGCCACCGATATCTCAACTGCGCAGCCCGTAGTCTCGCACGCGGTAGATTGCGGTGCGCTCGCTATCGGGGGCCCAACCGGCCAGCGCCTCAGCGTGACGCTCCAGCGCGACCTCAGTTGCGAAACTCACCTCCGCGATGCCCGATACCTGGATCTTCAGTTCGGGGATCTTGCTGGCTGGAGCTCGTGATTTCAGCGTTTCGCTAAACGCGTGGCCGGTAACCGGATGGCGGCCAAACGATCAGCGCAATGAGCGGGTAGACGAGGAGTGACGTCCATAGAAACAGATTGAAGGCGTTGACGTAGCCGATGGTCGTTGCCTCGCGTGCCACCGCACCAGCGAGGCGAGCGAGTCCCGTCGCACTCTCGGTGGTCCAGCCGCCCATTCCACTCTGCAGGTCCACACGCGTGTTGAATGGATTGATCCACTGCACCAGCTCGCTGTAGCTCACTTTCTGGGTGTGAAACACGACCACCACGCTCGCGGATATGAAGTAGCTGGAGGCAACGCTGCGAACGAAATGAAACATTGCGGCACCCTCCGCCGAACGACGCGGGTCGAGGTTGGAGAAAATGACCAGCGACATTGGCACCCAAAGCCAACCGACTCCAAAGCCCTGCACTCCCATTGCCCAGGCAACCTGGGACAGTGGCACGTTCCCCTCGAAGCGCGCCATCTCGAGCCCGGCATAAGTGTGCAGGCCAAAGCCGATGAGGAACAGCAGGCGCGGGTTCCAAGAACTGGCGAACATGATCATCAACACACTCGAGATCGCCGTCCCGGCGCCGCGCGCCGCAATCAACACACCGACGGTGAATTCAGGCAGATCCCTGAGCTGCTGAAGCATAGCCGGAATGAGCACCATCGGCGTCACGAACAGCATGCCAAAGATGGCCGATATGCCTATCCCCAAGGCGAAATTGCGCTCGAGCAAAAGGCGCGGGTCGAGAAAGGGGCGATCCTTGGTCAGGCTATGAACCAGGAAAATCCAGCCGAACAGGATCGCCAATGCACATTCGACGATAATCTCCGTCGAGCTGAACCATTCGGCGCGCCCGCCGCGATCGAGCACGAGCTGTATGCAGGCGACGGCGATCGAGAGACTGAGGAACCCCGTCCAATCGAGCTTTGCCCGGTCTTCGCGCGGCGGGTCGGGTTTGATCGCGGTCAGCGCACCGGCGAATGCGATGAGCGCTATTGGAACCAAGATGAAGAAAACCCAGCGCCACGAGAATGCTTCGCTAATGTAGCCGCCGAGCACGGGCGCGATCGTGGGCGGGATGCCGACGCCCATCGAATAAATCGAGAGCGCCCGACTGCGCTTCGCGCCTGTGAATTCATCGATGACGATCGATTGTGAGATCGGCGTCAGGGGTGAGCCGAAGGCCGACTGCAGCACGCGCCAGAAGATCAGCTCGTCGAGAGACGTAGCAAAGCCGCACATCACGGTCGCGGCGGCAAATCCGGCCACCCCCCAGATCATGGCGCGGCGACGTCCGAAACGGCTCGAGAGCCAACCGGCAAGAGGAATAGTCACCGCCGTCGCAATCAGATTGGACGTGACGACCCAGGCCACTTGATCCGGGCTGGCTGACATCGCGCCTTGAATTTGCGGCAGCGACACGTTGGCGATGGTGAGACTGGTCGCGTAGAGGGTCGTGACCAGCGTGCAAGTTATGAGAAGCCACAAGATGTGTCAGCCCTCGATGCGATCATGGATCATCTGGTCGGCCATCGTTCGCCACGCTACGAGAAGTCGATAGTTTTCTCTCCATACTCTGAATCGCCACGCGGGTCTTGCTCGTACAGTGGGGTGAATGCAACCGAGCCCCATGAATTGGGCGCAGGCTCCGATCTCGACAGCTGACTCATTATCCGGGAGCCCGTCATTTTGCTGGAGATTGCAGGGCTGACAGCCCCTTGCCACGTCCGTGCCGATCGTCGAGGTTGAACACTGCAACGCCAGCCCGAGGGGACGCTTTATGCCTGCAACCTATGCCAATCACCGCGCTCAGTTGAAAGCGATTCTGCGTGGTTGGGGTATGCCCGAGGACAACGCCGAGATCACGGCCGAAGTGCTCGCTTGGTCGGACCTTCACGGTGTCGACAGCCACGGCATTTCGATGATTCCGGGCTACGATCTGTTGCGCCGCAACGGTCGCGCACGCATGGATGCGCGGCCTGCGATCGTATCGCAGACGCCCGTGTCGGCGGTCGTCGACGGCTGCGGTGGACTTGGTCACGTACCCGCGCATTTCGCCATGTCGACGGCGATCGCCAAGGCCAAAACCGTCGGCATGGCCGCCGCTGTGGTGCGCGGCTCGGCGCATTTCGGCGCAGCAGGGTTCTATTCACTGATGGGTGCAAACGCGGGCCTCATCGGCATGAGCTGCACATCGGCCTCGGGCATTCAGGTGGCGCCGACGTTCGGCAAGCAGGCGCGGCTCGGCACCGATCCCTGGTCATTCGCGGCCCCGAGCAGCGACGGCGTGCCATTCCTGCTCGACATGGCAACGACGACCGTTGCGGCGGGGCGCATCCGCAACAAGGCCAACGAAAAGCTCCCCACGCCCGATGGTTGGGTGTTGGACAGCGAAGGTCGCCCCTCCAATGATCCGCTGGTGGCCAAAGAGAAGGGCGGCTCCCTCACCTCGCTCGGCGGCACGCCCGAGAACTCGAGCTACAAAGGCTACGGCCTCGCGGTGATGGTGAATATCCTGTCGTCCTGCCTGTCGGGCGCGACGCTCATTACAGATCCCGAGCACACGAAAAAGCCGGTCGGCATGGACATCGGGCATTTCTTGATGGCCATCGACCCCGCCATCTTCCGCGGCGCGGGGGATTTCGAAAGCGACGTTGCGACGTTTCTGGGTGCGCTCAGAGCGACGACTCCAGTCGACCCGGATCGGCCGGTCATGGTAGCCGGCGATCCGCAATGGAAACTGGCCGAAACGCGCCTGCGCGAGGGCATTCCTGTCGGCGCGGGCTTAATGGCGCAGGTCCGTCAGATCGCGCAGGCGGCTGCGGCTCCGTGGCTCCTCGATTGACCCCCGAAATGTTCTCTTGCGGCCTTGTGCGGCGGTCGATACCTTTCCCGTAATGATCGCGTAGACGATCCGCGCCGGGAGGCACATGAAGGCTGCTTCGCTTGAATACGTCCGAGCGCATTCGCTCGATGAGGTGTTCGCTTGGCACGGCAAAGGCGGCGTTCGCCTGCTTGCCGGTGGCCAGAGCCTCCTCGCTTCACTGGCGTTCCGACTGTCTGAGCCCGAAATTCTGGTCGATATCGGACGTGTCCCGGCGTTGCAGGGTATTTCGACCACCCCGCAGGGCGTCCTCAGGATCGGGGCGTTGACGACACACACGCACCTGGGCGCCAATCTGCTCGTGCGCCGCGATGCGCCGCTGCTCGCCGAGGCCGTTCCGCTGATCGCGCATCCCGCCATTCGCAACCGAGG
This sequence comes from Hyphomicrobiales bacterium, assembly GCA_031406575.1. Taxonomy (GTDB): domain Bacteria; phylum Pseudomonadota; class Alphaproteobacteria; order Rhizobiales; family Hyphomicrobiaceae. The sequence continues at coordinate 6,984 of JANOHP010000069.1, forward strand.
CACGATCGGGGGGTCGCTCGCCTATGCCGATCCTGCGGCCGAGCTTCCCGCGTGTTGCGTTGCGCTGGGCGCGTCGATCGTGGCCGTCAGCGCGCGGGGCGAACGGCGTATCCCCGCTCCGGACTTCTTCACCGGCCTGTTCGAAACCGCGCTCGTCGACGACGAGTTGATCGGGGCCATCGAGGTGCCGCCGCTCGAAGCAGGAGAGCAATCGACGATCCTGGAACTGGCCCGGCGGAGCGGTGACTACGCGATGGCGGGCCTCGTGGCACGGCAGGCAGCGGGGGCGCTTACACTCGTTTATTTCGGTGTCGGAGCCACGCCGGTGGAAGCCCGCGACGCAGCTGCCGCCTTGGGTGCCGGGCCCTGGACGCCTGCCACGCTCGCGACGGCGGTCGCGGCCCTCGAGCGCGATCTCGATCCACCCGAAGATCTGCACGGCAACGCGGCCTTCAAGCGCCACCTCGCGGGCGTACTTCTGGGCCGCGCACTGGCTCGGTTCGATCCGTCGCTGAAGGTAGGGGCCCCATGACGAGCGAGATCGATATCACCCTGCGCGTCAACGGCGAGACGGTCCGCCGCCGCGTCGAAGCGCGTCGCCATCTCGTCGATTTCCTGCGACTAGATCTGGGGCTGATGGGTACGCACACGGGATGCGAACACGGCTCCTGCGGCGCCTGCACCGTGCGCGTCGATGGCGTCATTGCGCGCGGCTGCCTCGTGCTCGCGGCCAGCCTCGATGGCGCCACGGTCGAGACGATCGAGGGGTTGTCCGACACGGGCGCGATCCGGGACTTGCAGGAGGCCTTCATCGCGCGCAACGCCGCCCAGTGCGGCTACTGCACACCGGGCATGCTGGTGACGGCGGCCGATCTGTTGGCGGCGGCGGGGCAGACGCGACGTGTGCCGTCGCGGGAGGAAATTCGCGAGCATATCTCCGGCAACTACTGCCGCTGCACCGGCTATCAGGCCATCGTCGATGCAGTCGAGACCGTAGCCAAGGCGAGGGCGGGTGCAGAATGAGCCACGTGATTGAGCCGCGCTCCGTCGACCGGCCGAACTCCTACATCGGCCGTTCGGTGCCGCGCCCCAATGTGCGCAAACTCGTCGAAGGGCGCGGCCTCTTCGTCGACGATCTGCTGCTGCCGCGCATGCTGCACGTCGCGTTTCTGCGCAGCCCGCACGCGCACGCCCGCATCGGCACCATCGATGCACGTGCGGCGTTGCAGATTCCCGGTGTCGTTCGCGTGTTCACCGGGCCGGATTTGGCAGCGCATTGCGATCCCTGGGTCGCCGTGCTCGCGCACCTGAAGGGCATGAAGTCCGCGCCGCAACTCCCGTTGCCGTTGACCAATGCCACGTGGGCCGGAGAAGCCGTTGCCGCCGTCGTGGCCGACAGCCGCGCGCTTGCCGAGGATGGCGTGGCGCGCATCGACGTCGACTGGCAGCCGCTGCCCGCCGTCACGGACATGGAGACCGCGCTCGACAAAGCGACGCCCGTCATTCACGCCGATCTCGGCGACAACCTCGTTTTCGAACGCGTCAACGAGACCGGCAACGTCGCCGAAGCCTTCAAGGCGGCGCACAAGGTCGTCGAGGCGACGTTCCACACGGGCCGCCACACGGGGGTGACGCTCGAGCCCCGCTCGATCCTCGCCGAATTCAACTCGAGCGACGGCACGCTCACCGTGCACCACGCCACCCAGGCGCCCCACATGATGCAAGAGGTGTTCGCCAAGCATCTGCGCTTGCCGCTATCGGCCGTGCGCGTCATCTGCCGCGATATCGGCGGCAGCTACGGCATCAAGGTCCACGTCTATCCCGATGAAATGGCCGTCGCCGTCATCGCCAAGATGCTCGGCCGTCCCGTCAAGTTCGTCGCCGACCGGCTGGAGAGTTTCGCCTCCGATATCCACGCCCGCGATCACCGCATCACGGCGCGCATGGCTGTCGACAGCGAGGGGCACATCACGGCTATCGACGCCGACGATTTGACCGGCATCGGGCCTTACTCGGTTTATCCGCGCACCAGCGCCGTCGAGGGCAATCAGGTCGTCAACCTGCTTGGCGGGCCGTACGACTTCGCCCATTATCGCGCCAAAACCACGGTCGTGCTGCAAAACAAGGTGCCGACGTGCCAGTACCGTGCTGTCGGTCACCCGATCGCCACGGCGGTGACAGAAGGCCTCGTCGATCTCGCGGCCGAGGCACTGGGCATGGACCCGGTCGAGTTCCGCCAGAAGAACCTGATGAAGGACGGCACCTATCCGCGTTCGTCGCCCGCCGGTATGCGGTTCGAAGGCCTCAGCCACAACCAGTCGCTGACCAAGCTCGTCGACATGATGGACTATGCGGGGTTGCGGTCGGAGCAGAGACGGCTACGGCCCCAAGGCGTCCATCGCGGCATCGGCTTTGCGAGCTTCATCGAGCTGACCAACCCGTCACCCTTCATGTACGGCATCGGTGGCGCACGCATCTCGGCGCAGGACGGCTGCACCGTGCGCATCGATCCGGACGGTTCGGTGGTGGCGGCAACTGGCGTCACCGAACAAGGCCAGGGGACGGAGGCGATCATCCGCCAGATCGTCGCCGAAGCCGTCGGCGTGCCGATCGACACGGTGCGGGTGATCACCGGCGATACCTTGACGACACCCTATGGGGGCGGCACCTGGGCCTGTCGCGGCGCCGGCATCGGCGGTGAAGCCGCCCTGCAAGCGGGCCTCGCCACGAAGGAAGCCGCGTTGAAGGTGGCGGGCGCCATGCTGCAAGCGGCCCCCGAAGATCTCGACCTCGTGATGGGCTCGATCGTCGACAAGGCGACCGGCGCGGTGCGCATGCCGCTCGGCGAACTCGGACGCATCGTTTACTTCCGGGGCGACACGCTGCCGCTCGATCTGCCGCGCGAGCTGATGCAGACACGGCACTTCATCACCAAGCAGTTCCCGTTCGCCTTCACCAATGGGGTGCAGGCGAGCTGGCTCGAAGTGGATGTCGATACCGGCCTCGTCAAACTCTTGAAGCATTGGTGTGTGGAGGACTGCGGTCGGATCATCAATCCGCTGCTGGTGGACGAGCAGGTGCGCGGTGGCATCGTGCAGGGCATCGGCGCCGCACTTTACGAACACTGCACCTACACGCCCGAAGGCCAGCTCACCGTCGGCTCGATGGCGGATTATCTCGTGCCCATGGCCGCCGAAATGCCCGACATGGACGTAGGTCATGTCGAAACGCCGACGGCGGAGTCGTTGCTCGGCGCCAAGGGCGCGGGCGAGGCTGGTACGGCCGGTGCACCCGCCGCCATCATGAACGCCATCAACGACGCCTTGCGCCCGTTCAGTGCCAAGGTGTTTGCCCAGCCTTTCACGCCGGAGCGCATTCTGTCGGCTTTGGGGCGGATCCCGATGCGCTGACCATAGACAGTCTGCTATCGTCCTTTATCCGACGCCGGGCAGTCGAGGAGAAGAGCCGTGGCCGAAATTCGCAAGCTGACTCCCTCTACCATTACAGACGCCGTGCTCGAGCAGATGGCGGCGACGCCTGATCCTCGGCTGAAGGAGATCATGTTCGCCGCCGTGAAGCACCTGCACGCCTTCGCGCGCGAGACGAACCTGACGCCGGCCGAGTGGATCAAAGGCATCGAGTTCATGACGCAGGTCGGCCGGATGTGTACGCCGGAGCGCCAGGAGTTCATCCTGCTGTCGGATACCGTCGGCCTCTCCGCGCTGGTCAATCTGATGCAGGACCGGACCGCACTCGAGGAGGGCACGGACACGAGCCTGCTCGGGCCGTTCTATCGCGAGAACACGCCGCAGGTCGAACGGGGTGCACAGATCGCCAAGAAAGCGGATGGCCCCGAGGCCGTGCTTTGGGGGCGCGTGTCGGACGTGAAGGGCAGCCCCCTTGCGAACGCGTCGGTATCGATCTGGCAAACGGGGGCGCACGGCCTCTACGACGTCCAACTCGACGGCGCGCCGGTCGATTATCGCGGCGTCGTGCAGACGGACGGTGAGGGGCGCTACTGGGTGCGCACGGTGTTGCCCATCGGCTATTCGATTCCCATGGATGGCCCCGTGGGGCAACTGGCGCAGGCGCAGGCGCGCCATGGCATGCGCCCCGCCCATATCCATTGCCTCGCCGGGGCGCCCGGATATCGCGAACTGATTACCGCGCTCTACCTGCAAGGCGATCCCCACCTCGCCGACGACACGGTGTTTGGTGTGTCTTCGGATTTGGTGGCGGAAATCAAGGCCACCGATCCCGCGTGCCCGATGCAGGGCCTGCCCTCGATCCGCTTCGATTTGCGGCTCGCCAGGGAAAGTGCTGCGGATCGAACGGCGGGACGTGTCGGCGCCGATCCGTCGGCCATAGTGAAATCGGAACGCGTGTCGGCCGCAGAATAGAACGCTCAACAGCACGATAATCCACAAAAAACGTCAACTAACACTCGGGAGAAAACGATGAACCGCAGACACGTTTTGGCTGGCCTCGGTCTGGTTGCGGGAACAGCGCTGATCGGCGCACCCTGCGTCGAGGCGCAGCAGCCGCCGATCAAAATCGGCATGAGCATGCCGGCAACCGGTGGTCTGGCGGCGGGAGGCAAATCCTCCCTCATCGGCATCGAAATCTGGCGCGACGACATCAACGCCAAGGGTGGACTGCTCGGACGCAAAGTCGAACTGATCGTCTACGACGACAAGTCGAGCGCCACGGAGAGCCCTGCGATCTACGCCAAGCTGCTCGATGTCGACAAAGTGGACATTCTGTTCGCGCCGTACGCGACCGTGCAGACCGCGCCCATCATGCCCATCGTGAAGCAGCGCGGCCTGCTGTTCATGGGCAACTTCTCGTTCCAGGTGAACAGCCGTGTCGGCCACGACATGTGGTTCAACAATGCCCCATGGGGACCGGCCGATAGCTGGGCGAAAGCCTTTATGGACATCGGCGCCAAGGCGGGCGCGAAATCGATCGCGATTCTGGCGGCCGATCAGGAGTTCGCGCAGAACGTCGCCAAGACTGCGAAGGGCGTTGCCACCGAACGCTCGCTACCTGTCGTCTACGAACAGAACTATCCGCCCAACACGGTCGAATTCTCGGCCATGATCCGGGCGCTGAAAGCCTCCAAGCCCGACATGGTGTTCGTTGCGTCTTACCCGCCGGATTCCGTCGGCATCCTGCGCGCGGTCAACGAGATCGGCGTCGGCGACAACGTCAAGATTTTCGGCGGCGGCATGGTCGGCCTGCAGTTCGCGTCGAACCTCGAATCGATGGGCGCACTGCTGAATGGCGTGGTGAACTACAATAGCTGGTTGCCCGAGCCTAGCATGTACTTCGACGGCACGAAGGCGTTCTTCGAAAAATATGGCCCCCGCGCGACGGAGGCCAAGGTCGACCCGCTCGGCTATTACCTGGCGCCCTTCGGCTATGCGACCGGCCAGATGCTCGAGGCGGCGGTGAAAGCCACCAATAGTCTCGACCAGAAGGCGTTGGCCAAATACCTGCGCGAGAACGAGCACAAGACCATCGTCGGACCGATTGCGTTCGGACCCGACGGCGAGCGCAAGGTCTCGGCCACCCTGCAAGCACAGTATCGCGGCGTCGTGGACAAGAACCTCGACCAGTTCAAGACCGCCGGCAAGCAGGTGATCTTGTTCCCCGAGAACTTGAAGACGGGCGAGGTGGTCGTGCCCTTCGAGAAAGCGCGGCAGTAAGCGTCGCGAGTCGTTCGGTCTCGTGTCTTTAGGGGAGGCGCTCGCGCGGCTCCCTTGCCCTCCCTCATCGACCCTCTCCTTGCGAAGTCCTAATCGGGGAGCGGGGGAAACACCGATGTTCTCATTCGAGCTGCTCTTGGACGCCGTCGTGCTCGGTCTGCTGCTCGGCTGCTTTTACGCGGCCGTCAGCATCGGGCTGTCCGTCTCGTTCGGCCTTCTCGATGTGCCGCACGTGGCGCATCCAGCCCTCCTCGTGCTGGCGTCCTACGGCGTTTACATTCTGAACCAGAACGGCATCGATCCCATCCTCGCCGGGCTCCTCATCACGCCGCTCTTCTTCGTCATCGGCATGGCGACGTACCGTCTCTATTACGAGACGTTCGAGCGACGGGGCAGTGACGCAGGCGTGCGCGGCATTGCCTTCTTCTTCGGCATCGCGTTCATCATCGAGGTGGGGATCATCGTTGCCTTCGGCGTCGATCAGCGCACGGTGCAGGCGCCTTATATCGGCCAAAGCTGGCGCATCGGCGACATGCGCATTCCGATGCGTCTGCTGGTGGCCTTCGCCGTTGCGTTGACGTTGACGCTGGTGTTGACGGCTTATCTGTCGCGCACGTTTCTGGGTCGCGCCATCCGCGCCGTCGCGCAGGACGAGATGGCTCTCCGCCTGATGGGCGCCAATCCGCTGCGCATCAAGCAATATGCCTTCGGCATCGCCACTGCCGTGCTCGGACTCGCAGGCGCGCTGCTCATCATCGTGGCCCCGGTCGACCCGACGCTGGATCGGGCCTACATCGGCCGCACGTTCTGCGTCGTCGTCATGGCGGGTTTGGGCAGCATGAGCGGCACGCTGGTGGCGGCCATCATCCTGGGCGTTGCCGAGTCGATCGTGCTGACGCTCTTCGGCGCCTCGTGGGCGCCCGCGATTTCATTCACCATGCTGCTGCTCGTGCTGGCCGTGCGCCCGCAAGGCTTGTTCGGGAGATAGCGGCATGGCGAGCGCGCGCAGCGGACTGGCATTCTGGGGCGGCAACACGATCTTTGTCGCGTGCGCCTTCATGGCGACGATGCTCGTGCGCAACGAATACCCGTTCTTCGCCGGCTACGTGATCCTGCAGTTCATCGTGCTGGCGACGGCGTGGAACATCCTGGGCGGCTATGCGGGCTACGTGAACTTCGGCACCAGCGCCTTTTTCGGTATCGGTGTTTATACAGCCGTGTTCATGTTCAAGTGGATCGCTGCACCGTTGATCGTGCAGATCGTGACGGCTGCGGTGGTCGGCGCCGTGCTGGGCCTGCTCGTCGGGGCGTTGACGCTGCGCATGCGCGGCATCTTCTTTTCCATCGCCACGATTGCGCTGACAATCATCATCGAGACGTTCGTCATCAACTGGAAATTCGTCGGCGGCGCCACGGGCATACAATTGTTGCGCCCACCTCTGACGCCGCCCTTCGACAGCTACGTCAAAATGCTGTTCGTCGTGTTGGCCGTCCTAGTCGTGATCGCCGTGGCGCTGGCGCGGTTCATCCAGGGCTCGTGGATCGGACGCGGCCTGCAAGCCTTGCGCGACGACGAAGTGGCAGCTGAAGCGACGGGCGTGCCGACGCTGCGATTGAAACTCATTGCCTGCGTCATCTCCGGTGCCGTCATGTGCGCCGCCGGGGCGCCGAGCGCCATGTACCTCTCGTTCGCCGATCCCGCGTCCGCGTTCAACCTCAACTACTCCGTATCAGCCTTGGCGATGTCGCTGATCGGGGGAACCAGCCATTGGATCGGCCCCATCCTCGGTGCGCTGTTGCTCGGTATCACGCAGCAGCTGCTCAGCGTCACCATCTCGTCCGAAATGAACGTGCTCGTGCTGGGTGTCATGCTGGTCCTGTTCGTGGTCGGCGCACCGGAAGGTCTGATCGGGCTGGGTCGCCGAATACGTGCGGCCCTTGTGAAACTGCGTCTGCGGAAGGAGGGCGCATGAGCCCACCGCTTCTCAGCGTCACCTCCGTGACCAAGCGCTTCGGCGGCTTCACCGCGCTGGATGGCGTCAGCCTGGACATCCGCGCCGGCGAGCGGTTCGGCCTCATCGGTCCCGACGGATCGGGGAAAACTACGCTGATCAACTGCATTTCCGGCGCGCTGCATCATGACAGCGGCGCGGTGTCCTTCGCGGGACGCGACATCTCGCACTTGCCGGCCTACCAGCGCGCCCGCTGCGGCATTGCGCGCAGCTTCCAGATCCCGCGACCCTTCAAGAGCATGACCGTCGTCGAGAACCTTGCCGTCGCGCTCGACTTCGCAGCGGAAGGACACGGCCTCGATCGCGCGGGCCGTGACGACGCCATTGCCGACATTCTCGACCGCATGGGCCTCGCCGCCAAAGCGCAGACGATGTCCAGCCAGTTGAGCCAGGTCGAACTCCGCAAAATGGAACTCGCTCGGGCCGTCGCCGCCCGCCCCAAGCTGCTGATCTCGGATGAGGCGATGGCGGGTCTGTCGAACTCGGAAATCGACGAGGTTCTCGAATTGCTGGTGCGGCTCAATCGCGATGGGCTGACCATCATCATGATCGAGCACATCATGCACGCGGTGATGCGGTTTTCCGAGCGTGTGGTGTGCCTCGACACCGGGCGCATCATTGCAGCGGGAACGCCGGCCGAGGTGATGGCCGACAAGCGGGTGCAGGAGGCCTACCTTGGCACTTGACCTCGCCGTTTCCGGTCTCGACGCGGGCTATGGCGCCGTTCGCGCACTGCGCGGTATTTCCATCGGCGTTGCCGACGGCGAGACCGTCGCGTTGCTCGGCACCAACGGCAACGGCAAGAGCACGCTCATGAAATGCATCATGGGCCTGATCCGGCCGACTGCGGGCTCCATCCAGTTGACGATCGACGGCACGGCTCACGAGCTGACGAAGCTCGACACCGAACACATCGTGGGCCTGGGCGTGTCGCTGGTCCCGGAAGGACGCCGCCTCTTTCCCAAGTTGACGGTGGAAGAAAACCTGATGCTGGGCGCCTATCGGCGCGAGGCGCGCGAAGGAATCAAGCGCAATCTCGACTTCGCGTTCACGGCCTTCCCGATCCTCGAGGAGCGGCGGCGCCAACTTGCCGGCACCATGTCGGGTGGCCAGCAGCAGATGCTGGCTATCGCGCGCGCGCTGATGGCCTCACCCCGGCTGCTGCTCGTGGACGAGCCCTCCGTCGGCTTGTCGCCGCTACTCGTTGCGCAAACCATGGATCGGATCGGCGATCTCAAACGTCAGTTCGGGCTGACGGTGTTGATGGCCGAGCAGAATTTCCACCAGTCGATCCGCATCGCCGACCGAGGCTACATCATCGTGCACGGCGAAATTGCCGTCGACGCACGCTCCGCCGCTGATCTCGCAGCCAACGACCTCGTCAAGCGCCTCTATCTGGGTGACCTCCCGGCGGCACAAAGCTCGGCGCAATAGCGTCTTGGCGGATTGCGCCGGGTCGACGGCTGGCGAAGAGATCGGTACAACCTCGATGAGCCCCATCGACGGCTTCCGCCCGACACCGCAGACAACCGAGGACATCTCGAACCATGAGCACTTCAGCCGAGTACACTCCGCCCAAAGTCTGGATCTGGGACAAAGAGAATGGTGGACGCTTCGCCAATATCAATCGCCCCATCGCCGGAGCGACGAGCGAGAAGGAACTTCCCGTCGGCAAACAGCCCCTGCAGCTCTATTCGCAGGGCACGCCCAACGGCGTGAAAGTCACCGTCATGCTCGAGGAGCTGCTGGCGCTCGGCCACACCGGCGCCGAGTACGACGCTTGGCTGATCCGCATCGGTAACGGCGACCAGTTCGGGTCGGGCTTCGTCGCCATCAATCCCAACTCGAAAATCCCAGCACTGCTCGACCGTTCAAACCCCGCCAAGCCCCTGCGCGTTTTCGAGTCCGGCGCGATTCTGCTCTACCTTGCGGAAAAATTCGGGGCTTTCCTGCCCAAAGAGCTGGACAAGCGCACCGAGGCGCTCAACTGGCTCTTCTGGCAGATGGGGAGCGCACCTTATCTCGGCGGTGGGTTTGGACACTTCTATGCCTATGCGCCGGCCAAGTGGGAATATCCCATCAACCGTTTCGCGATGGAAACGAAGCGCCAGCTCGACGTGCTCGATCGCCATCTCGCCGATAACGCCTATATGGCGGGGGAGGAATACACGATAGCCGACATGGCGATTTGGCCCTGGTACGGCGCGCTGGCCAAGGGTCTGCTTTACGGCGCGGGCGAGTTTCTCGATGTGGCGAGCTATAAGCACGTCAATCGCTGGACCGAGGCGATTGGCGAGCGTCCAGCCGTCAAGCGGGGGCGAATGGTCAATCGCATCCAAGGTGAGCCGTCGAGCCAGCTCCACGAGCGTCATGACGCGAGCGATTTCGCGACCAAAACCCAGGACAAAACGGGGGGATGACGCGTGCCGCATCGCGAGGATGGCGTCACGCGCCGATCCTCGCGACGGTGAGTTCAGGTCAGGAAAACCGGGGAGAGGCGCCATGCGCATCGTGGCATTGGAAGAGCACTACACCGTTCCTTCCATCGTCAGTCGCATCGACCCGGCCGCCATTCGCCGTCGCGGCTTCCCGGGTTCCGACGTCGTCTGGGGCCAGACGATCAAGCGCAACGAGTTGGCTGATCTGGGGGCTGCGCGCCTCGAGGACATGGATGCGAGCGGCATTACGATGCAGGTGCTGTCTGTTGCGGGTCCAGGAGCCGACGTCGTTGCGGGGGCAGAAGGCGTCGCTCTGGCGCGGGACTACAACAACGCGCTGTTCGAGGCCACGTCCCGTCACCCAGACCGCTACAAAGGGTTCGCACACCTGCCGATGCTCTCGCCCGATGCGGCGGCGGACGAGCTGGAACGCACGGTCAAAGACTTCGGCTTCCGCGGTCTGCTGGTCAATGGGCCCACCGATGGGCGCTTTCTCGATGACCCCATGTTCGAGCCGGTTCTTGCGCGCGCCGAAGCGTTGGGGGTGCCGATTTACATTCATCCGGGCATTCCCTCCCAAAGCGTGCGGGCCGCGCACTTCGATGGGCTTCCCGGCAGTTTCAGCTTTTCACTGGCCGTGTCGTCCTGGGGGTGGCACATGGAAACGGCGGTGCATGTGCTGCGGTTGGTGTTGAGTGGGGCACTCGACCGCCATCCCCGGCTTCAGATCGTCATCGGCCATATGGGCGAGGCGATCCCCTTCATGCTCGACCGGATCGATGAAACCACTGCCACGGAAGCCAAGCGACTGCTCCGCCGCTCCGTCCGCCAGACGATCCTCGATCAAGTCTGGATCACGACGAGCGGGTTTTTCACCACCGTTCCCTTCGTGGCCGCACTCATGACTTTCGGCGCCGACCGGATCATGTTTTCGGTCGACTACCCCTTTGCCTCGAATGCGCGGGCCCGCGCATTCCTCGATGCGCTGCCCGTGTCTCCAGCCGACCGTGAGAAAATCGCCCACGGCAACGCGGACCGCCTGATGGGTCTGGTGACTTGATGTAGGGCCACACAGCGGAACGTGATGATCCACCCCGTGAGAATGCCTTTCCAGCGTGCCACCTTTGCCTGTATTTGTTCAGCGCAGACGGCACAATCGGGCGAATAGGAGAAGCAACGTGGCAGATCGCACGGCGGCTGAGCTGACGGCGCCCACTGGAATCATCGATTTCGCGCGGACGCCTGATCAGTATCGCCACTGGAAACTCGTGATCACCGGCGATGTGGCCGAGCTGATCATGGACGTCGACGAGAATGCGACGCTCTTCAAGGGTTACCAGCTCAGGCTCAACTCCTATGATCTGGGCGTCGACATCGAGTTGGCGGATGCGCTCCAGCGCCTGCGGTTCGAGCATCCGCAAGTCAAAGTGGTCGTTCTGAAATCAGGCAAAGACCGCGTGTTCTGCGCCGGTGCCAACATCCGCATGTTGGCGGGGTCCGCGCACGCGCACAAAGTCAACTTCTGCAAATTCACGAATGAGACGCGCAATGGCATGGAGGATTCCTCGGAGTACTCGGGTCAGAAATTCCTCTGCGCCATCCGAGGCACGGCGGCCGGCGGTGGCTACGAGTTGGCGCTGGCGTGCGACCGCATCATTCTGGCCGACGACGGCAACTCGACAGTGTCCTTGCCGGAGCTTCCCTTATTGGCCGTGCTGCCCGGCACCGGCGGTCTCACCCGAGTCACCGACAAACGCAAGGTGCGCCGTGATCGTGCAGATGCCTTCTGTACGATCGAAGAAGGCGTCAAAGGCAAACGCGCGGTCGAGTGGCGATTGGTCGACCAATGTGTGCCGAACTCGAAGTTCGATGCAGCGATAGGTGAAGCCGTGGCGATGCTCGCGGCCGCATCGGACCGCCCCTCGAACGCCACGGGGATCGTGCTGACGGCCTTGAACCGCACGATTGCCGCCGAAGCGGTGATCTATGAAACCGTGCGGGTCGAGATCGATCGAGCGGGCCGTCGCGCGACGATCATTTTGAAAGGTCCGACCGCCGACCCGCCGACCACGCCGGAGGCGATCCAGGCCGAGGGCGCGGCGTTCTATATGCTGAAGCTTGCCCGTGAATTCGACGATGCCATTCTGCACTTGCGCCTCAACGAGCTGGATATAGGCACCTTCGTCTTCAAATCCGAAGGTGATCCCACCAAGGTCTTGACCTACGACGCGGTCTTGCATGCGAACCATAACCACTGGCTCGTGCGCGAAATCCTCAACAATTGGAAACGCGTCCTCAAGCGGATCGACGTGACATCACGTTCGCTCGTGACGCTGATCGAGCCCGGCTCGTGCTTTGCTGGTTCGCTCGCCGAAATCGTTTTCGCGTCGGACCGCGCTTACATGTTCTCCGGTCGAATGAGCGGTGACAACCGGCCCGAAGCAACGGTGCAGCTTTCGGCTCTGAACTTCGGGCGTTATCCGATGTCCAACGGCATCACGCGGCTCGAGACGCGCTTCCTCGGTGAGCCCGAGAGCGTGGCGAAAGCGCGAGCCGCGATCGGCCAGAGCCTCGACGCGTCGGATACAGCAGCACTGGGCCTCGTCACCGAAAGTCTCGACGAAATCGACTATGCCGACGAAGTCCGTATTTTTCTCGAGGAGCGCGCGAGTTTTTCTTCCGACGGTCTCACCGGCCTCGAAGCAAACTTGCGGTTCGCTGGGCCCGAGACGATGGAGACGAAAATATTCGGTCGCCTGACCGCTTGGCAGAATTGGATCTTCAATCGACCCAACGCTACCGGACCGGACGGGGCGCTGCGCCGCTACGGCACCGGGGTCAAGGGTGACTTCGATCCAGAGCGCATCTGATCGAGCGCGTGAGGCGTCGTTTCGGTAGAACCTCGCACTACCTCCTCCGTGCACACGACCCGCCGCATCCCTCGCCACCGACCGGAACGAACCCATGTCATCCGACCCTGCTGCCCGAGTTCTGAAGCAGCACCTGATCGATCCTGAGGTCTGCATTCGCTGCAACACTTGTGAGGCAACGTGCCCTGTCGGGGCCGTCACGCACAATGCGGACAACTACGTGGTTGATCCCGAAAAATGCAATTTCTGCATGGACTGCATTGCCCCCTGCCCGACGGGTTCAATCGACAACTGGCGTGTCGTCAAAACCGCTGCCCCTTACACACTCGATGAACAGCTCGGTTGGACCGAACTGCCGAAGCAGGAAGACTTGGGCGCAGATGCTGCGGCCGCTGTCCAGGCCATCGACGCCGAAGTCGAGCAACTGCTGGCGACCGCACATGCCGGCACCGGCGGTAGGGCCATCGCTCCACCCTCGGCTTCCAAGCCCATGGTTCATCTGTACCGCCGTGACCGACCCGCAATCGCGACGGTGCAAGGGAACTTCCGCATCACTGGCGCAGCGACGACCAGTGATATCCGCCACATCGTCCTGTCATTTGGCTCGACCGTGTTTCCGGTGCTCGAGGGCCAATCGGTCGGGATCGTTCCGCGGGGGCTGCAGTCCGATGGCAAGCCTCACGATATCCGTCTGTATTCGATCGCGTCGGCGCGGGATGGTGAGAAGCGCAACGCCAACAATGTCGGACTGACGATCAAGCGGGTCGATGGTGGTCTGGGCTCCAATTACGTATGCGACTTGAAGGTGGGCGACACCGTCGACGTGACGGGACCGTTCGGCGCGACCTTCCTGATGCCCAATGACGCCAATGCCAACGTACTCATGATCTGCACCGGCACGGGTTCAGCGCCGTTCCGCGCCTTTACTGAACGGCGCCGCCGTGCAGCACCTGGCGCGCCGGGCAAGCTCGTCATGTTCATGGGTGCGCGCACGCCCGAGGAGCTGCCCTATTTCGGGCCGCTGCAGAAAGTGCCCGCCAGTCTGCTCGAGAAGCACCTCGTGTTTTCCCGCATCACCGGCACGCCCAAGGAATACGTGCAGGATCGCATGAGGATCGAGGGCGCGTGCGTTGCCGATCTCCTCCGAAGCACCGACACGCACATTTACATCTGCGGACTGAAGGGCATGGAAACAGGTGTCGAAGAAGCACTGGCCGACATCGCACGACAGCACGGAATGGACTGGATGACGATCAAACCAATTATGCGCCAGGACGGTCGCTACCACGTCGAGACGTATTGAGGGGTCGCCGAGCACTCCTCAACTGGGTAACGCGCTGCCGATAGGAATTATGGCGGTAGCGACGGCCCCATGAGGCCGTCGCGTGATCTGATTTCCAGCCGTTGCGTCAGGCCTCTTCTGCCGGCGCGACATTCGGGATACCCGCCATCAGTGAGCCGGGGATGAGGTCGATCAGTTCATCGACCGTGAACAATCCGTCGTTTTCGTATTTGTAGATCGAGCGCTGGACCTCGCCGTAATAGTAGGTGTGATAATGCGAGCGCTCCGCGTGGAAAATTTGCCCGTTGATGTCTTTGGCCGCATTCGTGCACAGATAGGCGACCATCGGCGCCACGTAGTCGGGGCCGGGCATCGCCATGCGAGAGTCGAATTCGGCTTGTGACAGCAGCCCGGACTCGAGGCGACGCTTCCAATTTGCGATCACGGCGTCATTGACGGTCATGCGCGTCGCGGCAAACGGGCACATCGCATTGGCCGTGATGCCGTAGCGGCCGCATTCGCGCGCGATCGTGCGTGTCAAGCCGATGACGCCAGCCTTCGCCGCCGCGTAATTGCACTGCCCGACCGAGCCCTTGAACGCGTCCGACGAGAAATTGACGATGCGCCCGAAGCGCTCGCCGCGCATCAGTTTGATGGCGTGGTGGGACATGTTCCACGTGCCCTTGAGGTGCACGTTGATGACGGCATCGAAGTCGTCCTCGGTCATGTTCCAGATCATGCGTTCGCGCAGCATGCCGGCGGCATTGACGACGAAATCGATCTTGCCGAAGGTATCCGCGCATTGGCGCACCATGCGCCCGGCGCTCGCATAATCGGCGACGGAATCATAATTGGCGGCGGCTTTGCCACCGGCTTTGACGATCTCCGCCACCACCTCGTCGGCTGGGCGCTCGCCCGTGACCTCTCCATTGCGGCCCGCGCCTGGATCATTGATGACGACGCTGGCGCCTTCTTTGGCCATCAGCATGGCGATCGAGCGGCCGATGCCGCGCCCGGACCCGGTGACAATGCCGGCTTTACCTTCGAGGTTCATGGGACGTCTCCTCATTTGAATTAGGCTTGTTGCTGTGGGGCATCCATCATGGCCCATGCAGCGGAATGGGCAACCGGGGATGTGCGGGCTACGTGCACAGCGAGCACGAAAACTCATGACACCGGAAAGCCATTCTGCAACTGTCGAGGATCGCATGAGTGGTGGCGGCTCGCGCTGTTCGGGAAGAACAGCGGTAGGGGCAACAGGGACTTCAGGCAAACTGATGTATCCATAATAGGGGAGGCGAACATGACATTCCGTCGTCGTGATGTGCTGAAATTGGGCGCGGCTGCTGTCGCGTCCGGCGCCACGTTCCCGATGCCGGCCCTCTCGCAGGGCACGTTTCCGAATAAGCCGATCACGCTGATCATGGGGTGGCCCGCCGGCTCTGGGCCCGACGTGTGGCATCGCTCACTTGCCGACGCGATGAGCCGCATTCTCGGCCAGCCGGTTATCGTCGACAACAAGGCGGGCGCCTCGGGGACCCTCGGCCCGGCGACGATGGTCGCCGCGGCCAAGCCGGATGGCTACACGATCAGCCACATTCCAATTACGATTTTCCGTCTGCCGATCATGCAGAAGGTGACGTGGAAGCCACTCGAGGATTTCTCCTGGATCGCGCACATGTCGGGCTTTCAGTTCGTCACGGGCGTCAAGGCCGACAGCCCGTTCAAGACGATGAAGGACCTGGTCGACTTCGCGCGCGCCAGTCCGGGCAAGGTGACCTATGGCTCGCCCGGTAGCGGCACCTCGCTGCACATCGGCATGGAGCTGATCGCCAAGCATGCGGGCGTGCAATTCACTCAGGTGCCGTTCAAGGGTACGATCGAGTCCGTCACGGCGCTCGAAGGTGGCCACGTCATGAGTTTCGCTGGCGGATCGGAAGCCTATCCGTTGATCGAGGCGGGCAATATTCGCGCGCTCGCAGCCTGGACCGACAAGCGGCTCGAGAGATTACCCGACGTTCCGACCCTCACCGAGGTCGGCTTCCCCTTCGTGTTCGACAGTCCCTTCGGCATGGCGGGACCGAAGGGCATGGACCCGGCGATCGTGAAAATTCTTCACGACGCTATCAAGCAGGCGATGGAAGATCCCAAAACCATTGATGTCCGCAAGAAGTTCAATCTTCAGGATCGCTACATGGACACGGCGGCCTATGCGGCGTTCAACAAGGAGTTGATGGAGAGAGAGCGCAAGTATTTGACCGATATCGGTCTGGCCAAGGCCGAATAATAGAAGTGTGGTTTGGCGCTCGATAGGCGAAGGCTGGTCGCTCAATTTCGGCCGATGCGTCGTGACGTGTCGCGCTGAGCATTGTGGCCAAGTTGGCGGGAGCAGGATGGCGAAGGCGGCATCTACCCCTTCGTTCCAGCCCACCGGCTGCGATCTGCTTTGATGTAATCGGGTGCGTCGAGACCGACGCCCGTCAGGTGTCCGAAGAGTTCGTTCAAACGCGTGAGGTCTGCTGCAGGAAGAGGTGGCGCCAGGATCGACGCGACGTTCGAGTGCATGTGCGCGATGCTACTGGTTCCGAACAGCACCACGTCGGAGCCGAGTTCATGCCGCGCAAACCGATAGGCGGCATCGAGCAGACTGGCGGCGCCACCGTCGTGCACGAGAAAGCCGAGCGGATCGGGATCATCACTGAGAGCTGCCGGTAGTGTTCCGGCTGCTGCCAGGGCGCTCAGCGTTTCGGCCAGCACGGCGGGCTTGGAGAAGATGTTGCGTACAACGAACATCAGCAGCGTTCCGGCTCCACCGTTTCGCGTGCGTGGAAAGATGATCTGGCGCGCGTTCTGGTTCATCAGGTGGAACGCGAACATCACGACCTCCCACACGGGATCGTTCAAGGCGCGGTCGAGCATCGCGTGATCGGGGTCGTTGGCCGCTGTCTCCGTGATGCCGATGTAGCGGATCTTTCCTTTGTCCTTTTCCTTCAGCAGAGCGGGTAAGACCTGCTCGCGCGCGTAGTCCAACAGCTCTGGCGGGACGCCGTGCAGGAGATAGGCATCGATAAAGTCCGTGTTCAAGTTGCGCAGCGATTTGTCGAGGTTGGCGATCACATCGGCAACGGGCAGGGGATCGCCATCCTTGCGAATGCGCCCCTTCGTCGAAATCACCACCTTCAGCCGTTCGTGTGGCACGATGGCTTTGCCGAGGATGGGTTCGGTGCCATAGACCTCGGCGGTGTCGAAATAGGTGATGCCGAGGTCGAGTGCCGCACGCACCAGCGCAATCGACTCCGCCTCCGTCTTGCCTGTGCCGAGCCCGATGCGACTGTTTCCGCCGCATCCCAGGCCCGCCACGCTGACCCGAAGTCCCGTCTTGCCGAGTGTCGTGTACTGCATGGCGTGCCTCTGGTGCTGGTCGAGCCCCTTATCCCAAGCTTCACGATAGCATCGGTTGTGCATCGGGCGAACATCGGGGCGAAAATCTCGTGCGACGCACCCGCCCTTGCCAAGAGCGCGGTCGCTGCCCCATCGTGTCGCCCTGTAGCCGGCAGGCAGAGGCGTGCCGGACCCGATGCTGCAAGACGAGGCTTCCCGTCATGACGACCGTCGATCCGATAACGGTGTCGGTGATCCAGCACCGCCTGCGCGCTATCGTCGAGGAAATGGGCGAGGCGATGCTGCGCACCGCCTACTCGCAAATCCTGAATTCGAGTCGCGATTTCTCCACGGCCTTGTGCGATCCGGAGGGACGGTTGATCGCGCAGGCCGAGCACGTGCCCATCCACGTCGGCGCGCTGCCGTATGCCGCCAAGGCGGTCAACGATTTCTTCAAGGGTGAGATCCGGCCCGGCGATGTCTATCTGCTGAATGATCCCTATTGGGGTGGCAACCACCTGCCGGATCTGACTGCCTTCGTGCCCGTCTTCGATGGCGATCGGCACGTCTTCTGGTCGATCAATCGCTCGCACCAATCCGACATCGGTGGCGCCACGCACGGCGCCTACAACGCGAGCGCCACGGAGATTTGGCACGAAGGCCTGCGTGTGCCGCCGCTCAAACTTTACGATCAGGGCAAGCGCCGCGAAGACGTCTACGAGATGATCGTGCTCAACGTCCGCCATCCCCGCGATTTTCGGGGCGACTTGGCGGCGATGATCGGCTCGGCTCGCATTGGCCAGCGTCGCCTCGACAAGCTGATCGAAGAATTCGGGTCGCAGACGACGCATGCGGCCGTCGAAGCCGTGCTCGATGGGGCCGAGCGTCAGGTGCGCGCCATCATTTCCGAATGGAAGGATGGCGTTTACGAGGGCGAAGCCTTCCTCGATGACGATGGCCACAAGTTCAAAGATATCCATATTCGCGCGCGCGTCACCAAAAAGGGCAGCGACCTCGAAGTGGACCTGACCGACTGCCATCCCCAGGTCATCGGGTTCATCAATTCATCCTTTGCCAATACGCAATCTGCCGTCGTGGTGGCGCTGTCGTATCTGATCGATCCCGATATTCCGAAGAACGATGGCGCCTTCCGGCCGGTGAAAGTGAAGTTGAAAGAAGGCACGATCGTCTGGCCCAGACCCGGCGCGCCGGTGACGCTATGCACCAACCACTGTGCTCAGGAAGTGCTCGAGGCGATTATCCGCGCGCTGGCGCCCGCGTGTCCCGAACGGGCGATGGCGGGGTGGGGACGACGCTTTCGCATCGCTATTCAGGGTGTCGATCCTCGAACCGAAAAGCCGTTCATCTGGCATCTTTTTCAATCTCGCCCCGGTGGTGGCGCATCGTCGGCGGGTGACGGTTGGCCGGGCGGTGGCGAGTGGCAGGCGGCCGGCGGGATCAAGTTCGGCAGCATCGAGGTGCACGAAGTCCGCTTCCCCCTGTTTTTCCGACGCCACGAATTTCGTCCCGACAGCGGCGGTGACGGCCAATACCGCGGCGGCCCGGGCGGCGAACTCGAGATGGTCATCGAAACTGCGGAGCCAGCCGTCGGCAACACGGCCGGTGACGGCATCAAGTACGGAGCGGCCGGCATGCTCGGCGGCGCCGACGGCGCGCCACACAACTATTGGCTGGAGTCGGCCGGCCGCCCCGACCGACCGCTGAAAACCAAGGAGACGGGCGTCGTGCTGCACCCCGGTGATGTCATTCATGCGCATTCGGGTGGCGGGGGAGGGTGGGGCGATCCAGCCGAGCGCTCGGTCGCTGCGCGGGCCGAAGACCTCGAACTCGGCTTCATCACGACGGAGAAAGCCTGATGTATCGCATCGGTATCGACGTCGGCGGCACGTTCACGGACCTAGTGGCGGTTGACGATCAGGGCGGAGTGACGCTCGCCAAATCGCCATCGACGCCCCGCGATCAATCGGTCGGCGTGATGGAGGGGCTAGATCGACTGGCCGAGGCGCTGGGCACGGATCGTGCCCGCATGCTGCGCGAGACGGAGCGCATCGTGCACGGCACGACGGTTGCGACCAACGCGCTTCTGGAAATGAAGGGCGCCAAGATCGGCCTGCTCACGACCGAGGGCCATCGCGATATCATCGAGATGCGCGAGGGCCTGAAAGACGACCGCTACGATCTGCGCCAGCCACCACCCGTACAACTCGTTCCACGCAACCGGCGACTGGGTGTGCGCGAACGCATCCGGCCAGATGGTCGCATTGAAGTGGCGCTCGATCGCGCCTCGCTCGATGCGGCGATTGCGACGCTGAAGCGCGAGGGCGTGGAGTCGGTTGCGATCTGCTACCTGCACAGTTGGCGCGACGGCACGCATGAGCGCCTGACAGCCGACGCCGTGCGCGCCGCGATGCCGGGCGTCTATGTCTCCACCTCATCGGCAGTGCTCCCACAGATCAAAGAGTACGACCGCGTCTGCACGACGGTGGTCAACGCCTACGTCGGTCCAGCCCTCGACCGCTATCTGAGCCGCCTCGAAGGTCGATTGAAGGAGGCGGGTTACGCGGGCCCCGTCCTCATCATCCAGTCGCATGGCGGAGTCGCCACCATTGCCGATGCCGTGAGCCTCGCGGCTGGCGGTGTCCTCTCGGGTCCCGCGGGAGGTGTCGCGGGAAGCCGCTATGCCGCGCAACTCATGCAGCATGGCGATCTCATCCCGTTCGATATGGGCGGTACATCGACTGATATTTCTCTCATCGTCGGCGGGCAGGCGGCGATAGCCTCAGACCGGCGGCTCGCCGGTCAGCGCGTCGCGCTGCAAAGTCTCGACATCGCCTCGATCGGTGCTGGCGGCGGTTCGATTGCACGGGCCGATGCGAGCCGCGTGCTGCATGTCGGCCCGGAAAGCGCGGGCGCCATGCCCGGCCCTGCCTGTTACGGACGCGGAGGCACGGAACCCACCGTCACCGACGCCAACCTGGTGCTGGGCTTTCTCGACCCGAATAATTTTCTCGGCGGGCGGTCGAAACTCGATCGCGCGGCAGCAGAGGCCGCCGTCGATCGCGTAGCCAGCGCATTGGGCGTCGATCGCATGGTGGCGGCCGAAGGGATTTATCGCGTCATCAACACGCGCATGGCCGAAGGTATTCGCCTGGTTTCCGTCCGCCGCGGTGTCGATCCGCGCCACTCCGCCATTCTGTCGTTTGGCGGTGCTGCGGGCCTGCACGTCACCGATATCGCGCGCCAACTCGACCTGTCGCGTGTGATCGTGCCGCGTTTGTCGGCCGTGTTGTCCGCCTGGGGCATGCTCGCCTGCGATTTGCGCTATGAACTCGCGCGCACGCATATCGGCGATGCCAGCCGGCTCGATGCGACCGCACTTCGACAGGCTTTTCGCGACATGGAGGTGGAGGGCCGTGAGCGCCTCTCTGCCGCGAAGTTTACCGGTCCCGTGCGCGTGCAGCGCTCGGCCGACATGCGCTACGGCGAGCAGATTTTCGAAGTCGGTGTGCCCCTCGACGGGATCGACATCGACGCGGCCGATTTGGTGCCGCGCATGGCCGAAGCGTTTCATGCGCGTCACGAAGACCTCTACACCTACGCGTTGCGCGATCAGGAAGCTGTTCTGGTCAACGCGCGGGTGGCCGTCGTGGGCGAACTGCCGGCGTTGCCGAAGGAGCCGGATTTGCCAGTGCGCCCGCCGGCCAATCCGCGCGGCGTTCGCCGCATTCACCTCGGGGGATGGCACGAGGTCCCCGTATTCGATCTCGACGCGCTCGCTGCCGGCCAAATCATGGCCGGCCCCGCCATCGTCGAGTCCGCGACAACGACGGTACTGCTGCGGCAAGGGGATCGCGCCACGACGACGGCCTTCGGCTGGCTGGATGTCACCGTCGGCCGAACGTGAGCAACCACCCTCATGCTGCCTTCGCCTCGGCGAGAAGCGCATCAAGGTCGACCTTGGCGCGGCCCATGTTCAATTGGCCAGCCGCGTCGCGCGGCCATTCCGCCTCGGGCTTGTCCCAGTAGAGTTCGACGCCGTTGCCGTCTGGATCGTCCAGATAGAGTGCGATCGATACGCCGTGATCGGAGGCGCCGGTCAAGCTACAGCCGCCAGCCAGCACTCGGGAGAGCGCTACGCCCAGAGCTTTGCGGGTCGGATAGAGAACCGCTACGTGATAAAGCCCCGTCGTTCCACGCGCGGGAACAGACCCACCTGAGCTGTCCCACGTGTTGAGCGCAATGTGATGATGATAGCCGCCGGCCGAAAGAAACACTGCGCCCGGTCGCCGCTGCATCACCTCGAAGCCCAGCACATCGCGCCAGAACGCCAGTCCCCGTTCGATGTCGGAAACTTTCAGATGCACATGGCCGATGCGAACGCCGGCGTCGATCGGCGGGGTCGTGCCGGGTTCTGGGGTGAGTGAGGGCATTCTGTGGTCCTCCACTTGGGTGCAGGGACAATGTCACGCGCACCTCGAGCCAAAACGCGAAAAGGGCCAAGCCCTTTCGAATCGACCCCCGAAATCTTTGGTAGCGGGAGGCGGACTTGAACCGCCGACCTAAGGATTATGAGACCTTCGCTCTAACCACCTGAGCTATCCCGCCATTGAACGCGCCCGGATATAAGGAGCGTCGCGTCGCAGAGTCAAGGCAACTGGCTGCCCTTGCGTCGCAACGCCCTCGGCGTCGTAATTTCAGTGTGTGGAAGTGGCGGTTCAGGCAGCCGTTTTCATGCTGTGCGTTTTCTCGAAGCGGATCATCGTGAACAGACCCCACGGCCGCAAGGCTTGGCGATCCAAAACTTTCAGGTTCTCGCAGACCATGACCCGATCCATATCGAACACCGGGTGCCAGCCCAGTTTGTCGCCGAATGGCGCCATGCGGCGCTCCACCCAACCGCGCACGCCGTCGTCCTGGCTGAAGTGGTTCACCAGGATCACCTGACCGCCGACTTTGCACACACGATCGAGCTCGCGCATGACTTTGGCGGGATCGGGCACAACCGTCAGCGTGTACATGGCGACGACGGTGTCGAAACTCTCGTCGGCCAACGCGAGTTCACCGGCGTCCATCTCGTGCAAACCGGTCACGTGGGTGAGGTTTTCCTCGGCGACTTTCTCCCGCGCCCTGTCCAGCATTTCGGGCGACAGGTCGATGCCGACGATCTCGAGATGAGAGCCGTAGTGGGGAAGCGACAATCCCGTTCCGACCCCGACTTCGAGGACGCGGCCTTGGCGACGATTGATGATTTCAACCGCGTGCCGGCGACCCTCGGTCGTAAAGCGGCCGAACGTGTTGTCATAAATCGGCGCCCAACGCTTGTAGACCTTCCGGATCGAGGTCTCGTCGAGCTGTTTTGCCTTACCGGCTTGGCCACTGAAACCTTCCCTCGGGAAGCGCGGTTCAGGCCGCCCACCTGGACGCAACGACGATGTCATAGCGGATTTGGCTCCATTCGATGATTTTGGCAGGTGATGACGGTGTGACTGCTAGGTTCCCGGAATAATCATCTCTGCGGCCTGGGGCGCATGGACGATTTCAGACGTGACGCTCTTCCTGAATACAGTCGCTTTGAAAGGCTGTGCCGGATCCATGTCGGTCTCGACAATGAAGCCCCCTCCAAGCACTCGGGCACGCGGTGACCCGTCTGTGTAGAACACGCAAGCCTGCCCCGCAGCAACACCGAACTCGCCTTCCTGCAGCAGCACGACAGATCTTTTCTCAGTCAGTTGAATTATAGCAGGCCGCGGCGCTTGCGTCGAGCGAACGCGTACGTGAATGCGGTGTTCCGTTGTCTCTCCCCGGCGCGGGGTCGCTCCAAGCCAGTTGACGTTGTCCAGCGCGAGACGCCGCGTCATCAAATATTCACGTGATCCAACAACGACTTGCCGAGTGGTGGCATTCAGCCGCACAACATAGAGTGGTTCGCCGTCTGCAATGCCCAGGCCGCGGCGTTGCCCGATGGTATAGTGGATGATCCCTTTGTGGGTGCCCAATTGTCGGCCATCGACGTGGACGATCTCGCCGGGTGAGGCCGCTCCGGGGTGCAGCCGCTCGATGACGTCGCCATAGCGCCCAGTTGGCACGAAGCAAATGTCCTGGCTGTCGGGCTTGTCCGCCACGGGCAAGTCGAAGCGAGCCGCAAGGCGCCGTACTTCGGCTTTGGGTAGGCCACCGAGAGGAAAGCGCAAAAAAGACAACTGCTTTTTCGTCGTCGCAAACAGAAAATAGCTCTGGTCTCGGCCGGGGTCTGCTGCGCGATAGAGTTCTGGGCCGTCCACTGGGTGGTGGAGCTCGGCGTAATGTCCGGTCGCCATGGCGCTGGCGCCCAATTCCCGAGCCGTATCCAGAAGATCGTGGAATTTGACGCTCTGGTTGCAGGCCACGCAGGGTATGGGCGTCTTGCCAGCCATGTAGCTCGCTGCAAACGGCTCGATCACGGACTTCCGAAACCGGGCCTCATAATCGAGGACGTAGTGAGCGATTCCGACTTTGTCCGCGACGCGCCGGGCATCATCGATGTCTTGGCCCGCGCAGCACGCTCCCTTTTTGCCGCTCGAAGCCCCCTGATCATACAACTGCAGGGTTATCCCGACGACATCATACCCGCGGTGCTTCAAAAGTGCTGCGACAACCGATGAATCGACGCCGCCCGACATGCCGACAACGACACGCGCACCGTTCTCGAGGCCTTCGAGAGCCGTGTGATCGAAGTTGGAGTTGAGGGGGGCGTCCGAACTGTTTGGCATTACTCGTGCATCTGAAGTTGGGGTCGATCAATCCGTCCGAAGTGAGGCTTTCCTGTCGGCGAGTTATGCTCGATCGACCCCGCGACTGCAAGCTGCGGCGAGCGGCATGACGGCATGGAACGACGCACGCGTTAACCTTCTTGGAGGAAAGAGCCTCGAGACGCGGAAAAACGGTTAAAATGACGCTCCTGTTCGGGGGGTGTTTACTGAGTTGCTTAGGCTGAATTTAACGGCGTTCCTCTAAGGTCCACATGGTCAGCGAGAGTGTATCGAGTATCATGACCGAACAACAATATAGAGCACGCACCCGGTATGTCATCGGTCCCGATGGCAGCCCCCTTACGGTAGCGGACCTTCCCCCTACAGATACCAAACGCTGGGTCATCCGGCGGAAGGCAGAAGTGGTGGCGGCAGTGCGTGGTGGTCTTTTGAGCCTCGAGGAGGCCTGCGACCGCTACAAGTTGACGGTAGATGAATTCTTGTCGTGGCAGCGTTCGATCGACCGTCACGGGCTGGCGGGCTTGAGGGCAACCCGAATTCAAGATTATCGTAGCTGAAGCAGGTTTGACCAAAGCGGAACGCACGAAGATCGTGAACGGTAAAGGCTGCTCATTTTTTTTAAAAACTGTCTCGAACGGCTCGCCGTTACTGCTTTGCTGCCGGCATAGTCTTCGGCTTGGGCTCATTGTCACGCCCTGTGGGACTGGCGCTGCCCCATCCTCCTGTGCCGACGACACCGCATGTGCTGTTTCCCGTCGACCAGCGCGCGAGATCGGCACGCATGTCTTTGGCCATGGCGTCCGACATTTTCAAATTCTCCGCCACCATTCGCGATCCGTTGGCAGACGGGGTGATTGCTACCCGATAAGTACGCAGTGAACGCGGGCTCGGGGCGCCTTGATCGCGTTCATGAATGACGATTTCCACTGTGCCCCCGCTGTGTTCAGGAGCGGCCTCGGCGTGAAAAATATGGGTCTTTTTCAAACTGCCCTGTGAGCCGAACCAGCACGTCAAGGCCCCGCGGGCGACTTTTGAATAGAGATCGATCGGCTTATCATCGTGCACGGACGCGTCGGCACTGAGGGACAACGAGGCCGTCTCGAGGAGGGTGCCGCTGCATCCTGCGAGCCAGCCCGCTATGGCGAGTGTCACAATTTCTCTGAAACGGCGCATGAGTGTCTGATCATTCGTCCCAATTCGTATGGGACGACGAAAGCAGAGCGCCATTTTGAAAGCAAGGATCGGCGATCACAGCAGGCGGGATAACCCGTGCCCCGCCCGCCGGCATCCACAGCGAACTCACCCAACCAAGGCCGACCCTGAATCGCTCCGGCGACGAGAACGCGAGTTCTCACGGCTATCCGTGCTGTCGTGCCGACGCAAGTTTTCGATCGCGGCGTCCCGCTCCAGCAGAGCGGCTTCGAACTTCACCCGCAGGTCTTCGATAGACGTCTGCAGGTTTTCCCGGCGCTGTGCTGCGGCCTTCGCAAACGTCGAATAAGCGAAGTGAGTCAAGTCCTTGACGCCTGTACGATCTTCTTCGCTGAGGATCTGGCGGGTGAGATCGGCAACCATTCCCTCGAACTCGCGGATGATCGATTCGATGTCGGCGACTTTGCGGGATTTCTCCTCGGCGTCGAATCGCTTCAGCGACATCAGGCTTTCGCGTGGCTTCATGACTCATACCCCCAACACAACCGGGACCCGAACCTATTAAACATCATGATCGTTTCAATTTCCATGCCATTGGGATGGGTTACCCGATTTTCTTTGAACGGTTCGTTAAGCTGCGTTCCGCCAACCCTCGTTACCGATGGTATGACGGGGCGCCCCGGGTTGCTATGACAGATGTCCTTTAAGTGGCGGTAAAGCAACGGTTGGGCCACGAATCGACATTTGACAGCGCTCCCTGAGTCGGCAGACCGAAAAGAGGGGTTTTGGCAAACACCGCAAATCAGTTATCCCCAGCAGGGTGTCGCCGAGCAGGTGTCGATCCGGAGACCGACCAGTGAGTCTCGAGTCGGTCTTGATCCGGTCGAAGCGTGCTCGTTGGAAGTTGTCTGTACTCCCACCAACTTCAGTGATTTGTTAGCGGAAGATTGTCGGAATACTGCGTCATGCCGGCCAGCTATGAGAGTTTTGTTAACCTCTCGATCTTAAACTTGCGAAATAGTGAACATTGCGCCGCGAGCGCACTGTTCTGAATAAATGCGCTGAACACGGGCCCCGTCTCGGGTCGAGGGAAGAAGAGGAACTGGCATGCGGGTCCTTTTGATCGAGGACGACAGCGCAACGGCGCAGAGCATCGAATTGATGCTCCAGTCCGAGGGCTTCAACGTCTACACCACGGATTTGGGTGAAGAGGGTGTCGATCTCGGCAAGCTCTACGACTACGACATCATCCTTCTCGATATCAATCTTCCGGATATGAGCGGATATGATGTCTTGAAAACTCTTCGGGTGTCGAAAGTTCAAACACCGATCTTGATTTTGTCTGGCTTGGCCCAGATCGACGACAAGGTTAGGGGTCTGGGCTTCGGCGCCGATGATTACATGACCAAGCCTTTCCACAAAGACGAGCTCGTTGCGCGCATCCACGCTATCGTGCGCCGCTCGAAAGGGCACGCTCAGTCGGTCATCGAGACCGGCGAATTGCGCGTGAACCTCGACACCAAAACGGTCGATGTCAACGGCCAGCGCGTGCATTTGACGGGCAAAGAATACCAGATGCTCGAGCTGCTCTCGTTGAGAAAAGGGACGACCCTCACCAAGGAGATGTTCCTCAACCATCTCTACGGCGGCATGGACGAGCCCGAACTCAAGATCATCGACGTGTTCATCTGCAAGTTGCGCAAAAAGTTGCAGACGGCAACGGGCGGCCGGCACCATATCGAAACGGTGTGGGGCCGAGGCTACGTACTTCGTGATCCGAGTGAACAAAACCACGTTGCTGCTTGAACTGTTGTGGGGGCGAATGACGCGAGTGGGGGGCCCTGGTGCTCCCCTTTTGCGTTTTGGTTCGGCTCCGCGCGGCAAATGGGAGCATAACCCAGACAGGGCGAGTGCTCGGTTGCCCACTATTCCGCCCGAATTCCCCGCGATAGCGCTCGGAACGCTAGCGATGATTGGTATGACCCCGCGAAGTCTGACGTGTCTTAGGATCGGATGAGCCTGTGCAGCACGATCGCGAACCTACTCGTTTGGTGGTGGTGCTCGAGGCCGGTGACGGTGCGCGCGAACGCTTGGTCGCAGCGATGCAGACTGCGCCGGTCGCGTGCGTCATCATCCACGCGCGCCCAGACGAAACCGGCCGGAGTACCGAACTTGCAGAGTTGATTGGTCTGTCGCGCTCCGGCGGCGCCGTTGCCCTGATTGTCGACGCTGCGGAGCTGGCCCGAACCGTAGGCGCGGACGGCGTGCACGTGTCGAGCGTCGGGGATGGGGACGAGCACTACACGACGGCCCGCGCTATTCTAGGCGCGAAGGCAACCGTTGGTGTGCATGCGGGCACATCTCGCCATAGTGCGATGGAAGCCGGTGAGGCAGGAGCGGACTACATTGCCTTTGGATCCCGCGACGGAGCCATTGAATCGGGCGAGGGTACGGATAGTCGTTTGGAACGGATCGCTTGGTGGTCCGAGGTGTTCGAGGTGCCGTGTATCGCGCTGGACGTGGGCTCGGCCGACGATGCGCTGGACCTTGCTGTGGCCGGCGCCGATTTTATTGCAGTGACTTTGGCGGCCGGACAGTCGCCTGCGGCGGCGGCTGAACAGATCCGCGCCCTTGTCGCTGCTCTCGATGAGGCAGCTCATATGAGAGGTGCATAGGTGTCGATGCGCTATGCAACGGTTTTCATGCTGGCTCTGCTGGCCAGCCTCGTCTCACTTTATTCTGCGCCGCCAACCCGCGCGCAGACCCAAACGTGGCAACAGCGCACTTTTCCCGCAACTCCGGCAACCCCCAAGTCCTCCGGGCGCTCCACGAACTCCGTCAAAAGCCAAGATATCGCGCCATCGCGTGTCCCCACGGGACCGTTGGGCGCTTCTGGCGTAGATGCCCCTCGATCGGGGGGTGACAAGTCGTTGGGTCCGTCGACTGCGTCCGGGAGCACGACACAATCTCAATCCTCTGACGACAATGCGGCTTACGAGGCATTCGACCAGGGTAAGTATCTGACCGCATTGGCTCTGGCAGAGAAAGCAGCCGCGTCAGGAGATGCGATTTCGCACACGTTGATTGCTCGTATCTACGCGGAAGGATTTGGTGTTCCCAAGGATACTGCCACGGCCGCCAAGTGGTACGCTCGAGGCGCGGAACTGGGCGATATAGAAGCAGCGTTCGCCCTCGGCGTACTTTACGCCCAGGGTGCCGGCGTCCCCAAGAATTATGCCGATGCGGCCCGCTTGTTCGAGGTGGCTGCTCTCAAGGGGCACGCGCTCGCCAACTACAATCTGGCCCTGCTGTTCTTGAAGGGAGAAGGCAAACCATTCAACCCCAAGCGCGCCTTTGGCCACATGCGCTATTCGGCCGAACAGGGTGTCATCGCGGCGCAATATGATCTCGGGACGCTCTATGCAACGGGCGAGGGCGTCGAGCCGAATGCGTTCGAGGCTGCCGCGTGGATCGGCAAAGCCGCCGTGCAGGGGCATTCGGAGGCGCAGGTCGACTACGCGGTGATCCTCTTCAAAGACCACGAACTCCCGCCCGAGCAGAAACTCGCCTTACGAAAACAGGGCTTCGGCTTACTGGTGTCTGCTGGCGAGCGAGGATTGCCGATTGCGCAGAATCGACTGGCCCACGCCTTCGCCAATGGATTGGGTGTCGAAAAAAGCGTTCCCGAAGCCATGAAGTGGCACCTGATAGCGAAGTCTGCAGGTGTCGACGACGAAGCTCTCGAGGGTCTCTTGCGGCGCCTGTCCAAAGCCGATCGTGAGAAGGCTCAGCGCGCTGCCGATGAGTGGCGTGAGCGCGCGGTCGTGCAGTGAGGTCTCATGATGCAGGCGGCCCACGCCGCACGCGCATGTCTGCAGGCGAATTAACTGAAAAATGACGTGCAAAGATCTTTTTGACGAATCTCGAGAACCAACAATGCTATTCTTTCATGGGTTGTTGTCAGTCGAGGTTCGGCCCGCCTCAGTGATGCTGGCGCTCGATAGGCGACATGTCCTGCTTTGCGGCTCCGCGTAAATCCTGCGTGATGGCGTGTTCGACCGAAATGCGTAAATCCAGTTGAGAGATGCGTTCATCAGCCTCAGAAACCAAATCTCGACCGTCGGCTTGACGTTTTGAGGATGCGGCGGGTTCGATGGTTTTGTGGATCTGGAGAAGTGGCCCGACGCTACGACTGACCATTCGGTACGCAGTCGTGCCGCGCGTTTGGCGAGAGTTGCCGTGTAGCCCCTTCGCCCCGATCAATCGTACCGGTATTGGTGTTCCACATGGACATACACCCAGCAGAGCGCATCGTCCTCTTCATCGACGGGCCCAATCTGCACGCCACTGCGAAAGCGCTCGGTTTCGATATCGACTACAAAAAACTTCTGTCGCTGTTCAACGGTCAGGCTCGTCTCATCCGGGCGATCTATTACACGACGGTGCTCGAGCAAGACGAGTTCGTGTCGATAAGACCGCTCGTCGATTGGCTCGAGTACAACGGTTACACGCTCGTGACGAAGCCGGCGAAAGAGTTTGTCGATTCACTGGGCCGTCGGCGGCTCAAAGGCAGTATGGATGTGGAGTTGGCCGTCGACGCCATGCGATTGGCACCACAGTTCGACCACGCAATCCTCTTCACCGGAGACGGCGATTTTCGCAGCCTCGTGGCCGCATTGCAGCTCAAAGGCAAGCGCGTGAGCGTGGTTTCGACCTTGCAAGCTTCGTCGATGGTGTCAGACGATCTACGACGTCAGGCCGATCAGTTCGTAGATCTCGCCGATCTCGAACGGGATGTGGCGCGCGCGTCCGGCTCGCGACGCTACGCGTCCGGATCGGACCGATCTGACAGGCAAGAACTGCGTGAGGCGGCCCCGCGCGATCCCGGTGCTTTCGAGCGCGAGGATCAGCCCGGGCGAGCCGCGGACTTGACCGATTTAGAAGACACCGGCTTGGACGACGCGCCAAATGCCGAGGCGCGGGCAAAGTCCGATGCAGACCCGCAGCGCTCGCGTGCTCGCCGATCTCCAAAGTAGACGCTGCCTCAATTCGATGTTCGGGACATGAAGGTGCGTGTCTCCGCGAGCATCAGCTCGAGACGTTCCGACAGGTCGAGTTCGGGGTGGCTGAGTGCCATCGGGACTTCGACCCCCATCGGGAGATCAACGGGAAGGACGTTCAGAAGCTCTATCAAGCGGAGTTCGCCGCGCCCCGGCAGGAGGCGCGCATTGCGGGCCTCGTAGGCGAGGTCGACGGGAGCATTGCGCACGCCGTCGCAAATCTGAAATGTGCCCAGCAGGCGACGATCGAGATGGCGCAACTGGTCCAGGCTGCTGTTGGAGCGATAAAAGTGCAGTGCATCGACGAGAACATGTGCGTTCGTGGCACCGGCGCGATCAATGACGTCGACCGCATCTGCGAGGGTTCGCACAGCTCGAAACGGCATGAACTCGACGTCGATGGCGAGGTCAAACTGCCGTCCCAGCTCACAAACGGCAGCGAGTTTGTCGGCGACGACTGCGAAATCCGCGTCGTCTCCCGCTGCCAAAACGCGTGTCGCTCCAACGTCGGCGCCGGCCTCGAACAGTGGCTCGAGGGTTGGCACGTCCAAGAGCTGAGAGAGGGAAACAACCTCGATATACAACACGTGAACGCCCGTAGCTGTCACCCGGTTGCGCGTCGCGCGCCGTTGGGCTCGGTTATCGAGCGGATAGGCAGGTCCTGCGGGCACGGTTGGGATCATGCGCAGGCTGGTCGATGCAAAACCGGCCTCGGCCACCAGATCGATCAACTCGGGAGGACCGACCTCGAGTGCCGCCAAGTGGGCAAATGAGAGGGGAATTCGAGCTGTCGAAGTGGTCATTTTGCACTTCCCCTTGCATCCTGTGGTTGGCGAATGGCACATCTAGGCATAACGCCCTGCGATCATCGCTCTGCCAATCCCCAACACTCCGTCCCACGCGTGAGGACACTAATCGATGCCCAAGCCCGTCTATATCCTGAATGGACCCAACCTGAACCTGCTCGGCACGCGGGAGCCGCACATCTATGGCACGACCACGCTCGCCGAGGTGGAAGCGACGTGTCACCAACGTGCGCAGACGGTCGGGCTCGAGATCGATTTTCGGCAGACCAATCACGAAGGCCAGCTCGTCGACTGGATACAAGAGGCGATTGGTGCAGCTGTGGGCATCATCATCAATCCAGCGGCCTATACGCACACGTCAGTCGCGATCCTCGATGCGCTGAAGAATTTCTCTGGCCCCATCATCGAGCTGCACATTTCCAATCCACATCAGCGTGAGGAATTTCGTCATCGCTCGTTCGTGACACCTGTCGCAACGGCGACGCTGGCGGGCTTCGGTGTTTACGGCTATGGCCTCGCGGTAGAGGCGATGGCGCACTTGATTGCGACGCGAAAGACGAAATGATCGTTGGATTGGCTGTGGAGACTCTCGGGTCATGACGAAACGCGCCGCGTGTTTGATCGGCTGGCCAGCGAAACACTCGCGTTCGCCGAAATTGCACGGATGGTGGCTCCAGCATTACGGCATCGACGGCGCCTACCGGGCCGAAGAAATCAGCCCGGAAGACTTCCCAGAGTTCATTCGCAATCTTGCCGTCAACGGCTATGCCGGCGCGAACGTGACGCTGCCGCACAAGGAAATGGCGCTGGCCCTCTCCGAGCCAGACGCGCGCGCCAAAGCCGTGGGCGCGGCCAACACGCTGTGGCTCGACAACGGCCGGTTGCTGTCGACCAATACCGATGTCGAGGGTTTCATTCTGGCGCTCGATGCGTCGGCGCCAGGTTGGGATCGCCGATCGACGAGCGCCGTGGTGCTGGGCGCCGGTGGCGCGGGCCGGGCCATCGTTTACGGCCTGATCGAGCGCGGAATTTCTACCATCCATGTCGTCAATCGCACGTTCGAGCGTGCCCGTGAATTCCGCGACATGTACGGACCCAGCGTGCACCCGGCACCGTGGGAGGACCTGCCACGCCTCCTCGAGGGCGCGACGCTGCTCGTCAACACGACGTCGCTCGGCATGAAAGGCTATCCCGAACTCGATATCGATCTGGCTCCGATGGCCGCCGCGGCCGTTGTTGCCGACATCGTCTATGTACCATTGAAAACGCGCCTGCTCGAAGCGGCCGAACGGCGGGGATTTGCGACGTCCAACGGTTTGGACATGCTGCTCTATCAAGCCGTGCGGGGTTTCGAGTTGTGGTTCGGCGTGCGCCCGCAGGTGGCTGCCGAACAACGCGCCATGCTCGTCGCGGATATCGAGGGTGTGTCGTAAAACGCCACCCTCGACGTCTCTTCAGCGGACGTTCAATGCTTTACCTTGACCACGCCGAAATCGATGACGCTGCGCACGACCTTGCCGGCTTTCATGTTGGCAAAGCCCTCGTTGATCTCCTCTAGCTTGATGTGCGCCGAGACGAAGTCGTCGAGATGCAGCTTGCCGCGCCGGTAGAAGTCCATCAGGCGGGGCATGTCGATGCGGAAGCGGTTCGACCCCATCGATGAGCCCTGGATGCGCTTCTCGCGCAGAAAATCGTAGCCGTGCAGCTCGATTTTCATGCCGAACGGGACCATTCCGACAATGGTTGCCGTGCCGCCGTAGCGCAGCATTTGGAAGGCCTGTTCGGCGGTCGCCTTGGCACCGAGACATTCGATGGCATGATGCACACCGTCCGACGGTTTGCCACCCAATGCCGCCCGGATTTGCTCGACCGGGTCACCGTTTCGTGGATTGATGAGGTCGGTCGCGCCGATCTTGGCTGCCATCTGCAACTTGGCCGGATTGGTGTCGACGGCGAAGATGCGGCCAGCGCCTGCAATCGCCGCACCGTTGACCGCCGCCATGCCCACGCCACCACAACCGATGATGGCGACCGTTTCGCCGGGCGCGACTTTCGCCGTGTTCACGGCTGCCCCGAAGCCCGTCATCACGCCGCAGCCGATCAGGGCGGCGCGGTCCATCGGGAAGTCCTTGTCAATCTTGACCATTGAGTTTTCGTGCACCAGCATCATCTCGGCATGGGACGACAAATTGGTGAACGTGTTGACATGGCTACCCTTCATCGACAGGCGCTTGACGTGGCCGGGCAAAGTTTTCACCTCGGTATCGAGGCACAGCACGGGGCGACCGGAATTGCAGTTCTCACAGGTGCCGCAGAACACGGACAGGCACGTGATGACGTGATCGCCTTTCTTGACGTAGTGGACCTCGGAGCCGACCTCCTCGACGATGCCAGCGGCCTCGTGTCCGAGCACGACGGGCATGGGGTGGGGATAGAGCCCTTCGATGAAATGCAGGTCTGAATGGCACAAGCCCGAAAAGGCGGTGCGGATCAGAACTTCGTGCGGGCCAGGTTTTTTGACAT
>JANOHP010000095.1:0-31082 GCA_031406575.1 Hyphomicrobiales bacterium
CAGCGTCGTCACATCGCGGAACATGATGCCGGGCTTGGGGTAGTCCGGGATGGTCCGAACGAGGCCTTTCAGATCCATGGAGCGCAAACCTCTTCGAGGGCAAAACGACGCGCGGTTCCGCGCCTCTGGCCAGCTTAGCAACATCAAATCCACCGGGGTAGCGCTCGGCGGGCAGAGGGCGGTGCTCATACGATGAAATCGTTCACCCCGCGCCCCGTTGTTCTGAATAGTGACATAATGGCACGGCAAGAGAACCACCAGCGGTGCGGTGCCGATTCGCTGATCTTGCCCGAGGTCCGCCGATGGAGGTTTCCATGGCCGAACTGCGGTTCGCCGACGATGATGATTTACCCCGAACCTTGTTGCGGGCCCGCGAAGAGCGCGACCGGCAACGCCGCGAACGCGATGGGTCCCGTGATGACGCGCTCCTCCCGCTCCATAGCGTCCATTATCGCGAGCCGCCAGCACATTACGGCTTCGATTTTGCCACCGATCGGGTGCCCGCGACCGTGCATCGCTTGGACATACCTGCAGTGCACCTCGCCGCGTTCCTGCTGAAGGCTGTCGTGGCGGCAATACCCGCGCTGTTGCTGCTGGCCTGCCTGCTCTGGCTCGGCGGCAAAGGCCTCCAGTTCGCGTTTCCCGACCTCG
The DNA here is from genome assembly GCA_031406575.1 of Hyphomicrobiales bacterium. GTDB lineage: Bacteria > Pseudomonadota > Alphaproteobacteria > Rhizobiales > Hyphomicrobiaceae. Next base: position 652 of record JANOHP010000095.1, read on the forward strand.
GGCGCATGCAGATCTTCATCAAGTTCGGAACGTAAGGGCCCTCAGCCTTTCTTGCGGCTGGCGTCCGTCCCGACTGGGGTGGGTGTCGCCGTATTGCCGGGCGCCAGTTCCGTGTCGAGATCGAAGGTTCGGCAGCCCTTTTCCGCCAATTTTCCGTTGAACGTCTCGAGGCGGACCCGGTCACGCCGCAAATCCTCGGATGTGTTCAAACCGTAGTCGGTGCCACCCTTGAACGGTTTCCAGGCCGCTTGTGCCGTGCTGGCGGCCAGGCTGGGATCGCGGCGGTCGCGGGCCTCGCGCATCTGCAGGATTTTCACCGTCATCGAGCCGGTGAGATGCTTGCAATCGAGCTTCTGCTCCTGGTCGGTCAGAGAGTAGGCACCGCTCTCGTCGAAGCCGCCACCCGTCTGCTGGGCCGCAAGCAACCGATCGCGGGCTTTCGACGGCGGCGAGTACCCCGGCAGCGCGGCGGCGCACCCCGCAAGTGCAAGACTGAGGCCGAGCACGGTCGGACGAAGGGCGCGCATCACGGGTTCGTTTCCAAATCAGAAGCTCGGTGCGTTCTGGCGCCGGAACATGGCGCGGGTACGGCGGACGAGCAACACAAAGATGCCCATCCCCATTCCCCGGCTGAGATGACTGTTCGGCCAGGATCTGAGGCTTGCCGTTGGGCTCGGGTGAAAGACGCCTGTTGCCACATCGGCGGTGCATGCGGCCATTTGTTTAGGGGCCGCTGTCTTTCGGCCGGGGAATAAGGCCTATCGCCGACAGTTCCTCCCCGTCCGGTTCTCGGCTATGAGGGGACAGCACCCACCCCTCGACCGTGAGGATACCATGCCCCAGAAAATCACGACCGGTACCAAGGCCCTCCTGGAGACGGCCAAGAAGAGCATCGAGGAACTCGAAGCCACCGCAGTCGCCAACCTCGCCGGCCGCGACGATGTCGTGCTCGTCGACCTGCGCGACCCCCGCGAGCTGGAGCGCGAGGGCAAGGTGACCGGCGCCTTCCACTGCCCGCGCGGCATGCTGGAATTCTGGATCGATCCGGAAAGCCCTTACCACAAGCCGATCTTCGCCGAGGACAAGAAGTTCGTTTTCTTCTGTGCCGGTGGATTGCGCTCAGCTCTGGCCGCCAAAACGGCGCAAGACATGGGGCTCAAACCCGTCGCTCATGTGCTCGGTGGCTTTGCGGCGATAAGGGACGCTGGTGGCCCGGTTACACCCGGCCAGCCCAAGCCCGCCAAGAGCTGACCTCGACAACCCGACTTTTGCGCGCGCCACGATTGGCGCCGATCGAGCGCCTCACGGAGACCCGACATGGCCACGGCCGACTCCAATATCCGCATCAACGGCCCCCGGCTCTGGTCGAGTTTGATGGAGATGGCCAAAATCGGCGCCACCCCCAAGGGCGGCGTCAACCGGCTCACCCTGACCGATCTCGATCGGCAGAGCCGCGACCTGTTCGCCAAATGGTGTGAGGAAGCGGGCTGCACCGTGAATGTCGATCGCGTTGGCTCCATGTTCGCTCGCCGCAAGGGAAGCGATGACAGCCTCCCCCCTGTCATGGTCGGCAGTCACCTCGACACGCAGCCCACGGGCGGCAAGTTCGACGGCGCGCTCGGCGTCATGGCCGCGCTCGAGGTCGTGCGCAGCCTCAATGATCTGGATATTCGCACGCGCCACCCGATCGAAATCTGCATGTGGACGAACGAGGAAGGATCGCGCTTTGCGCCGGCAATGACGGGGTCGGGCGTGTTCACCGGCGTGCTCGGCTACGAGGCCACGCTCGAGGTGCGCGACGTCGACGGCAAAACACTGGGCGCGGAGCTTGCGCGCATCGGCTATGCCGGACCCGAGCCCATCGGCGGACGCCCTGTGCATGCGCTCTTCGAATTGCACATCGAGCAGGGCCCGATTCTCGAAGAAGCCGGCATCGACATCGGCGTCGTCACGCTGGCGAACGGGCAGAAGTGGTACGAGATCACGCTCGAGGGTGTCGAAAGCCACGCCGGGCCGACGCCGATGAACCGGCGCAAAGACGCCCTGCTCGGCGCCGCCCGCATCGTCGAACTCGTCAATCAAATCGGCCACACCCACGATCCCGCGGCTTGTGCCACGTGCGGCATGATCCAGAGCTATCCCAATTCCCGCAACGTCATCCCGGGGCACGTCTTCTTGACGGTCGATTTCCGCCATCCCGATGGCGACAGGTTGTTGTCGATGGACAAGGCGCTGCGTGAAGGCGTCGCCGAGATCGCGCAACGGACGGGCCTGACGTGGGACATGAAGATGGTCCAGGATTATCCACCCCTGCCGTTTGATCCCGGCTGCATCGAAGCGGTCCGCCGAGCCGCCGCCCGCCTGGGCGTTCCCACACGCGACATCACGTCGGGTGCCGGCCACGATGCCGTTTTCATGGCGCGTGTCTGCCCTGCGGCGATGATCTTCACGCCCTGCGTCGACGGCATCTCGCACAACGAGGCCGAGGACATGAAACCCGAATGGGCGACGGCGGGCTGCAACGTGTTGGTCCACGCGGTACTCGACAAAGCTGTCGTGGTCGGCGGCGCATAAGCCGATCTCAACATCGAGAAAGCGACATCAACATTCGAAAGAACGATATGGCCAATCCCTTGTCTCCCGAGACGATCGCAGCGCAGGCCGGTGGCCATGACGATGAGCTGACCGGCGCTATCGTGCCGCCGATCCATCTGACGACCACCTACATTCGCGATCCCGACAACGAATATCGGCGGGGCTATATTTACGGCCGGCCCGACAATCCCGGTGTGCGGCAGGTCGAAGACGTGTTGTGCCAGCTCGAGCAAGGCGCGGCCTGCCTCGTCTACGCCTCCGGCATGTCGGCTGCCACGGCGGCCTTTCTGGCACTGGAACGTCCCGCCCACGTCGTTGCTCCCCAAGTCATGTACTGGGGCCTCAAGAAATGGCTCGCGGAAGACGCGCCGAGCTTCGGGATCGAAACCACATTCGTCGATGCGACGAGCCTCGACGCCATTGCCGCCGCCGTTCGTCCCGGCAAGACGCGCATGGTGTGGATCGAGACGCCGGCCAATCCGCTGTGGGGAATTACGGACATCGCCAGCGCTGCCCAGATCGCTCATGCGGCCGGCGCCCATCTGGCGGTCGACAGCACGGTGGCGACCCCGGTCCTGTCGCTCCCGCTGACGCTGGGTGCCGATATCGCCATGCACGCGGCAACGAAATACCTGAACGGCCATTCCGACGTGGTTGCAGGCGCCCTCGTGTTTGCGCGCAAGGATGCGGGCTATGAGCGCGCCGCCCGCGTGCGCTCCATGCTCGGCGCGATTTTGGGGCCGTTCGAGGCGGCCCTGCTGCTGCGCGGCATGCGTACCTTGCACATCCGGGTGCGCCATCAATGCGCCACGGCGCTCGCGGTTGCCCACCATTTTGCCGACGCGCCGCGCATTGCCGAGGTGCTCTATCCGGGATTGTCGTCACATCCAGCGCACGCCATTGCCGCGAACCAGATGCGCGGTGGCTTCGGCGGGATGCTCTCAGTGAGGGTCAAGGGTGGCGAGGCGGCCGCCATCCGAGCGGCGGCCAACGTCAAGGTCTGGAAACGGGCGACCTCGCTTGGCGGCGTCGAGAGCCTGATCGAGCACCGCGCGTCTGTCGAGGGCGCGGGTTCGCCCTGCCCGACCGATCTGCTGCGGCTCTCCGTTGGGCTGGAGGACGCGGGGGATTTGATCACCGACTTGGAAATCGCGCTGGCGTCGAACACATGAATGTGTCAGGCGGACCCCTGTAGAATGGGCTATTCGTCGCGCGAACACCGCTCTCCTCAATCTGGAACCGATCTATGAACTTGCTCCTGAAGGCTTTCCTGCTGTGTCTATTTGCCATCACTCCGGCGTTCGCCCAGGATTTCACCATCGGTGTCCTCAAGGTAAAGCAGCCGTGGGTACCGGCGCCGCCCAATTCCGCGCAGGTCGCTGGTGGCTACCTGACGATCACCAACACCGGCAAAGAACCCGATACCCTGATTGGCGGCAGCGCCGCGATCGCCGGACGCGTCGAGATTCACGAGATGTCGCACGAGGGTGGCATGATGCGGATGCGGGAACTGAAGACCGGTCTCGTCATCAAGCCCAACGAAACCATCACGCTGAGACCCGGTGGCCTGCACTTGATGTTGATTGATCTGAAACAGCAGCCGACCGTGGGCGCACCCGTCAAAGGCACACTGGTGTTTGCGAAAGCCGGGACTGTCGAAATCGAATTCAAGGTCGAGCCCTTCGGCACCCGCGTCCCCGGCGACGGCGGGCGAACACCCCCCGCCAAAAGCAGCGGCGGTGGCGCCGATCCCCACAAGGGCCACAGCAGCGGAGGCAAACACTAAGTCATGCTGGCTGGCGCAATGACCGAGCGGCGCGTCCCATGAGGCGTCTCAGAATAGCGTTGTGGGTTGCCGTTGCCGTGGCGCTCGTGATGCTGGGTTTACTGTCGGCGGGGATCAATCCGCTGCGTCATGTGTCGCTCGACAAGATGCCGCTGGCGGCCTCTTTCGGCGGCCCCTTCGAGTTGACCGCCAAGGACGGCACGCGGTTTCCCAGCATCCGTCTCGAGGGCAAGCCCTACGGTGTCTTCTTCGGGTTCACGAATTGCCCCGACATCTGCCCCACGACGCTGCTGGACGCGTCGAACCACCTGCGCGATCTGGGGCCCGCCGCGGATCGCTTGAATATCGTTTTCATCACCGTCGATCCCGAGCGCGACACGCCTGAGCTTCTGCGCACATATCTTGCCAACTTCGACCAACGCATCATCGGCTTGACCGGCACGCCCAAGGAAATCACGGACGTCGCGCGGGCTTATCGGATCATCTACGAAAAAGTGCCGACGTCGGGCGGCTACACGATCAACCATTCCGCATCGATGCTGCTGATGGATTCACGCGGGCAATTCAGTGGGACGATGTCGTTTCAGGAACCGCAGGCAACGCAGCTCGAAAAATTGAAACGGCATAGTCAGAGGTGAGTGCGGGGGTGAGTGGTGAGTGGTCAGTGGTCAGTGGTGAAGAAGCCGACAGCTAACGACCACTCACGACTCACCATCTCACCATCTCGCCCCCGCACTTCCCTTTTCACATTCCCGAATAATTCGGCCCGCCACCGCCTTCCGGCACTGTCCAGACGATGTTCTGGCTGGGGTCTTTGATATCGCAGGTCTTACAGTGCACGCAGTTCTGCGCGTTGATCTGGAAGCGTGAGGAGCCGTCGGCCTCTTTCACGACTTCGTAGACGCCGGCTGGGCAATAGCGCTGCGCCGGCTCGGAAAAATCCGGCAGGTTGACCGCAATCGGAATTTTTGGGTCTTTCAGTTTCAAGTGCGCGGGCTGATCTTCTTCGTGGTTCGTGGCCGAGAAAGAGAGATCCGTCAGCCGATCGAAAGTGAGCACGCCATCGGGCCTGGGATACTCGATCGGTTGGAAGTTTTTGGCTTTACCGGTGATGAAGTCCGGTTTGCGATGCTTCAAGGTAATACCAAATCCGATCCCCCGAATGATGGTGTTCGCCCACATGTCGATGCCCGACAACAGGGTGCCGAAACGCGTTCCGAAGCGCGCGAGCATGGGTTTGGCGTTGCGCACCGGCTTCAGATCCCGCGCAATCGGGCCCGAACGCAGCACCTCCTCGTAGTCGTCCAGGCGATCGTGCGCGCGGCCAGCCACGAGCGCTGCGAACAGCGAGTCGGCCGCGTGAACGCCCGACAAAATCGCATTGTGGCTGCCCTTGATGCGGGGCACGTTCACGAACCCGGCCGAGCACCCGACCAGCACACCACCGCGGAAGACCAGTTCGGGAATCGATTGCCAGCCGCCTTCGGTAATGGCGCGTGCGCCGTAAGCGATGCGCTTGCCGCCTTCGAAGGTGCCGCGAATGGCAGGATGTGTTTTGAAGCGCTGGAATTCTTCGAACGGCGCGAGGTAGGGGTTCTCGTAATTCAAATGCACCACGAACCCCACCGACACCAGATTGGCGCCGTAGTGATAGAGGAACGATCCCCCGCCCGTGCGATCATCGAGCGGCCACCCCAGCGTGTGCTGCACGAGGCCCGGCTTGTGCCGATCAGGCCGCACCTCCCACAGCTCCTTGAGGCCAATCCCGTACTTCTGCGGTTCGCAATTGCGATCGAGCCGGAACTTGTTGATCAGCATTTTGGCGAGTGATCCGCGCGCGCCCTCCGCGATTACCGTATAGCGCCCGCGCAGTTCGACGCCGCGCGTGAAGCGATCCGTCGGCGTGCCATCCTTACCGACGCCCATGTCGCCCGTCGCCACGCCGACGACCGCGCTGTTGTCGTCGTAGAGCACTTCGGCGGCGGCAAATCCCGGATAGATCTCGACGCCCAGCTCCGCTGCCTGCTCGCCGAGCCAGCGCACGACATCGCCCAGGCTGCCGATATAGTTGCCGTGATTGTTCATCAGCGGTGGCATGGCGATATTGGGCAGCGGAAGTTCGCCGGCGGGTCCCAGATAAATGAACCTGTCCTCGCGCACCTGTGTCTCGAGCGGCGCGCCCTTGGCCTTCCAGTCGGGAATGAGGGTGTCCAGGCCGACCGGATCGATCACCGCGCCCGACAGAATATGGGCCCCGACTTCGGAGCCCTTTTCGAGGACGACCACGGACAGCTCGTGGCCCTGTTCGGCGGAGAGTTGTTTGAGGCGGATCGCCGTTGCCAGCCCGGCGGGTCCAGCGCCAACCACGACCACGTCGAATTCCATCGCTTCGCGTGCCGGCAAATCCGCCTCAGTCTCAGCCATCGCGTCGCCCTCCCCAGCCCGAACTTTCATCGATTCGATAAGTCGACCACCGGGGGGCGTCAAGGGTGAAGCGGTGATCCGCCGCTCGAATGCCGCTGGCATTCCGCGGCCTCGCGACTATGCTTCGCAGATGTCCGACGCGACCCGACACGACGAATTGCTGGCCCTTCTCGCCTGGTGGCGAGAATCGGGCGTCGATGCGGCTATGGATGAAGCGCCCGTCGACTGGTCGGCGCGAGGCGATATCGGTCCAGGCCACGCCTTCGCATGGCCAAGCAGTCCGGCGGCAGAGGATGCCAGCGCCGATCGCCCCGCTGCCGCCGCCACGGCCCGGACTGCCCCCCGGCCTATGGCTCAGGCCCCGATCAATCGTTCGCCATCTACCCCCGATCGACCCGCATCGCCTTCTCGCGCGACCGTCGAACCAGGACCATCCCCGTCGGCACCATCGCTGCGCAACAATCTTTCAGCACCCGGAACGGGGGCCAACAGAAGCGCTCTCGATGCCGCAAGTCGCGCGCGCACTTTGGCTGACCTCGAAGCCGCCCTGCGCAGCTTCGATGGCTGCGCGCTGAAAGCGACCGCCAAAAACCTGTGCTTCTATCGAGGCAATCCCCAGGGGCGCCTCATGGTCATCGGCGAGGCGCCGGGCCGCGAGGAGGATCTCGAAGGCCGACCTTTCGTGGGTCCTGCCGGTCAATTGCTCGACCGCATGCTGGCCGCCATCGATCTGACCGAAGCCGACGTGCACATTACCAACGTCGTCTACTGGCGACCGCCCGGCAATCGTCCGCCCACGCTCGACGAGGTCGAAGCGTGCCGACCGTTCCTGGCGCGCCAAATCGAGCTGGTAGCCCCGCGTTTCGTCATGACCTTGGGAAGTCCGGCGGCGAAGGCCATTCTGGGCACCACCGACGGCATTTTACGCGTGCGCGGCAAGTGGGGCGAGATTACCGCTGGCGCCTTGAAAGTCCCCGTCATGCCGACGCTGCATCCAGCCTACCTGCTGCGCACACCGGCGGCCAAGCGACAAGCCTGGCGCGATCTGCTGGCGGTCAAACTGGCGCTCGAGACTGGCGAACACGGGGAGCCCCGATGAAAACTCTGACCGACGTTCTCGCCCATCGTTTCGGGGACTTTACGGCGGAAGATGCAACGGCTGAGGCCTGCCCGCCGTTGATGGCGTTGGCGCGCCGTGGCGTCGTGCGCCGCTTCAAGCCCGAACCGCTGGCGCCGGCGCTCCTCGACACGCTGTGTGCCCTTGCGCTGTCCTCACCGACCAAGAGCGACCTGCAACAACGCGACATCCTGATTGTCGAAGACGCAGCGATCCGCTCGCGCCTAAACGAGCTGCTCGTCGACCAGGAGTGGATCCCCGGCGCGCCGCACTTGCTCGTGTTTCTGGGCAACAGTCGACGCCAGCGGCAGGTGCACGATTGGCGCGGCCACGCGTTCGCCAACGACCACCTCGATGCATTCTTCAATGCCACCGTCGATGCCGCCATCGCCCTGTCGGCCTTTACGCTCGCCGCCGAGCACGTGGGCGTGGGCTGCTGCCCCATCAGCGTCATTCGCAATCACGCCGAAGAGGTGAGCCGCCTGCTCGCGCTGCCCGATCATGTGTTCCCGGTCGCCGGCTTGGGCTGTGGATGGCCGTCGGTGCCCGCCAACGTCAGCGCACGCTTGCCCCTGTCGGCCACCGTCCATCGCGACCGCTATGCCGACTGCACGGACGACATTGTGAGAACCTACGACCGGCGGCGCAACGCCATCTTCCCCTACCGTCAGCAACGCAACGTGGCCCGCTTCGGCACGAGCGCCGACTACGGCTGGAGCGAGGAGAAAGCCCGCCATTACGCGGCTTCCGAGCGCGCGGACTTCGGTGCTTTCGTTCGCCGCAAGGGCTTCAAGCTGGAATGACCTCGATGAAATTCGGCCTCTTCGGTGGTGCGCGGTCGCAAGGTGGCGGACCCGCCGGCGACAGCCTGGGGTATCGGGCCTGGATCGACTACGTGCACGCGGCCGAGCGGCTGGGGTTCCATAGCGTTTTCGCCGTCGAGCACCATTTCACTGGCCGCGGCCAAGTCTCCGCCTCGCTCAATCTGCTCGCGTATCTGGCGGGGACGACACGGCGCATCCGTCTGGGCACCGCCGTCGTCGTGCTGCCCTGGCACAATCCAGCCCTGCTGGCCGAACAGGTGGCAACCGTTGATCTTCTTTCGGGCGGGCGGGTCGATTTCGGTATCGGCAAGGGCTATCGCGCGTCAGAATTTCACGGCTTCGCCATCCCACCGGACGAAGCCACAGCGCGCTTCGACGAGGCGCGCGACTTCCTTCGGCGGGCTTGGCAGACGGAGGGGCGCTTTTCGCACCAGGGCCGGTTTTGGCAATTCGACGACGTGGTGATCGAGCCGCGCCCCGTGCAGCAGCCCTACCCTCCGTTTTGGATGGCGGCTGGAAGCCCCCAGTCGATCAAGCGCGCCGCGGCCGATGGTTATAATCTCCTGCTCGACCAGATTGCTCCCATCGACGTCATCGTCGAGAGGGTGGCGATTTACCGAAGCGAGCAGGAGCGACTGGGCTTTACCCGAAAGCCTCATCAAATCGCCGTTGCCCGCGGATTGCAGATCGTCACCTCCGAGGAAGAGCGGCGGCAGGCAGAATCCGTGCGCATGCAGGTGTTGCGCAATATCGGTGATCTGGCGCGCGGCGAAGGCGCCGAACGCTACCGCAGCCTGGGCGCCGATGCCGATCCAGCCTTGGCGCGCGAGGACGCCCCCTTGCTCGGGACGCCTGATGAAATTACGGCCCGCCTCGAACGGTTGGCGGCCGGCGGCGTCGATTATGTGCTGCTGGTCGACCCAACGGGATCGCGCGATGCCCTCGAAATGTTTGCACGCGAGATCATGCCGCGCTTTTCATGACGCTGTTGGGTCTTTCCAGCCAACCGCAGCCCGGCATTGGGCAAAGTTTCAAGGAACGCGACGTGCTTCGCCGCGTTGAGACGATGACCAATGCGAACATCTATCTCAATGGGAGCGCGCACATGACGTTGACATCCAATACTCGGGGTATGACGGACAACGTGACCAATCAGGCTATGGAAATGGGCGAAAAGGCCCTCGAAGCTGCCAGCGAGGCGGGAACGATGGTGACCCAAACCGCACGCGAGTATCCAATCGTCACCGCGGCGATGATCGCGGGCGTGGCATTCGCGCTCGGCGCGCTTTGGAAATCCAATAGCTGGGGTCGCCGCTCGATGATGCAGGGCTATCTCGATCGCGCGAGCAGTTCCGTCAACGACTACCTGCCGCGCAACTTGCGACTCTGACAGCCCGAAACGCCACGACCTCGGCCGGTGTGCAGCGCTGCACACCGGCCGTTTTCATGTCTGGCTTCCGCCGAGCCTGATGCGCACCAGTAGATTTGCCCGACCTGCGGCCATTTTTCGGCCTGTGCCCGCCTCGTGTCCGTGGCATGTCGAGTGGTGCTGCAGTGAAAGGCTCCCGAATCATGACATCCGTCGACATCCAGAAGGTTGCCGACATCATTCGCGAGGTGGCAGCGCTCGAAATCCTGCCGCGCTGGCGCAATCTGGCCTCGGGCGACATCTCTCATAAAAGCAAGCCGGGCGATCTGGTCACCGTCGCCGACCGCGCCGCCGAGGTGCTCCTCGAACGACGCTTGGGAGCGCTCCTGCCGGGCTCGGTCGTGATCGGAGAAGAAGCCGTTTTTGCCGACCCAACCGTTCTCGAACGGTTCAACGGCGGCAATCCCGTTTGGGTGCTCGACCCCATCGATGGCACGCGGGCCTTCACGGAGGGGCGACCCACGTTCGACGTGCTGGTCGCGCTGGTGCAGCACGGCAGAGGGGTTGCTGGTTGGATTTATGCCCCCGCCGAAGACGATTTCTATTATGGCGAAGTGGGCAGTGGCGTCGTGCGCGCCCAGACGGGCCGCGATCCGGTGGCACTGCGCGCACCGACGCGCCACCGACTGGGCGAACTGCATGGCATCGTCAATCCCCGCGTGCTGCGCGACCGCGGCGTCTCCGATCCCGAACGAGCGGTCGGGCTGTTCAAGGGACACACAGCGCACACCTGCGCAGGCCACAACTATGCGCGAATCCTGCGTGGCGACAGCGATTTCCTGATCAACTATTCGACGCTGCCGTGGGACCATTTCCCCGGTTTGACGCTGGCGGAAGCCGGCGGCTGGTACGCCGCGCGTCATGACGGCCGTCCTTTCGCACCGCTCGAGGCGAAAGGCGGAATTCTGGTCGCGCCCAACCGCGACCTGTGGAGCGAGCTGAAGTCTGTACTCCTGCCGACCGTCGTCACTGCAGAGGGGGCGTGAGCCAATGAAGATCCCCGATCTCGACCAAGTCGGCGCCATCATGCGCGAGGTTGCGGCGGCTGAGGCACTACCCCGCTGGCGCAATCTCGCCGAGGGGGACATCGTTGAAAAAGCGGGGCCGGACGACGTCGTCACCGTCGCCGACCGCGCCGTGGAAGTCGAGCTGTCGCGGCGGTTGATGGATGTTCTGCCGGGCTCCGTCGTGGTCGGTGAGGAAGCCGTGCACGCCAATCCCGAGCTACTGGGTCTGCTCCAGAGCGACGGCGCCGTGTGGATCATCGATCCCATCGACGGCACCAGCTCGTTTGCGGCCGGATCGCCTGAGTTCGCCGTCATGGTCGGCCTGTGCGTGGGCCGCGAGTTGGTCGCGGGTTGGATACTCGCCCCTGTGACTGGTGAACTGACCGCAGGGGGTCGCGGCATGGGAGTGTGGCACGCAACGCAGGGGGGCCTGTCTCGTCTTAGCCCCCCGGCAGCGCCCAGCCACATTGCCCAGATGCGTGGCGCGATCGGGCGACGACGGACGGACCCGCGCCGAGCAGCCCATATCGCGGCTCAGGCGCATCGATTTCAATCGATCGAGCCCGCCATTTGTGCCGGCATCGAATACCCGAGGCTGATCGCGGGTGACATTCACTTCTCGCTCTACAACAAATCCGAACCCTGGGATCATCTGCCGGGATTGGCGATGGCGGCAGAGTTGGGGTTTCACTACGCGCGCCATGACGGCACGCCATACCGTCCCGGAGACAACACGGGTGGCCTTCTGGTGGCCCCTGACCGCGAGCGCTGGACCGAGATCAAGTCAGTGCTGCTCGACTGAGGTCCACCTCGCAGCGCGTGTGGATGCTCACCAGGGCAAGCGCCAGCCGGCAGAGACCGCTTTCATCGGCGCTTTCGTGGGCTCGGGCTGTGGGGCCCGCTCAAGGAACGCCTGCAACGCGCCGCCCCACAGATACCAACCGTTCTGGTCGTCAGCCAGGGCATGGCCCTCGGTACCATATTTCGGAAATACGTGGAGGTCGGCGACGCCTCCGGCATCCGTCCATGATGTGTGCATCGCACGCGCGATATCGGGACCGAAGTAGGAGTCGTTCTCGGCATAGAGCCACAGCGACGGCGCCCGTGCAGAGGCCGCATAGCGCGCGGCCGCGTCGACCAGACGCGACGGTGCGCAGATGGCATGCGGACGACCGAAGGCATGCGCGCCCCGCCCACCTGCAAAACTCACGACCGCCCGAAGTCCCACGTCACTGCGTGACGCCAGAGCCAGAGACGCCCAGCCACCACTCGAGATGCCGACGGCAATGGTTTCCGAAGGCGCGATGAACGGTTGCTCGCTCATGAAACCGATGGCCGCCGCGATATCTTCTGCCGCCACTAGACCGGAGGTGTAGTGATCGGGATCGGCGCAATTGCCGCGGGCTTCGACGAGCTCGCCGCCTGTCGCGCCGTGGCCGCGCCGCTGCGGCAACACGACCACATAACCGCGATCGACGAACCAGCGCGACAACCAGTAATAGACCGGCATTGCGACAGCATGGCGCGTCCATTCCGACGTGCCGTGGTTGATCACCACCAGCGGTCGGCGGCCGGACGAAGCAACCACGCCTTTGGGCATCGGCGCATCATCGGCGGGGCGAAACACGGTCGCGCGGAGTGGAATGTGGCGGTCTGCGCTCGGCAAGAGCCATAACTGTTCGCGCATACGCGGCCCTTGCGGGCCGAACGCACCGAACTCGGGAGCCGTGCTGCGGGCCCCGGCCCCTGCGACCACAGCAGCGAGCACCAGGAGCGTTCCCATGCAGGCGGCAACAACCAAACCCAGCCAGCGTTTCGTGACGCTCATCCCCCGAATTCCCTACCCGATTGAACTCAATCGATCCTGCAGCGTTACCGCTGGTTGAACAGGGCGTACTCGATTGGGGAGTATGTCGCGACGAACCGGAAGCGCCCATGCGGCATGGTGCCGGGGGTGTGCGCTTTCCTGCTGTTCGCCCACATAATTTTGCCAGCTGCAACGAATTCTGATGGGGCGCGTTTCCAACGTAGGGGATCACGGCTTACGACTTGAACAGTTTGGAGATGACCATGAAAAATATGATCGTTGCGAGCGGATTTGCTCTGCTCATGGGTATGGGTTCGGCTTTTGCTCAAACGACTCCGAGCACGCCGTCCACACCGGGCGCCACCGCTCAGCCGAAAATGCAGATGACGCAGGCTCAGTGCGAATCGCTCTGGACCAAAGTCAATCCGTCGGGCGCAGCGAACGTATCGCAAACCCAGGCGCAGCCCTACGTGACCTCGTTCGCGCAGGTCGATACGAACAGTGATGGCCAGCTGTCCAGCGCAGAGTTTCTCAATGGTTGCCAGGGCGGCATGGTGATGGACAGCGCCACAACGGGCAGCGGCACGGGCACGACCGGCAGCGGCACGGTGAAGAAGTAATCTGCACCGTCGACACGTCGACACTGCGGAGGAAAACGCCCTCGAGTTTCGGGGGCGTTTTTTGCGAGCAGTGCGCGCGAGTGATCAGCTCAGCCAAGATGGCGCAGGTATTGTGCGGGGATATCGCACCCCACCGCGTCCGAATACGCTTTGGTCAGTTTGGCGACGACGGGCCCAGTCACGCGGCCATCGCCGATGACGGCGCCGTTGACTTTCGCCACCGGGCATATGCATAGGCTGGTCGACGTCAAGAAAACCTCGTCGGCCGTATAGGCATCGTACAGATCGATGTCGCGTTCGATGACCTCGTAGCCTTGCGACTTGGCGAGTTCGATGACCGTCTGGCGCGAAACGCCCTCCAGCACGTAACGGCCTTGCGGTGTCGAGATCCGACCGTCTTTGACGATGAAAATGTTCGACCCCATGCCCTCGCACAGATTGCCGTTCTCATCGAGCAGCACGGCCCAGGCTTCGGGATCACGGTCGCGGACTTCTTGGTCGGCAACGATCATGTTGAGGTAGTTGTGGGTTTTTACGCGCGGTGACAGCGACGACGGCGGCGTGCGCCGCACCGACGGAATGATGACCCGGATCCCATCTCGGTAGTGAGCGGCGCGCGCTTGGAACGGCAGCGGCTGGCAATCGACGATCACATTGGGGCCGGTGTGGTCCCAGCCCTCGTCACCGACAGCTTTGACGCCGCGCGAGACGCGCTGGCCCACCCACCAGTCCTGACCCTCGCCGAGGAGATGCGCGTTGCGGCGCACGACTTCGTGCGTGATGTCGATCATCTGCTTGGCCGTCAGTCCGATATCGATGCGCAGATAGGCCAGAGAACGATAGAACCGATCGATGTGGTCTTCGACGCGGAAGGGTTTTCCCGCAAACGTGCGCGTCATGTCGAAACAGCCATCGCCGTAGATGAAGCTGCGGTCCCGATAAGGCACGCGAACGTCGGCTTCGGGCACGTACGTTCCGTTGAAATAGGCGATGCGCTGGTTGGCTCGCTCGGTCATGACCGCAGTCTCCTCGGCATCCGTCGGATGCCGGCGAGTTTAGCTGGGTCCAGGCCGGAGGCAACCGTGCGCGCAGTGCGCCGCCGTCATTGCGCGACGGACTTGGCGATCTCTTCCGTCATCTTCTTGGCATCGCCCAGAACCATCACGGTGTTGTCGCGATAAAACACCGGATTGTCGATGCCCGCATAACCCGAGGCCAAGCTGCGCTTGTTGAAGAGCACGGTGCCCGCCTTCCAGACTTGAAGCACGGGCATGCCGTAAATGGGTGAGGAGGGATCGTCTTCCGCCGACGGATTGACGACGTCGTTGGCGCCGATGACGTAGACGGCGTCCGTCTGGGAGAACTCGGAATTGATATGCTCGAGTTCGAACACCTCGTCGTAGGGCACATTGGCTTCTGCCAGGAGCACGTTCATGTGGCCTGGCATGCGGCCCGCCACCGGATGAATGGCGTAGCGAACCTCCACGCCCGCCTTCTTGAGATTGTCCGCCATTTCGCGCAGCGCATGCTGCGCCTGTGCGACCGCCATACCGTACCCTGGCACGATGATGACCTTGCTCGCGTTTTTCAGAAGGAACGCGGCATCCTCCGCCGAGCCGAGCTTGACGGGCTTCTGTTCCCCGTCGCCACCTACAGCGGCCGCCGTCTCCCCGCCGAACCCACCTGCGATGACCGACAGAAACGCGCGATTCATGCCCTTGCACATGATGTAGGAGAGGATCGCACCCGAAGATCCCACCAGCGCGCCGGTGATGATCAGGGCCACGTTGCCGATCGTGAAGCCGATGCCGGCCGCCGCCCAACCCGAGTAGGAGTTGAGCATCGAGACCACGACCGGCATGTCCGCGCCGCCGATCGGGATGATGATCAGCACACCAAACAGCAGTGCGGCAAACGTGATCGCCCAGAACAGGCGAACATCGCCGCCCGATACGCAGAAGAGATATATCAAGACGACGATTGCCGCCGCCAATGCTCCGTTGATGGCGTGGCGCGACGGCAAAATGATCGGCTTTCCCGACAGACGGCCCGATAGCTTGCCGAACGCAATGACGCTGCCCGTGAACGTGATGGCGCCGATCGCGGCACCCACCGACATTTCGACGAGACTGATCGCAGCAATCGCGCCGGGCCGACCGATGTCGAAGGCCTCGGGCGCAAACAACGCCCCTGCCGCGACGAACACAGCGGCCAAGCCGACGAGGCTGTGGAAGGCCGCAACCAACTCGGGCATCGACGTCATCGAAATGCGCTGCGCCGTGACGCTGCCGATGATACCGCCGAGACCCAACCCGCCCGCAATCAGCGCCCACGTCAGCACGTCGTCGATCTGCCCCACGAGAGCCAGTGTCGTGACGATGGCCACGACCATGCCGACGATGCCGAAGATGTTACCCGTTCGCGATGTTTCGGGGTGCGACAAGCCACGCAAAGCGAGGATGAAGAGCACACCCGAGGCGAGGTAAAGGAGAGCGACGACGTTGGCGTTCATCGAGACGGATGCTCCGGAATTCGTGAGGTCGCGCAATTGGGGAAGCGGGCTCGTCGCTCACCACGACCTCATGTTTCGCCATCTCACATTTGCACGCTTATTTTCTGGGTTCTTTTTTCTTGTACATCGCCAACATGCGCTCCGTGACCAGGAAGCCGCCGAAGATGTTGATGGCCGCCATGACGAGCGCCAGAAAGCCGAACAGTTTGGCGAGCCACGACCCCGTCGATATCAACGGCACACCCGTTGCGAGAAGTGCGCCAACGACAATGACGGAGGAAATCGCATTGGTGACGCTCATCAACGGCGTGTGCAGGGAGGGCGTCACCGACCAAACCACGTAATAGCCGACGAAGATGGCCACGACGAAAACCATGAACTGATAGACAAAGGGACTGATGACACCTCCGCCGGCCGCCAACACCGGTGTCGGCAGAAGTGCAGCGATCAGCACCAACCAAAAGCGGATCATTCTAGGCCCCTCCCGTGAGCAGGTCGGGATGCACCAACTTGCCGTCTTTGGCGATGAGCGTGCCTTTGACGATGTCGTCGTTCCAATCGACGCTGAGCGCTTTGGACTTTTTATCGAACATCGTTTCCAAAAAATTGAGCACGTTTTTGGCGTACAGCGAGGATGCGTTCACCGGCACGCTGCGGGCGAGATTGATCGGCCCATAGACCCGCACCCCGCGATGATCGATCAATTTTCCCGGTTGGGTAACTTCGCAATTACCACCCCGCTCAGCCGCCATGTCGACGATGACAGCACCGGGTTTCATCGTGTCCACCATTTCGCGGCTGACGAGCCGCGGCGCGGGTCGCCCCGGAATGAGCGCCGTCGTGATGACGATGTCTTGCGTCCTCAAATGGTTCGCAATGAGTTCGGCTTGCTTGAGTTGATAGGCTTCCGACATCGGCTTTGCATAACCGGCCGCCGTCTGCGCCTGCTTGAACTCGTCATCTTCCACGGCAATGAACTTGGCGCCGAGCGAGGCCACTTGTTCCTTGGTGGCTGGTCGCACATCCGTCGCGGTGACGATGGCACCCATCCGGCGCGCCGTTGCGATCGCCTGCAAGCCGGCCACGCCAGCGCCCATGACGAACACGCGCGCCGCAGGCACCGTGCCCGCTGCCGTCATCATCAGCGGCAATGCCTGTTCGAACAACGACGCTGCATCAACGACGGCTTTGTAACCCGCCAGATTGGCCTGGCTCGACAAGACGTCCATCGATTGGGCGCGCGTGATGCGCGGCATGAATTCCATGGCAAACAGCGCGCGACCCGACGCCGCCAGCGCCTCGAGGCCCGGCTGATCGTCGAACGGGCTCATGATGGCGACCGCCATGCCGCCTGCACTCAGGGCCGACACTTCGTCCTGGGTCGGCCGCTGCACTTTCAGCAGGATATCCGCGCCGTTCACCGCACTGGCCGCCGTGTCGAGAATGCGTGCGCCCGCCGACCGATAGGCATCGTCTGAAAATCGCGACAGAAGTCCCGAGCCTGCCGCAATCTTGACGATGCAGCCGAGCCCGGTCAGCTTCTTGACGGTTTCAGGCGAGACGGCAACGCGCGGCTCTCCCTTAACTTCGGGTGTGACCGCGACCGTCACCATGATGTCAATGCTCCAAGAAAGTTCAGATCGAGGCTCAACGCCTCGCGTCAGCATCTCCGCAGAACAGACCCACCCAACACGCGCCTGTCGGCACGTTCCGGCTTGCGCCGATCACACGAGGAAGATCAACATACCCAGCAGAATAATCGCAACTGTCGCCATCAACACGACAGTGCCCTTCAAGAACCGGTCATAGGTCCGGACATGCTCTCGGTAGTCCATGGCTTCGTGGCCGTCGGAAGTATCAATGCTCATGCCAAGCTCATCCTGGAAGCGCTCCGGCACACCGATCCGGCACGGAGACCGAATCTCCTAACGCAAGCAGACCTCGGCTTCAAGTGTGCTGCAACACGTCGAACACTTTCGCCACAGACAACTGTGCAGGACCCAAAGGCGGGTGGCTTGGGCCACCCGCCTCTCGGACGCCGCGTGCCGGCAAGCCCGCGTCAGGCTGCTTCGATCTGTTTGGGAGATCCACCACCGATCGAAACCGAGCGTGGTTTCAGCCGCTCAGGCACGTTTCGAACCAAATCGATGTCGAGGAAACCGTCTTTCAGATCGGCGCCTTTGACTTCGACATGGTCGGCGAGCTGGAACCGGCGCTCGAACGCGCGCGTGGCGATGCCGCGATGCAGGAACTTGCGGTCCTTGTCCTCGGGAGCCTTCACGCCCTTCACGGTGAGGGTTTGCTCCTTCACCTCGAGTTGCAGCTCACTTTCGGTGAACCCGGCAACCGCCGTGGTGATGCGATACTCGTTATCGCCCAGGCGCTCGATATTGTAGGGCGGATAGCTCGGGGCATCTTCGACGCCAGCGACGTTATCGAGCAGGTTGACCAAACGGTCGAAACCGACGGTCGAGCGGTAGAGGGGGGCAAAATCAAATGGTCTCATTGTCGTCCTCCTTCGAGAAGCGAGGTTGAAAGTGCCGGCCCATGATGGGCCCGGCGGGTCATCGTGCACCCTGTTGAAGGCGTGCACAGACCTTAATTTGGGAGAACAATCCGCACTTTCAAGAGGCCGATGGAAGCAAAAAAATAACCTGTCAAGCCGCTGAAATACCACTATTTTATGCGTCACAGACGAATTCGGCTCCGTCACAAGACGGAGCCGATATGATTTTTTCCACGATGGCGTCAAGTGGTCACTCGGTCTGCTGAATAGCCGACAGTTCCCATTGGTCGGAGCGACCGTTGGCTGGACGCACGAACGTCCAGATTTCGGTTCCTTCCACGGGCTCGTCCTTGCTGCCCGACACCAGTCGGCCCGTTTTAGCCTCGAGCGTGGCGTCGATCAGCGAATAGCGCATGGCGACTGTCGCGTACTCGAGCGTACCCTCGCGCCATGCCTCGGCCAGATCGCCTTGCAGAAGCTTCACATCCGTCAGATGATTGATGTGACCCTTCTTGGCGTCCTCGTCGAGCTCCTGGGCGAAGTAAGACAGCATCTCCGGCGTGACCCGTTGGCCCAGCGCATCGATATCGTTGCGGCCGTAGGCGCCCTGAATCTCACCGAGCAGGCGCTCGAACGCGCTGAAATCCTCAGGTGAGACGTTCACGGCCGCTGCAGCGCCACCCAGCGACGATGCAGCAAGCCTCTGGTTCAGCGACGGATTGGGCGGAGCTGCCGATCTTCCAGCATCTGCTGTCGCCAAAGCCGGCTTGTTGGCCGAACGGCTACGAAAGAACGCGACGACCAGGAACACGGCACCGGCGATCAACGCCATTTGCAGGATGAAGCCCAGCACGTTTGCCAATGCTCCGGCTCCCAGCATCGAAGCCAGCCCGGCGCCAATGAGGCCACCCAGCAGCAGACCCTTCATGCCGCCGAAGCGTGATGGTTGCGCGGCGGCCGCGCCCCCCGCTGCCGTTGCAGCACCGGCCTTGGGCGCGGTTTGTCCGGGCTGTGTCATCGATCGGTTGATCGGAGCAGCCTGGCCCGGAGACGTCGCCGTCGACGGTGGGGCGGAGTACGTATTGCTGCCTCGGCTACCCGAGCTGCCGCCTCTACCGGCTCGCGCATCGGCGGATTCGACCGCCAAGACGAACGATCCGGCGGCGATTGCAAGTGCGGCTGCAAGATAGGCCAAGCGTGAGTGCAACCTCATCGTCATTTCCTCCCGACCGTTGATTCGACTGCGGAGCGGCCTCCACACCCGTTGGAACGCCCCCCAGAGATAGTGCCGATCGCCCCGTGGCGCAACTGGCAGGCCGGCTTATTTACCGGTCTGATCTTGCCGTTCGCTCGGTGAATTCCCGATTAGCCGCTCCAAAATGCCCGTCCAAATGGTCAATTTTCCGTAAATGTTCCGCCAAGCCCTTCAACGAGCCCGCGAAATTCAGGGAAGCTGGTCGCCACGAAAGTGACGTCGTCGACCGTCACCGGCCGATCGCTGGCGAGTCCGAGGATGAGAAATGCCATGGCAATGCGGTGGTCCATGTGCGTGACGACCCTACCGCCGCCGCGTGGCGACGCGCTTCCAGCGACGATCAGGCTGTCGCCGTCCACTTTCGCCTGGATGCCGTTGGCGACAAGACCCGCCGCCGTGGCGGCCAAACGGTCGCTTTCCTTCACCTTGAGCTCGGCAAGACCATCCATGCGCGTCTCGCCATCGGCAAAGGCAGCCACGACCGAGAGAATGGGATATTCGTCGATCATGCTCGGCGCGCGCGCTGCCGGCACATGCACGCCCCGCAAACGACGATGGTGGACACGAATATCGGCAATGGACTCGCCTCCCGATTGCCGCTCGTCGAGGAAGGTCACGTCGGCCCCCATTTCGAGAAGCGTCGTATAGAAGCCGGTCCGTGTCGGGTTGATCAGCACGCCTTCGATCACGACCTCCGAGCCGGGGATAATCGCCGCCGCTGCCGCCAGAAACGCCGCCGACGAGGGATCGGAGGGGACGGTCACATCGCGGCCCACGAGCTCCGATTGGCCGACGACGGTGATTGCCGTCATGCCGTCGCGAATGGACGTGCGCACGTCGGCGCCGAAATAGCGAAACATGCGCTCCGTATGATCGCGCGTCGCCTCGCGCTCGATCACCGTGGTTTCTCCCGCTGCCGCCAAGCCCGCGAACAGAATGGCCGATTTGACCTGGGCCGAGGGCACGGGGGTCTGATACTCGATCGGAACCAGGCCCGAGGTGCCCGTCAGCCGCAACGGCAAGGTTTCGCGGTCATCCTCGACCGACAGCCCCATCTGCCGAAGCGGCGTCAGCACGCGTCGCATCGGGCGGCGGGAAAGGGAAGCATCCCCGATCATACGCACCGTGATGTCGTTGCCGGCGATCACACCCATCATCAACCGCGAGCCGGTGCCCGAATTGCCGAAATCCAGATCGCCAGATGGCGCCACGAGTCCCCCGACGCCGCGACCCCGGACTTCCCAGACAGCGCCCCTGCGAACGGCCGGCGCCCCCAGCGCCGTCACCGCTTTGGCGGTGTTCACCACGTCCTCGGCCTCCAGGAGGCCTGTGATACGGGTCGTGCCGATCGCGAGCGCGCCCAACATGAGCGATCGATGCGAGATCGATTTGTCGCCCGGCACCCGAATGCGACCGACGAGCGGACCTGAACGCGAGGCGGAGAGTGGCGTCGTGGGTGCGGTGTGCACAGGTGTTGGTCCCTTCGACCGGATGCAATCGGTTGGTCATGATCTGCGACACGAAACCTGTCAATGTCCACGACGATCGCGCCCGTCGGACGCCTGCCAATCCCGCTCGAAGCTGGGCCGCCCGTCGGCCGAATGCTTTTGACAGCCTTGGGCAGGCGTGCAATAGGCACCCCCGATCCATTCATCTTTGCGAGGCTCGTCATGGCCGCCATAAAAGCCGCGCGCGGAACCAAACGCACTTGTCAAAACAGTGCCTGCGGCGCCCGATTTTACGACCTTCAACACGACCCCATCGCGTGCCCCGTCTGCAGCACCGTTTACGTGTTGCCGACGGCCGCCAGCCTGGGCAGCGGCAATGCCGGCGAAGGCAGCGGCCGTCGTCGCAAGCCCGAATACGTGACGGTGGCCCCGGATGCGCCCGAAGCCGAGGCCGAGGACGGTCTGGCCGATGTCGAGGCCGCCGAGGAGACGATCGCGGGCGCCGACGAGGAGACCTTCCTCGAGCCGGAAGAGGACGAGGGCAGCGACGTTTCGATCATCGTGGGCACGCCGGAAGGCGAAGAAGAGGTTTGATCAGGGACGTTACGCACCCTGTCGGTTCGTTCGCATTGCGGTGCTGGTGTCCCAGTCCAGAAGGAAGTCAGCCCTGACCTTTCGCCACGCCGCGATGATCCTCTTCGGTGGCGTCCTCTTCGGCGTCACGCCGCAGGCCGTCGCTACACCGGCGATGCCGCCCCGTCTCGACGTGACCACGATCGCTGACCACGTGCGACGTTGCCCCCAGGGCATGCGGCGACACACGATCACGGGAAAATGCGTGCGCAGCGGGTCGAAATATCTCTGGTTCTGATGGGGCGGATCGACGGGCCGAGACGTTCTGTTGTGTGCTGCGCATCGGCCGCTTTGGTCGATCGACCCGCCGCAAGGAACCAAGGAGGGCCCCATGGTCGAGGAACCGACATTCACGTTCGGGATCGAAGAGGAATATCACCTCGTCGACGTCACCTCGCGCGATTTGGCCCCCGCGCCAACCGCCCTCATGGAAGCGCTCGCCACTGAACTGGGCGAGCGTGTGAGCCCCGAGTTTTTGCGCTCGCAGGTCGAGATTGGCACCTCCGTCAGCCGTTCGTTTCGCGATACGCGCGCCGAACTCACAAACTTGCGCTCCGTCATCGCCGCACGGGCGCAAACCTTCGGGCTCGCCCCGATCGCCGCCGGCACCCACCCGTTCGGACGTTGGGAAAGCGTCGAGACGACGCCGAAAGAACGCTACCTCTCGCTCGGGCGCGACCTCGCCGCCGTCGGCCAACGTCTCGTGATCAGTGGCATGCACGTGCACGTGGCGATCGAAGATCCCGAGTTGCGCATCGATATCATGAACCAGGTGCGCTATTTCATGCCCCACCTGCTGATGCTCTCGACCTCGTCGCCGTTCTGGCAGGGACGAGATACCGGGCTGAAAAGCTTTCGGCTGGCCCTCAGCCTCAGCAGTCCGCGAACGGGCCTGCCCGGCCGTTTCAATGGCTGGGACGAGTATCGACACACGATCGACATTCTGATTGCGGCCGGCATCATGGAGGACGCGTCGAAGATCTGGTGGGACTTGCGGCCGTCCGCCCGGTTTCCGACCCTCGAGATGCGGATCACGGACGTGGCGACGCGCATCGACGACGCCATCGCCATCGCCGCGCTCTACGTGTGCCTGTGCCGCATGCTCTACCGCATTCGACGCTCCAACCAGACATGGCGATCCTACCCGGTCTTCCTACTCGAGGAGAATCGATGGCGCGCCCAGCGCTATGGCGTCGAGGGCAGCCTGATCGACTTCGGTCGCGGCGAATTGGTGCCCTACGCCGATCTGCTCGAAGAAATTCTCGCTCTCGTCGCGGAGGATGCGGCCGCGCTCGACTGCGAGGCCGAGGTTCGCCATGCGCGCACGATCGTTGGCCATGGCACGAGCGCGGATCGCCAGCTTGCCGTCTATGCCGGGGCTGTTTCGGCTGGACGATCGACGCAGGACGCCTTGGCGGCCGTCGTCGACCATCTGGTCGCCGAGACGGTCGAAGGCGTGTAGCGCGTGCTGTTCACTCGGCTGGTTGTGCCGTCATGGGTGTCGATAGCGCGTCGCTGGCGGTCGCCTTGCGCAGCGTCAACCGTCGGATGACGACATAGAACACCGGCGTGAAGATCAGTCCAAAGAACGTGACGCCGATCATGCCCCAGAAGACGGCCATACCCAGGGCCTGGCGCATCTCGGCGCCTGCCCCCTTGGCCCAATAGAGCGGCAGCACGCCCAGTGTGAACGCCAGCGACGTCATGAGGATGGGGCGCAAGCGCAGGCGGCATGCTTCGACGGCTGCCGACACCAGATCGTGCCCTTTTTCTTCGAGCTGACGCGCGAATTCGACAATCAGAATGGCATTTTTTGCCGCCAGCCCGATCAGCACTACGAACGCGATCTGCGTCAGGATATTGATGTCCTGGCCGTGGAAGCGCACACCGGCTGTCGCCGACAGCAAGCACATGGGCACAATCAGGATGATGGCCAGCGGCAACGACCAGCTTTCATACTGGGCGGCAAGTGCCAGGAACACGAACAGCACCGACAGTGCAAAAATGTAGTAGCCGGTGCGGCCGGCTTTTTTCTCCTGAAAGGAGAGGTCCGTCCACTCGAAGCCGACGTTCTCGGGCAGAGTCCGCGCCGCGACCTGTGTCATGATCTCGAGCACCTGCCCCGACGAGATACCTGGAGCCGCAGCGCCCTGAATCTCGACCGTCGGAAAGAGATTGTATCGCGGCACGCGCTCGGGCCCGATAATTTCCCGGAATCGCACGAGACTCCCGAGCGGAACCATATCCCCGTCGGCGTTGCGCACCCGAATGCGGTTGACGTTGTCGGCATCGAGACGAAATTCGCCGTCGGACTGCGCGGTCACACGCCACGTACGGCCGAGCATGTTGAAGTCGTTGACGTAGGCCGAGCCCATGTAGATGCGCAGGGCCTCGAATATATTGCCCACCGGCACACGCAACATCTGCGCCTTGTCGCGATCGACATCGATGAAAATCTGCGGCGTCGCCGCCTGAAACGTGGTGAACGTATTCTGGATGCCGGGCGTCGAATTGGCCTCCCGAATGATGTTCTGGGCGACGGTCGACAGTTCGGCTGCACCGATGCCGGCCTTGTCCTGCAGGCGCATGGAGAAGCCAGCGGCGTTGCCCATTCCGCGCACGACCGGCGGCACGATGACGATGGCGTTCGCCTCCTGGATCACGGACAAACGGCGGCGCAGGTCCGCCACCATGCCGTTGAGCGTCAATCCCTTCGCTTCGCGCACGTCGTGTGGGTCGAGAACGCTGAAGATTGCTGCGGCATTGGATGCGTTGGTGAAGGTTGCCCCCGACAGGCCTGCATATCCCGATGTGTGCTTGAAACCGGGGGTGGCGAGGACGATCTCGTTGGCTCGCTTCATGACCTCGTGGGTGCGATCGATCGAGGCACCCGGCGGCAGCGACAGGGAGACGATGGCGATGCCGCGGTCGGTTGCGGGAATGAACCCGGTTGGCGTCGTCGACACGATCCAAAGCGTCAAGCCGATAAGGCCCGCGAACACGACGAGGACAACGCTGGAAGCCCCCGCAAGCCATCGCACCGACGCCGCATAGCCATCGGCGAGTTTGTCAAATAGCCGGTTGAACCCTCGGAAAAACGCATACACCGGAGCCATCAACACCGTCCGCACTGAGCGAGGCTGGTTATGATGGGCGTCGCTGTGTGGACGAAACAACAAGGCTGCCAGGGCCGGCGACAACGTCAGTGACACGAAGGCCGATATGATCGTCGCCGTGGCAATCGTCACGGCAAACTGTCGGTAGAATGCACCCGTGATGCCACCGATGAAGGCCGTCGGAATAAACACGGCCGACAGCACGAGCGCGATGGCAATCAGGGCCGTTCCCACCTCGTCCATGGAACTGCGCGCCGCTTCGAGCGGTGACTCGCCATTGCGCAACCGCCGTTCGATATTCTCCACCACGACGATGGCGTCGTCGACCACGATGCCGACGGCAAGCACCAGCCCGAACAAGGTCAGCGTATTGATCGAGTAGCCCAGCGCCAACATCATGGCGCACGTGCCGATCAGCGAAATCGGCACGGCGACGACGGGAATGATCGTCGCGCGCCACGTCTGCAGGAAAATCATCACCACGAGCACGACGAGGGCCACGGCTTCCGCGATCGTCTTGTAGAGCTCGCGGATCGAGACTTCGATGAACTCGGTCGGATTGTAGACGATGCGATACTCGAGGCCCGCGGGAAACGCCTTCGAAATTTCTGCCATGGCTTGCTTGACGGCAGATGCAGCCTTCAACGCATCGCTTCCCGGAGCCTGGAAGAGACCCATGACGGTCGCCGGGTGGCGGTCTTGATAGCCGTGAGAACTGTACGACAGCGCACCCAGCTCCGTGCGTGCCACGTCCTTGAGGCGCACTGTGCGGCCGTCGGCCGTGCTCTTGATGATGATCTCGTCGAACTCGGCCGGCTCCTTCAGCCGCCCCTTCACCTGCAGAGACTGTTGAAAGGCGCCCGCATTCGGCATTGGCGGAACCCCGACAGAGCCGCTCGCCACTTGCACATTCTGTTGACGCAGCGCCGCAATCACCTCCTCGGCAGACAGACGCAAGGCGGCGATCCGTTCCGGATCGAGCCAGATGCGCATGGCATACTCGCGCGCCCCGAACATGAACACCGAGCCGACGCCGGGCACGCGCGCGAGCACGTCGCGCACGTTGAGCAGCGCATAATTCGAGATATAAACCTGATCGTACGTGCGATCGGGTGACACCATGTGCACGACGATCAACAGGTCGGGCGAGTTCTTGCGCACCGTGACACCGTTGCGGCGCACTTCCTCGGGCAGTCGCGGATCGGCCGCAGCAACGCGGTTCTGGATCAGCACTTGTGCCTTGTCGATGTCGTAGCCGATGTCGAATGTGACGGTCAGGCTCATCGCGCCGTCGGCCGTCGACTGCGAATACATGTAGAGCATTCCGTCGACGCCGTTCACCTCCTGCTCGATGACCGAAGCGACGGTATCGGAGACGGTTTCAGCGCTGGCGCCGGGATAAGAGGCATTGACGGTGATCGTCGGTGGCGTGATTTTCGGAAACTGAGTGACGCCGAGCCCGAAATAGGCAATCGCCCCGACAATCGTGACGAACAGCGAAGCGACCGCGGCGAAGATCGGCCGGTCAATGAAGAAACGCGAAAGGCGCATTCGGTTTCGCCCTCAATTGCGCATGGTTTGGGCCGGAGCACCCTGTGGCGAGGTTGCAGCGAGCGGCTCGCGCTCGGCCGACACTTTCTGGCCTGGCCGCGCCCGCTGCACGCCTTTCGTCACGACCCAATCCTGCGCACCGATGCCCTCGCGTACGACGCGCAAGTTGGAATACAGGGGGCCGAGCTTGACGGGCTTCTTTCGGACGGTGCCGTCGTCTTCGACGACGAGGACGAATTTGCTCGTTTGATCGGTCCCGATGGCGGCATCCGGTAACAGAAGCGCGTCGTATCGAGCCGAGCCAGGAATGCGAACCCGCGCGAACATGCCCGGAGAAAACAACAGCTTGTCGTTCTCGACCAGGGCACGCGCGCGCACCGTGGCGGTTCCCGGATCGAGCCGATTGTCGAGAAAATCGAGTTTGCCTTTGTAGGGGAAGCCGGTTTCGTCGGGCAACGCGAGTTCTATGACGCCACCGGGTTCCGCCGCGCCGCCGCTTTCTCCGCGTTGCGTGAGGCGCTTGTATTTGAGGAAATTGTTCTCGCTGACATCGAAGTAAACGTGCACGGGGTCCTGCTTGACGATCGACGTCAGTACGGTCGAATTGGCGGCACTTCCCGCAGCCACCCAATTCCCCGCCGTCACCTGTGAGCGGCCAATGCGGCCGTCGATCGGCGCGCTGATGCGCGTGAAATCGAGTTCGAGCTGAGCTGTCGCCATCTTGGCTTCGGCGACCTTGATCGACGCCTGCGCATCGCGCAGCAGATTGGCGCGATCGTCGTAATTCTTCTCCGACAGGATCTTGCGTTCCATCAGCGGGCGGCCCCGCTCCACGTCCAGGTTCGCGTTTTCACTTTTGGTCTGGGCCTGGGCCAACTCCGCTTTCGCCTGATCCAGCGCCCGCTCGAAGGGGCGCGAGTCGATGACGAAGAGCAAATCGCCTTTCTTGACGTTCTGGCCATCCTTGAACGCAACCTCGGTGAGATAGCCCGAAACGCGCGCTCGAATGTCCACGGATTCGACCGCGTCGAGCCGGCCCGTGTATTCGTCCCACTCGACGAGATTCTGCATCCGCGGCTGACTGACCGTAACTGCAGGCGTTGGCTGGCCACCCGCCGGCGGGCCGCCCGATTTTTTCGCATCGGCATTGGCCGTGGGTTGATTGCAGCCCGCGAGCGCCAGCGCGGCCGTCAGCACCGCTACAGGCAACACAGCAGTCAGCAGAAATCTCATCTGCAGCATTTTGACCCGTCCCCAAAGTCCGTATGGCAGCACTGCCTAGCAGGTTTGGACGAACTTGTAACGGCCACACGTTTTCGCATATCCGGCGAGCTGCCCGCATTGAAAGTATGGCCCTCGTCGCAGAGGTTCGCGAGACGGAAGACCGGGCGCCGCCGACGAGAAATGCCTATTTGAACAGCATATCGAAGAGCGATTTGGACGGCTGCGAAGGTTTGCGCCGTTGTTCTTGCCAGCCGCCGTCCATCTGAGCCCACGGCGCCCATCCGGGCGGACCGCCGGGTTTGCCGAAGCCATCGGGCCCCGCGGGGCGGCGCGGCGCTGGTTGTTGAGCCACGGTCTGTGCTTTGAGCGTATAATCCTCAAGGTGACCGTCGAACCCTGTGACGCTCAGTTTTGTTTCGTCCCAAGTCCACGTGGCGGTGCGCGCACCCTCGCGCACGGTTTCCAGCGCAATCAACTTGCGGGCGGGAATATCGATGACGGCTGCCTGCACGACATCTTCCGGACCTGCCGCCCCCTCCTGCTGTCCGGCGTGATAGGTGAGTACGCCCAAGCCGCTGTAGGGTCCCGCTTTGACCTCCCAATTCAACAATTTGGGCTGACTGTCGCCGATCGTTTCCAAGGAAACGGCAAACTTGGGGCCGAGGTCGGGATGCAGACCGACGAAGCGACCCTGGCGCACGAAGACGCGCCATCCATCCAACGCGAGTTCTCGCACTTCCACCTCGTCGGCACGGGGAACACCGAACCGATCGAGGCTGGCCGCAACCAAATGCAGGCTCGGTTTGAGCGCCAGAGCTTTGCGGAAATCGACAATGGCATCTTCCGTGCGGCCCGCCGCCTCCGCCAGTTCACCACGCGCCCAACCCACTTCGGCGGTGGCCGAATCGAGCTTTTGCGCCCGTTCGAGATCGCGCAGGCCCAACTCGGGCTGCCCCATGCGTTTGTAGACCATGGCACGATAGGCATAGGTCGCCGCCGAACGCTGATCGAGATCGAGCGCCCGCCCCAGATCACTCGACGCATCGTCGAGTGTCTCGGCGTAAAGCTTTGCCAAGCCCAGTCCGGCCCAGGCGTTGGCCGATTTGGCGTCGATTTCCGCCGCCCGCGCGAAATCCTTCATCGCAGCCGACGTGTTTTTGGCGGCGAGGTAGGCGTGACCGCGCAGGATGTAAATCTCCAAACTGGTCGGATCGAAGGTGACGGCGCGGTTGAAATCCTCGATCGCCTCGTCGTAGCGCTCGAGGGCCGTTTTGATATCCGCCCGAATACGAAAGCCGGGCCCGAACCGGCTGTCCGACACCAAGGCACGGTTGAGGTCTCGCAGGGCCGCGTGCGGGCGTTTCTGGACGAGAAGCAAGCGGCCACGACCGGCGAGCGGCGCCGGATTTTGCGGGGACAACCGGCTGGCCTGGGCGTAATCGCGAATGGCTGCATCATTTTCGCCGACCTGCGAAAGGGCCGTCGCGCGATTGGAATAGGCGGCCGCATAGCCGGGCGCCAGAATGATGGCCCGATCGAAGTCCTTCACTGCCTCCGGCGTCAGGCCGGCCGCCAACAGCACGTTGCCACGGTTGTTGTAGGCCGATGCACTTTCGGGAAACAATTGCACGGCGCGATTGAAATCATCGATGGCCGCGCGGGTCTGATTGAGGCGCGCATGGGCGACGCCACGATCATTATGGATCGCGGCCCGGCGATCGTTCGGCAGTCCGGTGTCCGCCAGCGCTTCGGTATAAAGCTGCACCGCTCGAGTGGCCTGGTTCTTCTGGAGTGCCGCGGCTGCTTCGCGCGCTCGCTGCACCCCCGTCTCGCCCGCGGCATGCACCAGTCCCGTGGAACCGACCAGCATCGCAAGGCCCGCCGCCCACGCCCTCGATCTGAACGTGCGGCCGGCAGGTTTTGCGATGTTGGACATAAGCCACGCGCGCATGCAGACCTCGTCGGGAGGCGGAATCGGCTCCATCGAACCTGATTCTCAAGGAGCCCTCGCGTTGATACCACCGGTTGCACGCGGGTGCGAGCGTTCGCGGGCCGTGGCTCGGCAGACGCTATTGCGGCGCCGCGGTTACTTTACCGCGTCGAACTCGGCGGGTCTCAGCTTGCGGGCAAGCTTGTCCAGAACGCCATTGACGACGCGCGGATCGTCGCCTTCGAGGAACGCATGGGCGACGTTGACGTATTCGGTGATGACGACCCGGGCCGGAACATCGGTTCGTTCAATCAATTCGAGCGCGCCCGCCCTGAGCGTGGCGCGGAGAATGGAATCGATGCGCGTCAGCCGCCACCCTTCAGCCAACTGCTGGTCGATCAGCGGGTCGATCTCGCGTTGGCGCCGAACCACGCCCTTCAGGATGTCCGCAAAGAACGAACGATCCGCTCCCTGGACGCTGGGAACTTCGCCGCGGCTTCCAAAACGCATGGCATTGAACTCGGCGATCACGTCGATGAGATCGGTCTGGGCCAGATCCATCTGGTAGAGCGCCTGCACGGCCGCAAGCCGCGAGGCTGAACGGGGGGAAACCGGCTTGGGGTGTTCTGCTTGGGTTGTCATATTTC
>JANOHP010000159.1:0-1831 GCA_031406575.1 Hyphomicrobiales bacterium
TCTGCAATAAATTTCCGACCTGCTGTGCGATGCATTCGCACCCGTGCTGGTTCGATCAATAATTACACGTTCCGTACCATTGCTAAACGGACCAATGGTCGAGTCGCGGTTAGACTAAAGTCTAAGAACCTGAATCGGAAGTTCGCACGATAGATCAAGGGTGGACCTGTGTCAGCCGCTTGAGCATGAGGGAGATCATCGCGAGCTTGACGTAGCCGACGGCGGTGATGGCGAGGGCCTCGTAGTGGGCCGTGAGCCGCCGGTTTCGTCGAAGGCAAGAAAACGTACGCTCGATGACCCAGCGACGCCGGATGACTTTGAAGCCACCGTCCTTGTCGGTCCGCTTGACGATCTCGAGAGCAACGGGGAGCCCGGCGATCGCGCCGGCGAGCTTTGGCCCGGCGTAGCCGCCATCGGCAAAAATCCTGACGAGCCGAGGAAATTTCTGCAGCGTCTTTTCGATCAAACCGGCCGCGCAATCGCGATCTTGTATGTTTGCCGGGATCACCTCGATCGAGAGGAGGTGACCTTCGGTGTCGACGATCGCATTGCGCTTGATGCCCTTGGTTTTCTTGCCTGCATCGTAGCCGACTGGATCGATGCAGGCCCCCCTTTTTCGGTCGCTTTGGCAACCTGTGTGTCGATGATCGCCGCTGTCGGATCGGCCTCGCGGCCACAGGCTTCACGACATTTTTCGACCAGCGCCTGGTGAATACGATCGATGACGCCGTAGCGCGACCAGTCCCAGAAATAGCGGTAGACCGTCGTATGCGGCGGAAAATCCTTCGGCAACTGCCGCCACTGACAGCCCGTGCGGTCGATATAACGAATAGCGTTGAAAACCTCGCGCATATCGGTTTCGCGGCTGCGCCCGCCGCGGCTCGCCGCCGGGATGATCGGCTCGATGATCGCCCACTCGGCGTCGGTGCAGTCACTCGGGTACCGGCCGCAGCGCGGCTCGTGCGTCTCGCGTTGTTGCTTGGTCCACATGGCAGCGCCCCCTGATTCGGCTGCCATAGACAGAATCTGGAGGTAATCTGGAGGTTTCTGCGAGGCCGCCGTGGACAGGCGCGCCACACGCTCCATCGGCGGCCTCGCAGAAACCTGATTGAACTGAACCGCGGGGCACAGGTGGTGCGGTTATGGCGATCGGTCCGCTGGCCCGGATCGAGGCGTTGCGATCGGATGCATCGGGAACCACGAGGGTGTGTCGGCACCGGCGCGTTTGGTCGTCGCGGCAGTCCGTACGTGGCTCGCGATGCTAGGTCCGTGACTGTGCGGCCGATGACAGAGCGAGCGACGCCGTTGCCGCGCTGAGGCGACGCACAGGCCGGACGGTCTCGCTTGTCTTGTCATGAGCTGTCGAACCTCAGGCTGCGTCGTCGCGGGCCGGCGAGGACTTCGGTGATGCGCATGCGCCCGCCACAACAGGGGCACGGCTGCGTGGTGTCAGGAGCCGTGAGTGTTGGTTCGTCGGGCGCGTCAGTCACCACCGGCTCCGATGGAGCGACGTTCTGGTCACTCGCCTCCGGCAAGACGAGCCGTCGCCGGATCAGCGCGAGCTTCGCCTTGCGATGGCCGTTGGCCAGGAAGCCGTAATGGCGGATGCGCTGGAAGCAGTCGGGCAGAACGTGAAGCAGAAAGCGGCGGATGAACTCGTGCGCATCGAGTGTCATGCACTTCTGTTTGCCGTCATCGCGATAGTCCTTCCAGGTGAAGCCGACGCTCGTGTCGTCTGATGTGACGAGGCGGCGGTTCGAGATGGCAATGCGGTGCGTGTAACGTGCGAGATAGCGCAGCACCTGTTCGGGTCCGGCGAACGGCTTTTTGG
>JANOHP010000057.1:0-48882 GCA_031406575.1 Hyphomicrobiales bacterium
CGGTGGCCTCGATCGGGCCCAGCAACGGGCGTTTCGGCACTGGCGACCAATGCGGTGAAGTATGGCGCGCTGGCGGCGCCGACGGGCAAGGTGAGTGTATCCTGGGGCGTCGTCGAGACCGCCGATGGCGCGCGACGGGTCTGTCTGAAATGGATCGAAGAGGGAGGCCCAGTGGTCTCGGCGCCGAGCCGAAAAGGGTTCGGCCAGATCGTCATCGAGCGTATGGTCGCGCAGTCGGTCGATGGCGATGTCGATCTGCAATTCGCGCCACAGGGATTGACGTGGCAGCTCACGTTTCCTGTCGGTGTTCAGCTCAGGGACGGCCCATGACAGTCGGGCAGGCGGCACATCGAAATGGAGCTTGGCCATGCTCTTGACGGCCGGCATCGGCAAGCTTTTCGGAGCCGTGGTCTGAAGCGCAACCAAACCGGCCGCGCGATCCGGTTGACGTCGGTTATATATTCTGGTATATGTAATAAGTATATACGAGGTGCGCCAATGGCTACGACGACAACGCTCTTCAAGAGCAATCAGACACAGGCCGTCCGGCTTCCAAAGGACGTTGCGTTCCCCGAGGGGGTGCACGAGGTCGAAATCATCAAGGTCGGCAACAGCCGCGTCATCAGCCCGGTCGGTCACCGGTGGGACACGTTTTTCGCCCGAACTTCGCGGCTTTCCGATGACTTCCTGACCGAGCGCGATCAGGGGACTTTCGAGGATCGCGAGCCGCTCTGATGCTGCGGTATATGCTCGACACCGATACCTGTATTCGTGTCATGCGGGCCGACGCCACGTCCACCTTAGTTGGTCGATTCAACCGGCATGCCGAGCAGTTGTGCATGTCGAGCATCACGCTGGCCGAGTTGCATTTTGGCGCGGAAAACTCGAGCCGCATCGCCGACAATCTGCTTGAGATCGAACTCTTCGTGGCGCAGCTTCAGTCCGTATTGGACTTCGATGCCGCCGCTGCCGCCGATTTCGGCCGTATTCGAGCCGCACTGCGAAAAACTCCAATAGGCCCGATCGATACGCTCATTGCAGCCCACGCTCGCAGCCGCGACTTGATCATCGTGACGGGCAACGTCGGCGAATTCGGCCGTGTTCCGGGGTTGGGTGTTGAAGATTGGACATAGCTTGGCGCCGCGCGATCTGCGTTGACGTGCCCTCGCCGATCACCGGCAGATGTGCACCCATCGCCGTGCCAATCTCTGCTAACACCGGTGCAACTGCACTCGCCGTCACACGTCCACTCGGCATCGTCGCCGGATGGTCGAGAGGGAGTATTTGCCCATGAACGAGCACGTCGCGACGCTGATGCAGACAATTCGGGCGCTGGAATCGGAGATCGAGGTCGAGGTCGCCAAACGCCGGGCTGAGCTGCGCTTCGGGCTCGAACGCGGCAAGATTGCTTTCGAGGACGAGGTCCGGCGGCGTCACAAAGACCTGAAAGTCGCTCTCGCCGTTTACGTCCTGAACGCCCGCCCGCTCGTCGCGCTGACCGCGCCGTTGATTTACGGGCTTATCGTGCCGATCGCTCTCCTCGATCTGTCGGTGATGCTCTACCAGGCGATCTGCTTTCGCGCCTATGGTATCGCGCGCGCCCGGCGGCGGGATTACCTCGTCTTCGATCGCTATCATCTGTCCTATCTCAACGCGTTGGAAAAAGTGAATTGCGCGTACTGCTCTTATGCCAACGGGGCGATTGCCTTCGCGAGAGAAGTCGCGGCGCGGACCGAGCAGCACTGGTGTCCGATCAAACACGCGCGCCGAGTCATCGGGGCGCACGAGCAATATCGCGAGTTTCTCGATTTCGGTGACGCGGAAGCCTATCGCGACTGGCTGGCCAAGGTTGCGCGGGATCAGGCCGCCAAGTGATCCGACCCAGGATCATCTTCCTTGCGACTCCGACGCAGCCGGGCTTCGCTCGCCAGACTCCCTCCCCGACCTCTGCTATCCTCCGCCCTCACCATTCCACACTCAGTCTCACAACGAGGACACGATGCCGCTCAAACGCATGGTTTTGGAAATCGGTATGGGGACCGACATTCGCGGTTCCGACTCCACGAAAGCGGCGGCGCGCGCGGTGCGCGATGCGCTGTGGCACAACTCTTTGTCCATCGCGACGGCGCTGGGCAAGCCCCTCGAGGCCATGAACATCGTCGTGCACATCGGCGTGCCCCGGCCCGAGACGGTCGACAAAGCGGCGGTGCTCGCCGTGCTGCCCTACGGACGCGGCACCGTCGAGGTCGTCGAAGGCGGTCTGGAAATTCGCAATGATGGCGATACGGACTCCACATTGATTGCCAACGCCTGCGCCGTCGTCTCGCTCGACGTCTGAGCTCGGAGGATCACCCCATGCCCATGAAACGCGTCGTCCTCGAGCTCGGCACCGGCAACGACCTGCACGGCTCCGACTACACCAAGGCCGCATTGCGCGCGGTACAAGACGCCCTGCACCACAGCTCACTCGCCTTCGTTCGCTCCCTGAACGTCGACAAATCGAAGTTGATGGTCGACGTCACCATCGGCGTGCAGAAGCCGGAGAAAGTCGACATCGAGAAGGTCAAGGCGTCGCTACCGGTCGGAGTCGTCACGGTCAAAGTGGTGAAAGGCGGTCTCGACGTGCCAGACCCCGACAACAACGACCCCGCCATCATCGCCAGCGCCGCCATCGCCGTGCGCATCGACGTGGCCTGAAGCGTCGCTCGCTTCAATACTGCGGCGGGTCTATCATCACGACTTGGGCGTCATCCGCGGTTCGTCAGCGTGCTCGGGATACGGCGCCGCCGTCGACGTGTCCACGGGCAGACCTGCAAGCTCGCTCGCAAAGCCGTGGTTGACGTCGCGGTGATGCGCTTCGTCGGCGCGCACGAGAACGACGACGTCGCGCAGCGTGGCGTCGTCGGCCATCTTCCAATAGTGTTTGGCAATCTCCGGCGCGGGGACGTTGGGCGAGCGTCCCTCGTCGATTTCCGCCAAGTACATCGTATAACTGATGACGGCTTCCTCCTCGAAGTAACCGACGACGCGATGCGCCGTACGCGCCGACACGAGGTAGAGGAAGAAGAAACCGATGAAGAAAATCCACTGGACGAACAGGATCACCATCCGTTCGAAAAACGACGGCTTGGCGATTTCGATGAAAGTCATCAAATGCATGCGCTCGTTTTCGGCTTCCTCCAGCAGTGTGCGGATCCAGCCTTCATCATCGATCATGCGGCGCAGACAGCGAAAGTGCGTGAGCATCGCCCCGACCATGCCGGGCACCGCTGCCACGGTCTCCAGGACGATGGCGCGGTGCCCATAGCGTTTGGCGAAGAAGGTGTCGGCGCAAAACCGCAGCAGCCTCGTGAAGCCCAGGGCGAACCGATCGGAAAACCCGTTGGGCGTATGATGGACGGGCGCTTCGGGCTCGCGCGTCGCCTCTCCGACGGATCGTTTGTCCGAGAGAATCGAGTTGACCATCGTTTGATGTCTTTCAGGTCATGGCATCCGAACTGCTCGTCGCCCCCAGTGCCGACCTAAAGGGCTTTCTGAATGTCGGCGATCGAGGCCTTGGTGAGTGTCTTGGCATGTTCGCCGATCAGGCGATCGCGCACTTCCTTGTGCAGCATCGGTCGGATCGTACCCAGCGTGTGGGGATCGGCGATGAGGACGAGAGCTTCGAACTCATTCTTCTGGGCGCGGCGATACAAGTCGTTCGCCAATTGTTTGACGAACGTGGCCTCGTCTTTTTCGTGCGTGGAAGCGCGTCGGTTCTGCTTGCCGGACGGACCGTCATTCTCGAGGTCCGTGGGCTGCAAGTCTCCGTCGGGTTTCAAGGAGACGGTGCCACCGTTGCCGGCATTTCGGAAAAATCGGGCGCTTTCGCCATCTGCAACGACAATGACGGCATTGTGGGGAATTTCGACTGACATAGGTGCGTCTCCGGGTCACGGCGCTGATGTAGACGTGGTGCGACCGAGCCGGTTCGGCAAGACCTCCATTCGACGGTCGTGGAGGTAGAGGCGAGCAGATCACCTAACCCCGCACCCCCGCTTCCCGCAGCAACGGCAACACGCGAGCAGTAAAGAACGGCAATTCGTCTTTGAAATTGACGAAAGACAAAGTCGTGCCGGCGAAGCCCAGCCGCGCGATCTGCACCAAGCCGGTGGCCACCTGCTCGGGCGTGCCCACGAGCGGGAAGCTCGACAGGCCCGCAGCCCGGCGCACTCTGTCCTCGAGCACCGTCGTGTCCACCTGACGGTTCGCGCGCGTCATGCCGATGTGGAAATCGACAGCAGCCGCATCCGCTTTTTCGTCCGCGTAATAGCGGTAATACTCTTCTGCTTCCCGGTCGGACTCGCGACACACCACATGGCAGGCCGTGCACACGCCGATCGATCGCCCGGCTGCCGCACCGAGTGCTTTGATCGCAGCGAGTTGCGCGCGCGCCGCGTCGAGGTCGCGAAACGTCGTGAACAGCAGATCGCTCGTCGCCACCGCGAATTGGCGCCCCGCCGGCGATGATGCCGCCGACATCGTGATCGGGCGTGGTTGTTGCACGGGGGGCGGTTCCCCCGTCACGCCTTTCAGATCGTAGAACTGTCCGCGCCAATCGAATGGTTGCCCCGCGTCAGCAAAAATGCGGCTCACAATCTCGAACCACTCGTGGCCCTGGTCGTAGCGCGTGTCGTGTGCACTCTGCACTTGGCCGAACATGTCGAACTCGTCCTGGTTCCAGCCGCACACGATGTTGAGACCGGCGCGCCCGTGGCTCACATGATCGATCGTGGCCAGCGCCTTCGCCGCGAACACCGGATGCACGAGCGGCACGTGCACGGTCGAAAAAATCACCAGTCGTTCGGTCAGCGCTGCCAGCGCCGCGCCGTGCGTCAGCGTTTCGAAGCAGGCGTTGCGCACGTTGGTTTCACCGCCGTAGCCCTTCCAGCGCGCAATCGGCAGCAGAAAGTCGAACCCCGCCCGATCCGCCATCCGCGCCACGTCGGCGATCTCGTCCCACCGCGCCCGCCAGCGCTCCGGCACCGTCGTGATCGCAATGCCGCCGTCGGTGTTGAGCCCGAACAGGCCGATCTTGAACCCGTTGCCATCTGCCAGTGGATGCATGGTGATGTCCGCCCGTGCCTCGCCGTGTGCGCGATCACATGCATCGTAAACTCAACCCGTAGGGACCAATAGCCCACTTGGGCTATTCCGCAGGACACGAATTCCAACCGCGAGGTCCAGATCGCGACGGCGCAATGCGCTTCGCATTTGCGGCCTAAGGGTGCCCGATTGACACACCACCTGCACCCGAGGCAATCAGGCGGGATGGCGAACGCGACGGGCTCGATCGACACGCACGACACAAAAGGCGGCCGCACCACGTGGCGCATCGCCATTGCCGTCGTGCTTGTGGCTGTCTTGGCCTGCCTCGGATACCTGCTGAGCCCGTTCCTCGCCGCCGGACAAATTCACAACGCGGTGCGCACGGGTGATATCGCCACGCTGGAATATCGCGTCGATTGGCCGTCGGTGCGTGCCTCGCTCAAGCGCTCCTCGGGGGAGGCGCGTCGCGTGCTCGAAGAAATCTCCGAGGTGACCGGCGTCGAGCAACCGGGTCTCTGGCAGCGACTCACCTCCCGCATCGTGCCGTTCCTCGCCGATCCGCTGATCGATCGCTACGTCACGGCCGATGGCGCACCACGTCTGCACGCGTGGCGCGAAACCTGGAAACAGAAGGTGCGGCCCACGCTCGGCCTGTCGGAGCCCGAATCCGCACTCGCCGGTACATGGTTGGCCGGCACCACCCTCGATCGCCTCTGGACCGTCTGGCGTCGCGTCGACAGCGTCGCGTTCGAATCCCCGCGTCGCATCCGTATCGTGGTGCGCGATCGCTTCGTCGAAACCCGTCGCTGGCGCGCGGTGATGACCCTCGACGGCTTCACTTGGAAGCTCACCGACCTCGACGTGCTGCGCGTATGGAGTGTCGACGGCGGTGGCTTGCCTCAGCCAGATACCGCCCTCCAGTAACGCCCCGCCACCCTCAGAACGGCGCGTCGCCCGCAATCGTGATGCGATGCATGCGGCGGCGCTTGCCGGGGTAATCGTTGAGCGCCCGGTGCATCGTGCAGCGATTGTCCCAGATCGCCATGGAACCCACGTCCCAGCGGAAGCGGCAGGTCAACTCCGGTTGCACGGCATGCTGCATGAGGCTGTCGATGATGGGCCGGGCCTCCTTGTCGTGGAAGCCGTGCAGGCCGATCGAATGGTTGCCGAGATAGAGCGCTTTCTTGCCGGTCTCGGGATGGGTGCGCACGAGCGGATGCGCGGCCTCTGTAATGAGCTCGCCGGGATCGCGCACTTTCGCGGCCATTTTCTCGTTGCCCTTGTAGCGGCCCTCGGTGGCGCTGCCCATTTTGTCGGTTTCCGACAGCTTCTTGCGGCTGCCGACATTCCACGTCTTGACCGTGCTGATCATCGCCTTCATCGGCTCCGACAGCGTGTCATAGGCTTGGTACATATTGACGAACATGGTGTCGCCACCCGCGTCCGGTGTTTCCTTGGCGTAGAGGATCGTTGCCTTCGCGGGCTTGGGATTGAACATCTGGTCGGTATGCCAAGTCGAGCCGAAGGCACGCGTGTCGCTCTCTTCTTTGATGATCTCCAGAATGTCGGGATACTCTTCCATGCCGTTGATGAAGGGGTGATGGTGGATCTCGCCGAAGCGCTTGGAGAATGCGATCTGCTGCTCGGGCGTGATGTCTTGGCCCCGGAAGAACACCACCTGATGCTCGAGCCACGCGTCGTGGATGTCCTCGAAGGTTTCGTCGTCCACATCCCGCAGGTCGACGCCGCTGATCTCGGCGCCGAGCGCACCGGCAAT
Organism: Hyphomicrobiales bacterium; assembly: GCA_031406575.1. GTDB lineage: Bacteria > Pseudomonadota > Alphaproteobacteria > Rhizobiales > Hyphomicrobiaceae. The sequence goes on from JANOHP010000057.1 coordinate 6,866, forward strand.
GGGTTTGACATCGATCCGTCGATTGGTGGTCATTGGACTGTCCTCCCAGGCCGGGCTCGAGGCCCAGTGTCTTTTGCGTTCTGAACGCCGCACCGGTTCATCTGATGACATAGGATCAGCCCGCCCGAACCCGATGTCAATCTTCGCGCGTCTCCAATACGCCAGTGACTCTTGCCGTCCACTCGAGGCAACATAATCCGCCCGCATCAGCCAGGAGCCCGCCCATGCCCATTCTGAACCACGACGGCGCATCCATCGCCTATGAAGTTTACGGCAGCGGATTTCCCGTGCTGCTGTTTGCGCCCGGTGGCATGCGTTCGCGCATGGAGATGTGGCATGCACCGGCCGGTGGTCCATCCCGCCCGTGGAACGACTGGACGCAAGTGCTTGCCAAAACCTACCGCGTCATCGCCATGGACCAGCGCAACGCCGGCACGTCGCGCGGGCCTATTGCGGCCGATCACGGCTGGCACACGTATGCCGCCGATCAGTTGGCGCTGATGGATCACTTGGGGGCCGACCGCTTTCACACATTGGGCGGCTGCATCGGCGCCAGCTACTGCCTCGAGCTGTGCAAGCGCGCGCCAAATCGTGTGACCTCGGCCGTGCTGCAGAATCCGATCGGCTTGCATCCCGAGCACCCCGAGTATTTCCCCGAGAGCTTTGCGGAATGGGCCAAGGAACAACACGCCGCGCGCTCGGATCTCGATCCGGCCGCCGTGCATGCGTTCGGACGCAACATGTGGGGTGGAGACTTCGTCTTCAACGTCGACCGCGCGTTCGTGCGGCGCTGCCAGACGCCGTGCATCGTGCTGCCCGGCAACGATAAGCCTCATCCCGCAGTCACGGGCGCGGAACTCGCCGAACTGCTGCCAAATGTGGAAGTGCTGCAGAACTGGAAAGGCCCCGCGCACCTCGACGAACAACGCCGCCGAGTTGTCGCGTTCCTGGCCAAGCATACGCCGAAGTGAAATGAATTGTTGGGTTACGCGCGTTGACGGGCCGCGCAAGTGGAGCGGAAGGCAAGTGCGCCATCCCAACTTACTGAATTATTTGGCGAATTAACAACCATGTAGGTTGGCTTGACGCAGCCACGGCAGGAGCCATGTTGGCAACGGGGAGGCAGCTGCGCGTAACCCAACACTGGGCGCCATGCGGCACTACGCCTTGATGCGCACGTAACTTCCGGGCGCATCTTCGATCACGCCCAACGTGGCGCCGGGTTGGCGGGCATCGACCTTGTCGCCCGAGTGGGAGGCGAACCACTCCGCCCAATGGGGCCACCACGAGCCCGGCGTTTCTTTGGCGCCTTCCAGCCATTCGGCCAGCGTCTCGACGCGGTCGGCATTCGTCCAGAATTGATACTTGTGGCGCTTGCCGTCGGGTGAGGGTGGATTGACCACACCGGCGATATGACCGGATCCTGCCAGCACGTACTCCACCGGCCCACCGAAGGCGCGCGACCCGATGTAGACCGACTCGGCAGGCGCGATATGATCCTCGCGCGTGGCCAATTCGTAGACAGGCAGCTTCACCTTTTTCAGGTCGAGCTTCACGCCATCGACGACCAGCTTCCCCTGCGAGAGTTTGTTCTCGTGATAGAACTCGCGCAGATAGAAGTTGTGATTGGCGGCCGGCATGCGTGTCGAATCCTGGTTCCAGAACAGCAGGTCGAACGGCATCGGCTGGCGGCCGAGCAGATGGTTGTTGACGATGTAGGGCCAGATCAGATCGCGTGGGCGCAGCATGTTGAACACGGTCGCCATGTGCGAGCCTTCGAGGTAGCCGCGCTCGGCCATGATCTTGGCGATGTCGTCGAGCTGCTTCTCGTCGATGAACAGCAGCAGGTCGCCCGCTTTCGTGAAATCCACCTGGGCCGCCAGGAACGTCGCCGAGGAGAAGGGGCTGCGTTTCTTGGCTGCGACCCACGCGAGCGTGCTGGCGAGCAACGTGCCGCCGACACAATAGCCCAGCACATTCGACTGCTCGGCGCCCGTCTCTCTCTTCACGGCGTCTGCGGCTTCCAGAATGCCTTCCTTCATGTAGGCTTCGAAGGTTTTGTGCGACAGCCGCTCGTCGGGATTGACCCAGGAAATGACGAACACCGTGAAGCCCTGATCGACCACCCATTTGATGAAGGATTTGGGCGGCGCCAGATCGAGAATGTAGAATTTGTTGATCCACGGCGGCACGATCAGGAACGGCGTCGCGTGCACTTTCTCGGTCGTCGGGGTGTACTGAATGAGCTGCAGCAGATCGTTTTGGAACACGACCTTGCCCGGCGTGACGGCAAGATTGCGCCCGACCTCGAAGGCCGACAGATCGGTCTGCTTGGTTTTCAGCGGCCCGGTGGACTCTTTCATGTCGTCCAGCAACTGCTGAATGCCTTTGACGAGATTGGCGCCGTTCGATTGCAGTGTCTCGCGCACCACCTCGGGGTTTGTCATAGGCAAATTGGAGGGCGACAGCGCACTCGTAATCTGGCGCAGATAGAAGGCGGCGCGTTGGCGCGTGCGCTCGTCGAGGCCCGATGTATCGGCCAGCGCCTTTTCGGCGAATTGGGACGTCAACAGGTACGCCTGCTTCCAACCATTGAAGTAAGGGTTCGACGCCCAGTCCGGATCGCGAAAACGCGAATCGCCTGGTTCGGGAACGGCGACGGCATCGATCGGTTGGCCGGTCGCCTGCTGCACCGCATTGGTCCACACCGACATGTAACCGCGCACAAGTTCGGACTGCATCTCGAGCGCGCGCGCGGGATCCGACATCCATTTCTGAGCGACTTCGCCCATCACTTGGGACACCTGCGTGATTTCGTTCAACGCTTCGGCGGGGCCTTTTTTCGGGTCGGCCCGCTCCATCAGCCCGGCCACGACCTTGCCGCCGTCTTCGAACAGGCGGACCAGATTGCGCACCAACTCTTCGGGGTTGGCGATCTTGTAGGCGTCCCAGTCGGTCGCGGGGGGCGGGTTGGGTTTTTGCATCGCGGGTCCCTCGAAGGGTGGGTCTTTGCGGGTAACTGGCGGTTCGACCCCGGAAAATCCACAATTCTCGCGTTGAGATTGGGCGGCCGAGTCATAAAGTCGAGTGTCTTACCTTCAGTCGCGTATCGCCAGACACGACTGAGGTCAACTTCATCATTGCAATCGAATCTGATAATCATAACAGATTGATTTAGCAGGTTACAGGCTAAGCCCATGCGAACGACGACGGGATTGTGTGGGAGACCGGGGAACAAGCGGGTGCGAGTGGCAGGATTGGTTATCCGAAAGGCTTATGCGGGGGTAGCGTTCGCGAGCCTGACATGCGCCGTGGCGCTCGGTGGCTGTGTGCAGGCCCCGAACGTGGTCCTGCCCAATCTCGCCAAAGATACCCGTCCCGTGCTGACGGCCGAGCAGCAAACGGCAGCGGCAAAGGAACTCGCGGCCAAAAAAGACGCCGAACATGCGGCCGCCGTGAAGAAAATCGAGACGAAATGACTGCTGGGCGCCCAATGGGTTGCCTTTGACGCGGGACGGGTGGAAGCGTAAACAGCCACATCGAGCCCGCATTTTCTGCCCTGCAGATCAACATCGAGCCAACGAGCCCTCCCGTGATCGAAGATTTCCATCGGATCAAACGCTTACCGCCCTACGTTTTCGCCGAAGTCAACCGGCTGAAGGCGGAAGCACGGGCGCGTGGCGCCGATATCGTCGATCTCGGCATGGGCAATCCCGACATGCCGACGCCCCAGCACATCGTCGACAAGATGACGGAGACGATCGCGCGCCCCCGCACCCACCGCTATTCGGCGTCGAAGGGCATTCCGGGCCTGCGCCGGGCCCAGGCGGCCTATTATGATCGCCGGTTTGGCGTGAAGCTGAACCCCGACACCCAGATCGTCGCTACCCTGGGCTCCAAGGAAGGCTTCGCCAACATGGCGCAGGCCATCACCGCGCCCGGTGACGTGATCCTCGTGCCGAACCCGACCTATCCCATTCACGAATTCGGGTTCATCATTTCGGGCGCCGCCATCCGCCATCTGAACGCGTCGAGCGGCGCCGACTTCCTGCGCGCCGTCGAGCACGCCGTCCGTCATTCGATCCCCAAGCCGTTGGCGATGGTACTGTCCTATCCCTCGAATCCAACGGCGCTGACGGCTGATCTCGATTTCTATCGGGATGCCGTGCACCTCGCCAAAAAGCTCGACCTCATCATCCTGTCCGATATCGCTTATGCGGAGATTTATTTCGACGGCATTCCGCCCCCCTCCGTGCTGCAAGTGCCTGGCGCCATCGACGTCACGGTAGAGTTCACCTCGCTGTCGAAGACCTACAACATGCCCGGCTGGCGCATGGGTTTTGCCGTCGGCAACGAACGTCTGATCGGGGCGCTTGCGCGGATCAAATCCTACCTCGACTACGGCGCTTTCACGCCCATCCAGGTCGCCGCCGCCGCCGCGCTCAATGGACCGCAGGACTGCGTCGACGAGATCCGCGCCACCTACAAGCGCCGCCGCGATGTCCTCGTCGACAGTTTCGGGCGGGCCGGCTGGGACATCCCGCCGCCGCCGGCATCGATGTTTGCCTGGGCACCCATCCCCGAGGCCTTCCTTGAGGTCGGTTCGGTCGAGTTCGCCAAACTGCTGATCGAGAAGGCCGATGTGGCCGTTTCTCCGGGCCTGGGTTTTGGCGAGTACGGCGACGGCTTCGTCCGGATCGCGCTCGTCGAGAACGAACACCGCATCCGTCAGGCGGCCCGTTCCATCAAAAAGTTCCTCGCCCAGGCTCCCGAAACCATGCATAACGTGATCCCGATCCGCGACACTGCGAAACGGTGATTTCAGGCACATGAAAGTACCTCTCAAGCTCGGCATAGCGGGCCTCGGAACCGTCGGTGCCGGGCTCGTCAGTCTGTTCGAGGCGCACGGCAAACGCCTCGCCCAAATTTTGGGTCGCGAGGTGGTGATTGTCGCCGTCTCGGCTCGCGATCGATCCAAAAACCGCGGCGTCGACCTGTCGCGCGCCACCTGGTTCGATGATCCTGTGGTCCTCGCGCGCGAAGCGCCCATCGATGTGTTCGTCGAGCTGATCGGCGGCGACGAGGGTCCAGCACGCCAGGCCGTCGAAGCGGCGTTGAACGCGGGCCGTCATGTCGTCACGGCAAACAAAGCGCTGCTCGCTCGCCACGGCGTGGCGCTCGCCCGGTTGGCGGAATCCAAGGGCGTTGCTCTGGGTTTCGAAGCCGCGGTGGCAGGGGGCATCCCCGTCATCAAGACGCTGCGCGAGTCCCTCGCGGGCAACCAAGTGCGGCGCGTCTATGGCATCTTGAACGGCACCTGCAACTACATCTTGACCAAGATGCAGGAGGAAGGCCGCACCTTCGCCGACGTGCTGAAGGAAGCGCAGGCGCTGGGATATGCGGAAGCCGACCCCACCTTCGACATCGGCGGGTTCGACACGGCGCATAAGCTCACGCTGCTGACGAGCCTTGCCTTCGGCACGCAGGTGGCTCTCGACCAAATCGACGTCGAAGGCATCGAGACGGTGACCCAGGCCGATATCGAGGCGGCGGACGATCTGGGCTATCGCATCAAGCTGCTCGGCGTCGCCATGCAGACCGAGAGCGGCATCGAGCAACGCGTCCATCCCGCCTTGGTGCCTCGGCATTCCGCCATTGCGCAGGTGTCCAACGTCACCAATGCCGTCGCCATCGACGGCGATTTCGTCGGCAACCTGCTGCTCGTGGGTCCCGGTGCCGGCTCCAAGGCAACGGCCTCGTCGGTCGCCAGCGATATTGTCGACATTGCCCGCGGCCTCGTTCTGCCGACTTTTTCGGTGCCGGCTGCGCGGCTGGCCCCCTACACGCGTGCCAAACTCGGTCAGCACCAGGGTGCTTACTACGTGCGCTTGACGGTCGAGGATAAACCCGGCGTCATGGCTGCGATTGCCAAGTGCATGGCCGATCAGAGCGTGTCGCTGGAAAGTGTCGTGCAACGACGCCCCCGCAAAGCGCTGCCCGGCATCGATGCCAAACCCCAACCCGGCATTCCGACGCCCGTGATCCTCATCACGCACGAGACGACCGAGGCGGCCATTCGCCGGGCGCTCGACGCCATCGAGGCCGACGGTCGCGTCGCCGAAAAACCGCAGATGATTCGAATCGAGAGAATGTAGGCGAACGTTTCGCACGCCCGCGCACAGCAGATCGCCGGGACGAGCGACCTCACGGGAGAAGGCGCATGGCAGGCGAAAAAGTCACGACCGGCCTCGATCGTGTACTGGTTCTCGAGGTGGCGCGTGTCACCGAAGTTGCGGCCATTGCAGCGGCCCGCTGGCGCGGCAAGGGACAGAACATGGCCGCCGACAAGGCTGCCGTCGATGCCATGCGCAAAGAACTCGGCCGTATCAACATCCGCGGCAAGGTGGTGATCGGCGAAGGCGAGATGGATGAAGCGCCGATGCTCTACATCGGCGAAGAAGTCGGCACCGGAGAGGGCCCGCGAGTCGACATCGCCGTCGACCCGCTCGAAGGCACCACGATCTGCGCCAAAGACATGCCCAATGCGCTGGCCGTCATTGCCATCTCCGAAGAAGGCGGCCTGCTGAACGCGCCCGACATGTACATGGACAAAATCGCCATCGGGCCGGGCTATCCCGAGGGCATCATCGATCTCGACATGCCGGTGCCGGAAGTGTTGGCGGCGCTGGCCAAAGCCAAGGGCGTGCCGGTTTCTGAGATCACGGCGTGCCTGCTCGACCGTCCGCGCCACGCCGACATTATCGAAGCGGTGCGCAAAGCCGGTGGTGCCATCCGGCTCATTCCGGACGGAGACATTGCCGGCGTCATTTGGACGACCGATCCGCACCAGACTGGAATTGACGTCTACTTGGGATCGGGCGGAGCGCCCGAGGGCGTGCTGGCAGCCGCAGCCCTGCGGTGCATCGGCGGGCAGATGCAGGGGCGGCTCAGACCCTCCAATGCCGAAGAGATCAAACGCGCAGCGACCATGGGCATCACCGACATCAAGAAGAAGTTCAGTCTGCTCGAAATGTCGTCGGGTGACGTCATCTTCTCGGCAACCGGGGTGACCAGCGGGTCGCTCTTGGAAGGCGTACGCTTTCGCGGAGACTTCGCGGAGACGGAAACCGTGGTGCTGCGCTCGAAGACGGGCACCGTCCGCCGCATCAAAACGACGTTCCGCGATATCGGGACCAAGGGGCTGTTGCTGTAATCAGCACCGATCGCCATGCTGGGCGATTCAAGGCCTCGTCCCCGGCTTGGCTTCTGCGCGGGCTTCCAGGCGTCGCGGCAGCACACCCAGAATGGGCGCGATGCGGGCCACGATGCGCGACGTGGTCGGGGCTGCGTTGTGGGCCGCCGTGATGGCATTCTTTGTTTCAGGCGTGCCCTGCGGCTCGAACACAGAAACCAGAATGAGCCAGCGCGGCGCTTCCATCGGTAGGGCGGCGACGAACGACGCGATCACCGCTTTCGCCTGATAACCACCGACGCCTGGAATTTCCGCCGTTCCCGTTTTGCCGCCGACGCGCAGGCCCGGCACATCGGCACGTTTTCCCGTGCCCTGTGGTGCGGCCACGTTGAGCCGCCAAATCTCGCGCTGGGCGGCACTCGCCTCCGCACTGATCAGTCGTTCGCCGGGGTTGGGGTCGCCAATCAGGCGCACGAACGTCGGCGCCACGCGAGTGCCCCCGTTGATCAGTGTGGCTGCGGCTGCCGCGAACTGCACCGGCGCCAGCGCCAAGCCGTGGCCGTATCCGATGGTGACGGTTTCGATCTCGCCCCAGTTTTTCGGCAGCATCGGCGCTGCAACCAGACCCACTTCCGTGCGCATCGGCTCCGTGAGACCCAGTTTGGCCAGAAACGCTTTCTGGCGCGTCGCGCCTACCGACAGCGCCAAGCGCCCCGCGCCGACGTTGGAGGAGTGCAGGAAGATATCGCGCACCGTCAGTGGACCGGGGGAGGGGTAGTGATCACGGATCTTGTAGCGACCGATTTCAATCGCCTTGGTCACATCGATCGTACTGTCGAGGGTGACGATGCGCTCGTCGATCGCCTGCGCAATCGTCACCGCCTTGAAGATGGAGCCCAGTTCGAACACGCCCGCGTGCAGGCGGTCGGCGCGGGTCGCCTCGAGCGCGGTTGCGGGGCGGTTGGGGTCGACGCCGGGTAGTGAAACGGCGGCCGCGATCTCCCCGGTCAGCGCATCCATGACGAGGCCGGTCGCCGCCTTTGCCCGATGCCGCTCGATGGCCGCGGCGAGCTCGTCCGTCACCGCCTGCTGGACGCCCAGATCGAGCGACAGCCGCACCGGCGCCTGACGCGCGGGCGCCATACCGCTGACGCCTTCGACGCCGATCGACTCGTCGATATGGCGCTCGATCCCGGCTTGGCCGCGATTGTCGACGTTGACGCTGCCCAACACGTGTCCGCCGAGCGAGCCGTTGGGATAAACCCGCTTGGGTTCTTGGCGGAAACCGAGCCCCGGCAGACCTTTATCGTGAACGCGCTGAGCCTCGACAGGTACCAGACCACGCCTGATCCATACGAAACGGCGGCTGCGGTCGGCAAGCGTACGGCGCACGTCGGCTTCGTCCAAACCGGGCAGGGCCGAGCCGAGCTGTTCGACGGTCTCGTCGAGATCGATGATCAGGGTCGGGTCGGCAAATAGCGACGGCGTCGAGACGTCGGTTGCCAGCAATCGGCTGTTGCGATCGACGATGTCGGGTCGCAGAAACGCGCGCGTGGTTGGCTCGGCGAGGGCGGCGCGCGGTTCAATCCGTTGCAGGGTCGCCAGTCGCACGAGTTGCCCGCTGATCCCGATCAGTGCCAGCCCGATCACGCCCAGCACGATCGTACGGCGGCCGTTGTGCACGTCCAACGGGGAGGCGTAGAGCGCCACTGCGGATCGAGCGGCAGCGTGCTCAATGGACTCGATATGTCCCGTTGCCGTCATCGCGGAGCAGGATCCGCACCGCGGAGCAGCTCGGCGATGCCGTCGTCATTGGGATTTTCGATGCCGCTGTATTGCGCTTCGCTGATCGGGCGCAAACCCATCCCACGCGCCATATGGTCGATGCGCTCGGGCCGGGCGAGCCAGGCGCGTTCGGCCTGCAAAACAGCGATATCGGATTGAATTTTTTCGAGCCGGCGCTCTTGCCCCTGAACACGCACCTCGACGAGGCGCGTGTCATGCTTGACGGAGTAGAGGGCGAAAGCGGCGCCGATCGCCAGGGCAACCGCCGAAAAACCGCTTCTGCGCATCGTGGCCGAGCCTTTCGTTTATCGCCGGTCGCCCCCCTCGAACCTGGGCAGTCCGAGATCGGCGGGATCATCGGGCGGCCACGGATCGGCGTCGGACCGCACCGCAGACCGCAACTTGGCCGACCGCGCCCGCGGATTGGCCGCCGTTTCGCGATCAGAAGCAATAACAGGACGTTGGTTTACAATTCGGAAACTCTGGGCGGGATCGTTGCCGCCGGTCGGGGGCAGGTGGCGCGAACCCTGGGAGTGCCGCGCCGCGCGGCGCGCCAGGAAGCGTTTGACGATGCGGTCTTCCAGCGAATGGAATGTGACGACCACGAGACGGCCACCGGGCATCAATAATCGCTCGGCGGCGGCCAACGCGGTGGCCAGTTCGCCCAACTCGTCGTTCACATGAATACGCAGCGCTTGGAACGTGCGGGTGGCGGGGTGCTTGTCGGGCTCGCGAAAGCGGCCGACGGCGCGGGTCACGAGGTCGGCCAATTGGCGCGTCGAGGTGATCGGGGCCTGCTCGCGCGCCGCACAAATGGCGCGCGCAATACGGCGGGCGTGTCGCTCTTCACCCAATTCGCCGATGATGGCGGCGAGGTACTTGTCGCTCGCTTCTTGCACCAGATCGGCGGCGGACGGTCCCTCCCCACCCATGCGCATGTCGAGGGGGCCGTCGCCCATGAAGGAGAAGCCGCGCGCGGGATCGTCGATCTGCATCGAGGAGACGCCGATATCCAGCACGATCCCGTCGACGAGGGCCGCGTCGTTGTCGGCCCGCCCGAACGCGTGGCGTGCGACCGCCTCCATTGCGCTGAAGGGGCTTTCGAGAAGCGTCAACCGGGGAGCAAAGCGGGCCACCAGTGCCGCGCCCGCGTTGATGGCGGTGGGATCGCGATCCAGCGCCAGCACACGGCAGTCGGCGGCAGCCAGTAGAGCGCGCGTGTAACCGCCCGCTCCGAACGTGCCGTCGATGTAGAGTTCACCGGCTGCAGGCTGCAAGGCCTGCAGCACCTCGTCGAGCAGCACCGGAATGTGGGCCGGTGACTCGCTTGAGCCGTTCATGAGCCGGTCCCGCTTTCCTCGGCGGGATCATTGGCCGTGCGTGTCAGTGCACGACCCGGCCCGAGCAGCTTGCGGAGCGCGTCGACTTTTTCGCGGGCGCGGCTGCGGCGCTCCTCGAAGACTTTGGGCTCCCACATCTGAAATTTGTCACCCAGGCCAACAAATGCGATCTCGGCGGTGATGGAGGCGTGGGCGCGAAGCTTTTCGGGAAGCACGATACGACCGTCCTGATCGATGGCGAGGATTTGCACGTCACCATAGAGCGCGACAGAGAGTTCGTCCCGCTCGTCCGAATAATCCGGCAAGCCCGCCAGAAGCCCGTCGATTTTCGAAGCGAGCCGTTCGCCGCCAGCGTCAAGTGCCGGAGCATCCAGCGAGGGGTAGCAGTAGATGCCGAGGCCGGCACCGGCGGCATAGCGGTCGCGCTCAAGAACGGCGCGAAATGGGGCTGGGATCGAGACACGCCCTTTGGCGTCGATCCGATTGGTGAACGTCGAGACAAAGCGGTCCATCTCCAGTCGAGTGCCTCTGCCGACGCCACCGACGCGAACCCGCGCCACTCACCGCGTACCGACCCGGACTGACCGACCGTGGCCGAACGCTGAACTCTTTGCCCGTCCGCACCTTCGTTACCCCGCGACCGAAAACGCACGGACCGGGAGCGGGTGGTCGCCATGAGCATTGTCCCCCGCGACCTGCTCGGCGCCGCACCCGCTACCCTGGCCCGGTGCGGACGGGCATGCATGGGATGTCATGGTATTTCATGGACGTCAACGGTTTTAAAAGGTTTTCCACAGGGGTGAAGTGGAGAAGCGCGCGCGGGTCTGTAGGGCGAATTGAGCCGCGCTGCAGGTCCACTCGGTGCGGTCCAGGGTGAGGCGGCGCTAGACGCTTCGCTCTTGCACCCGACAGGTCCACGGGTCATGCGGTCGTTCGACGAAACGAAATCGCAGGGATGCGGCTCAGTGGTCGCGGCGTGCGCATAAAACGTGCAGGTCGCGATCAGCACCAAAGCTGCGGGCGGCGCTGCACCACATCACCCGTGCGCCAAATTGCCTCTTTTGCCGTCGTCATGCTGAGCTTGTGCGCTCGGATGAACGGTGCAAAAAGGTGCGCAGCGTCGTTACGTCCAATCCGCCGGCATGCGGGACACCCTTATCTTCGTCGAAGAAACCTCGGGCCGCGTCCTGAGGGTGGGTTCTGCGCGATCGGCGGGCCTGAAGTGATGTGACGGTTGCGTACTCTGCGAACTTGAAGATGGAGGCCAGCTTGGCGTCTGAGACCGAAAACCCGACACGGCGTGACATCCTCACGGTCGCCGCGGGAGCTTGGGCGACGGTCGGTGTTGCAGCGACGCTGTGGCCGCTCGTTCAGCAGATGAACCCCGACGCCTCGACCCAGGCCCTGGCCTCGATCGAAGTGGACTTGGCGCCCATCAAGGAAGGCCAAGCCATCACGGTCATGTGGCGCGGCAAGCCGGTTTTCATCCGCAATCGCACGCCTGCGGAAATCGAAGCGGCCCGCAAGACCGAACTGAGCGTCCTGATCGACACTGTCGCGCGCAACGAGGCGCTGCCGGGCACGCCGGCCGCAACGGACGCCAACCGCGTCAAGAAGGATAAAGCCAATTGGCTGGTTCTGGTTGGTATCTGCACACATTTGGGGTGCATTCCCAAGGGTCAGACGATGGCCGATGCGAAGGGTGACTACGGCGGGTGGTTCTGCCCCTGTCACGGCTCGCATTACGATACCTCCGGACGCATTCGTAGAGGCCCGGCACCGCGCAATCTCGACGTGCCCGTCTACGAATTCGTGTCTGATACCAAGATCAAGATCGGCTGAGGCACGCGCATGGATCCGCACAAGGGCCTGGACGACAGCTACGTTCCCGCAACCCGCTTTGCCCAATACATGGACGCACGTCTTCCGATCATGCGGATGATGCACGGCCAATTCGTCGACTTTCCAACGCCGCGCAATCTGAATTACTTGTGGACGTTCGGCGGCATTTTGACGGTGTGTCTCGCCATTCAGATCGTCACCGGCATCGTGCTGGCGATGCACTACATTCCCAGCGACAAGCTGGCGTTCGACTCGATCGAGCACATTCGCCGCAACGTCAATTACGGCTGGTTGATTCGCAACGTGCACGCGGTTGGCGCGTCGATGTTCTTCATCGCCGTCTACATCCACATCGCGCGCGGTCTTTATTACGGATCGTACAAGGCGCCGCGCGAGGTGCTGTGGATCCTCGGCGTCATCATTTACCTGCTGATGATGGCCACCGGGTTCCTGGGCTACACGCTGCCTTGGGGTCAGATGAGTTTCTGGGGCGCGACCGTCATCACAAATTTGTTTTCGTCGATCGACTCCGTCATTCCGGGCCTGGGGACGAAAGTCGTGACGTGGCTGTGGGGCGGTTATGCCGTCGGCGCACCGACGCTCAATCGCTTCTTTTCACTGCATTACCTGCTGCCGTTCGTGATCGCGGGCGTCGTGGGGCTGCATATTTGGGCGCTGCATCTCGTCGGACAGAACAATCCGACCGGCCTCGAGATCAAATCCAAATCCGAATCCGTGCCCATGGCGCCCTACGCCGTCATGAAGGACGCGTTCGCCCTTTTCGCGTTCATGGTCATGTTCGCCTGGTTTGTCTTCTTCATGCCGGACTATCTGGGTCACGCGGACAACTACATCGAGGCCAATCCTCTGGTGACGCCCGCGCATATCGTGCCCGAATGGTACTATTTGCCATTCTACGCGATCCTGCGTGCGATCCCCTCCAAGCTCGGCGGCGTCATCGCGATGTTCGGCTCGATCTTGGTGCTGCTGTTCATTCCGTGGCTGGACACCAGCCGCGTTCGCTCGGCGCGCTACCGGCCGATCTTCAAGTGGCTGCTCGTGGCGTTCTTCATCTCGGTGATCGCACTGGGGTATCTGGGCGCGAAGCCACCGGATGGCATCTACGTCATCATGGCGCGCATTTTCACGCTCTACTATTTCGTGTTCTTCCTCATCCTGATGCCGATCGTGGGGGTGATCGAGCGCCCGTCGGCGATGCCCAGCTCGATCACCGAAGCGGTACTCGGCAAAGACGCGGCACCCAAGCCGGCATGAGCGGCACGTGCCGCCCACGGCACGAGGCGATAAGCACGAAGCAGAGGCACGACCGATGATCACCACACGTTCAATCAGAGTGCTGGCCCTCACTGCGGCGGCAGGGGCGGCACTGGCGTTCGGTCAGTTGGGCAGCGTCGCGCTGGCGGCGGGCGGCACCGAGCCCGAGATCGCGCGCCAGCCTTGGAGCTTTGCCGGTATTCGTGGGCACTTCGACAGAGCCCAGTTGCAGCGCGGTTTCAAAGTTTATCAAGAGGTCTGCGCCGCCTGCCATGGCCTCAAGCGCCTCTCCTTCCGCAACCTTGCCGAACCGGGCGGACCCGAGTTCCCCGTTGACCGGGTGCGGGAGCTGGCGCGCAATTGGCTCAACCAGATCTTCGACGGCCCCAACGATCAGGGCATGATTGCAACCTCCAAAGGCCAGATCATCAAGCGGCCGGCGTTGGCGTCTGATCCGATCCTGGGGCCCTACGACAACGACAATGCGGCGCGGGCCGCACAGAACGGCGCTCTGCCGCCCGATCTGACCCTCATTACGAAAGCGCGCTCGGCGGGCGGCAGCGACTCCTTCGTCACATTCCTAGTGTCCATGCCTCGCGATATCCTGCGCGGATACCAGGAAGGCGGCGCCGACTACCTCTACGCGCTGCTGACGGGTTACTCGGATGTTCCCGCCGGCATGAAAAATGACGACGGCTCCGCGTTCAAGCTGGCGGACGGCATGACGTACAACCGCGTCTTTCCCGGCCACCAGATTGCGATGGTGGCGCCGCTGCGCGCCAACCAAGTCAGGTATGAGGATGGAACGGCCGCCACCGTCGATCAGCATGCGCGCGACGTGACGGCGTTTCTGGCCTGGGCCGGTGATCCCAAGCTCGAGGAGCGCAAGAGCATGGGCCTCATAGCCTTCATCTATCTGCTGATTACGACAGGTCTACTCTACGCTGCGAAGAAGCGCTTGTGGTCCCGGGTTCACTGACGCGAACCCGATGCATTCAACGCCGCGAACCCTCGGTGTCGCGACATGAAAAAGGCCCCGCGAGGGGCCTTTTGCGTGCGCCGATGTGCGGCTCCGGATGCCGGGTCGTCGCGAGGCACATCACTGCGCGAGTTGCGCGCGGGCTTTCCATGCCTCTCCCGCCACTCGCGGATCGTTCGCCAGGGCGTTGGGCGCCCGCGGCTTCCATTCTCCGACAGCGCGCAAGCCGGCCGCGAGCGACACCGGGTCGAGTTTGGGTTTCAGCAGTTCGCGCCGCCGCGCGGCTTCGGCATCGCCGCCCGCTGCTGCCAGCGCATACCACTTGTAGGCCCCAATCGGGTCCTTGGCGACGCCCAGTCCATTTTCGTGCAGCACGCCCAGATTGAACTGGCTATCGGCCAGTCCGTGCTCCGCAGCACGGCTGAACCAGTGTGCGGCTGTCGTATAGTCGGGCGTGCCGTTGTCGCTGCCGGCCGACAGCACCGCGAGATTGTGCATGGCCTTCAAGTTGCCCTGCTCGGCCGCACGCGAATACCACACCCGCGCGCGGGACCCGTCGCTGGCGACGCCCAGGCCCCGTTCGTACAGCGACGCCAGTCGGTATTGCGCTTGTGCCAAGCCCTGGGTCGCCGCGCGTTGGTACCAGACAGCGGCTAGCGCGAAGTCTTGCGTCACACCTTTGGCTTCGGCGAAACGCGCCGCCACCTCGAACTGGGCCGATGCATCGCCGTTCGCTGCGGCGGTGCGCAACGAGTTGGGTCCAATCTGCAATGGCGGCAGCTCGAGGGTGGATTTTGCCTCGGGCCGCGCGGCCGTTGGGGCGACCACGACCTTTGCCGGCACGGACGCGGTTTCGATCGCGGGGGAGTTCTGCGCCACGCTCGCCGGCAGGGCGACCGTTTCAACGGCCGGGGGGCGGGCCGCGTTCTGGGCGGTCTGCTGTGAAAGATTGGCCAGATGCGCGCGCTGCCGGGCCCGTGCCAAGTCCAGCGCTGTCACGGCGCGTTCGCCGCCATCGAGTGCGATGCCGGGCACGGTGGGTGATGCGGAGGGCGTCGTCGCGCCGCCCGAAAACCGGCCCACAGCCTCGGTCGAGCGCGTCCCTTCGGCCAGACCTTGGACCGTGGCTTGCTCGGAGTTGCCACGCGAGTCAGGCGTTGCTCCGCTCGGAGCCATGCCCTGTTGTTTGGGAGCGGACGGGGGCGCGGTATCGTTGATTTCGGGAGTTTTGGCTGGCGGTGTTGCGGGGTCGGCTGAAGGCACGGTGGCCGGTGTCGGGTTCTCGATCGATGTACTGCCAGGCCACAGTTTCGGCCCCAAGATGAAGAAGGACCCGGCCAGCAAGAAGGCCGCGATGCTGATGATCAGCAGAAATCCCGGGCGCACGCCACCCTTGGACTTCGGTTTGGCGCGTTCGGCATTTTGAGCAGCACTCAGGGCTCGCGCGTTTTCGGCGGCTTGCCGTGCGAGCTCGATCATCTGTTTACGATCGGCAGTTGCAGGCGGTTGCCGCCGGGGCGGTGCGTTGATGAGACCGTCAGGCCCGATAGTGAGAGCAGGCGTCTCGCGAACGTCCTGCGCGGCCCGTGCGTCGTCAGAGGCAGCGGGCGGCGTGTAGGGGCTCTCGGCGTGCTGTGCGGGAAAATTGCTGGGGTCCGGATTTATCGACAACTCGACGTGCGTCGCCGCACCGGCATCGGCCTTCGCCACGTGGCTCTGCAGGGGCTGCGATATCGGATCGATGAACCGTTCAGTGTGGATTTGGGATGCGAACGCGGACACCGGCTGAGAAGATTGCGTCCGTGCGTCTTGCGCTATCGCCTCCAAAGTTTCGATTCGGTCCAGCACTTGCTGCAGAGCGAGCTGAATGGTGTCGAGCATTTCCGCTGTCGTGGCATCGCCACGTTTGCCGTCTTCGATCGAGGCGCTCAGGAGTGCGTGGATCGATGCGAGGCCTGCGCTGTTGTCGGCTGGTTCCGCCCCGTTGCCGTCCGCGCTCGGTTCGTCGTCCATGGCGCGGCGTGCGACCATGCGTTCGGCTGTGTTGACGGCCGCCTGCTCTGCAAACCGAACGAGATCTTCCTGCGTCGGGATCAGATCACCGAACAATTGCACGATGTGTTCGTCGCTGAGCTTGTCGCGCAGCGTGCCGACTTGCGTCTCCAGGCGCTCTAAGCGACCAAGCTGCCCGTAAACCTGCTCGACCTGCTGCGACAGCGCTTGGATGTGCTTTTCGACTTCGCCCAAACCGCCGACTTCGGCGCGGGCCGCGACATCGTCGAGCACGCTGGTGACGCGGCTCTCGAACT
Source organism: Hyphomicrobiales bacterium (assembly GCA_031406575.1). Lineage (GTDB taxonomy): Bacteria > Pseudomonadota > Alphaproteobacteria > Rhizobiales > Hyphomicrobiaceae. The sequence continues at coordinate 23,588 of JANOHP010000057.1, forward strand.
GGTCGAACCGCTGATTGATGGCGAGCAGGGCACTTTCGGGTCGCAACGCTGCCAATGACTGCTCGACGCGTGTGGCGATGTCGGCAAGCCGAGAGTCGAGCCAAGAGGGGTCCAGTTGCGCGATCGACGCCGAGGGTTGGCTCGACGCGCGCGAGTGGGTTGGGGCAGGGAGCTCGCTCGCCGTGAAAACGGGGCGCGGTGTCGACATCGCGGAGGGGTGAGCGGATCGCCGGGGCGCGGGCTCTTCGTCGGCAGTCTCGTAGTGTCGGGTGAGCGCCTCGACGTCCTGGCGATCCCACCGCTCTTCGAACGCGGCTGGACTGCGGCTCACCAGTGCAGGTTTCGACGTGATCGCCGGCACAAACTCGAAGGTATCGGCTTCCGGCAGAGAATAGGCGAATGTGGGCGGCGCGGTGGCCTCGACTCGAGGAGTGGCGTGGCTCGCAGGCGTCCGCTGCGCACGGTTGCCTTCGGCAAACCGATCGGCAAGCTCCGTCATGCCGCTTTCGATGCGCTCGAACGCCGACGCATGCTGATGCGGCAAGCCGGCCTTTACCGTTTCCGTGTGGTCGCCGAGCCGCGTCAGACGGGTCTGCATCTCGCGCATCGTATCGCTGTGCTGGCGATCGGCATTGGAGATTTGGCCGGCGAGAATATTGAGGAGATCGTCGAGCGCTTCGGCGCCGTAAGCGACGTCGCCGCGACCCGACCCTTCGGCGTCCATGTGCCCCGGCGACGGCATTTCGACTTTGTTCGACATCACAATCCCCGAGGGCCCACGAACCGATGCGTGCTTCGGCCATCGGCTGTTCGCTCCACGCAGGGAGGTGACGGAATCATCGAGGTGACCCGCGTCGTGTGCCGACCGACAAAGCAGTAGCCAGCTCCCGACGCGGCACAAAATCGAAGACCAGCACTGTGCACCATCGCGAGGTCGGGTAAACTTTCGGTTAAGTCGCGCCCCGAACCGATACTGGGCGCGCGGGTTTTGCAGACTCTGGTCGGTGGGTGGACCGTTGATCGAAGGCCAATCCGCGCCTGCGAAGTTCGGGTCGCGAGACTGAAAGGAGATTGTGATGCGTGCAAAGCTGTTTCTGGGTGTCGCCATTTTGTTGGCCGCCGCCGTCGGCTCGTCATCGGCGCAGCACGGTGAGGCCGAACGACCGGGAAGGTTTGTGCTGCAACCGATCGACGGCGGTGTGCTGCGGCTCGATACACAAACGGGGGCCGTATCGCTCTGCACGGGGCGTGGTTCCACGTGGTCGTGCGATGCCGTTTCCGACCAGCGCTCAGCGTCGTCGGCGGATATCGGGCGGCTCGAGGCTGACAATCTGGCGCTGAAAACAGAAAACCAGAGACTGGCCGAACAACTTGCGGCAACGACCTCTTCTGCTAAGCGCTTCGAACTTCCCAGTGAACGAGACGTCGACGCCGCACTGGACTACGCGGAGCGCGTGCTGAAAAAATTCAAGGATCGATTGAAATCCTTCGACGGCGGACCAGGTCGCGGCACCCCGATGTGAGGCGAGCACGGTTCGATGATCGCATCGTGCAAATCCGCGAAGGGCTTACCTGGCGCTGCGTCTGTGCTAGCCTTCGCAGGCACGCTCGGACCGCACCCATTTGTCTTCCCGGATCAGCAGGCCTGTCCGCAAGCTCGAGGAGCGCACCACCATGGCATTCCCATCGATTGAGAACTCTGCATCGGACGCTCAGGTCACCCGCAATCTCGCGGGGTGGACCGCGGGGTTTCAGGCGAACGCCGTCACCCCCTCGGCGGAAGTTTGGGCGCGTCATGCGCTACTCGACTGGTTCGGCGTCACGATCGCGGGCGCGCGCGAGCCTCTGGCCGACATCATTGCGGAGGAGTTCAGCAGCGGCACATCTGGGCCGTCGACGCTCATCGCCCGCGGCGCCAAAGCGTCGCCGCATGATGCCGCCCTCGTCAATGGCGCGGTGTCTCACGCCCTCGACTACGACGACGTCAACGCACTGATGGGCGGCCATCCCTCGGTGCCGGTTGCCGCCGCCGTGCTTGCCATTGGCGAGGCGCTGGGCTCGTCTGGGCGTGATGTGCTCACCGCGTTCATTGCGGGCTATGAGGTCGAATGCCGGCTCGGTCAGATGGCGGGCGGCCAGCACTACCAGAAAGGCTATCACGCCACGGGGACCTACGGCACGTTCGGCGCGGCGGCGGGCGCAGCGCACCTGATGCACCTCGATGCCGAAAAGACGGCGCGTGCGCTGGGCATCGCGGCTTCCCAGGCGTCGGGCCTCAAAATCAACTTCGGCACGATGACAAAGCCGCTGCACGCGGGCAAGGCGGCCATGAACGGTCTGATCGCTGCGCGTTTGGCTGCACGCGATTTCTCCGCCCGCGACGATGCGATCGAAGGGCCGCAAGGGTTCGTTTCGACCCAGGTGCCCGGTTTCAAAGCCGCAGCCGTCCGGCCCGACCCCAACGCTTCTTTCGCAGTCGAGCAGAACCTCTTCAAGTATCACGCCGCCTGCTATCTCACGCATTCCTCGATCGAAGCGATTCGCGATCTGAAGCGTCGCCACAACATCGGCGTCGAAGACGTGACGTCGATGACGCTGCACGTCGACGAGGGGCATCTTGCCGTGTGCTGCATTCCCGAGCCCATGACCGGCCTCGAGATCAAATTCGCGCTGTCGCATCTGGCAGGCATGGCGCTGGCCGGCGTCGACACGGCGGCGCTGGGCACGTATTCGGACGACAATGCGCTGGACCCGCGCTACGTCGCCATCCGCAACCGCATTCGGCTCGACACCAAGGTCGTGGAGGAGCGCGCACGGCACGGTGCGGGTGTCACCATCGAGCTGGCCGACGGTCGCACCATCCAGGCCACGCACAATGTCGGCATTCCCGCGAGTGACGTGGCGGCGCAAGAGCAGAAGCTGGTCGCGAAATTCCACGCGCTCGCCGAACCCGTGATCGGCCGTCAACGCACGATTGCGGCGCTGACCCACATCATGCGCTTCGAGGAATTGCCGAGCTTGAAGGGTTTGATGGAAGCGGTGGCCTGAGGGCGGACAACACTCGAGCATAAGGCTACTCGAGCGCATTCCACCTGAAGCGAATTGCAATCGCACGACGGGCGCGCGCTTTTTCGCGTCCCCATTCGAGACACCCATTTACCTTTTGTAAACACTTTCACCTCACGCCCCCGCGTGAGGCACCCGTTTACGCTTCGTCAACCTTTACGCTTTCATAATGAAGCCGAGCGAAGCCCAACAAAAAGCCATCTTCGGCGGGCATTCGATAGACAACCCGCGAAGTTCAATCGTCTTGCGTGGACGGGGGTCTCGAGTACACATGATTGCACGGCCCGCCTGCACCATTCGTGGTGTCGCCGAAGTGATCCTATGCCTGCTGATCGCGCTCGTCGTAGCGCTGATCGCACAACCGTCCTCCATACATGCGGCGACACTCGCCGAACCTCAGGAACTGAGCGGTAGCAAACAGCGCACCCGCTTCGTCATCGGCATCGATCGCGCTGTTCAGCCCCGCGTTTTTGCGCTTTCCAATCCCAACCGCGTCATTATCGACTTGCCCGATGTGGCAGTGAGCCTCCCCTCCTTGCCGGTCGGCAAGTCGGTCGGTCTCGTGCAGAGCTTTCGTGGCGGCCTGGCCGCTGCCGACAAGTTCCGCGTCATCATCGATGTGACCGAACCCGTCATCGTCGAACGCTCCGTCGTGGAGCTCGGTAAGGATGGCAAAGCGGCCCATCTCGTCATCGAAATCGTGCCGGTGGACAACGGCCTCGGCGAGCCGCGCCAGCCGACGCCCGTGGCGATAAAGTCGGGCGTAGGGCTCGGCGCCGTGCAGCCGCCTCTGCCGCAGCCCGCCGAGCGACCCGAAGTACGCGCGGCCCGTGCAGCAAAAAAAACCATCGTCCTCGATCCCGGTCATGGCGGCCATGACAGCGGCGCCAAGAAAAATGGCGCGGTTGAAAAGGACGTCGTGTTGGCGTTCAGCCACGCCCTGCGCAAACGCCTCGAGGCTTCGGGCCGCTATCGTGTGCTCATGACACGCAATGACGATACATTTGTCGACCTCGACGTGCGGCGTGAATTTGGCGAGAAGAACAACGCGGCCCTGTTCATGGCGATCCACGCCGACTCGGCAGGCTCCCATGCCAGCGGCGCGACGGTTTATTCACTGCGCGAAAGCGATGCGCGCCACCTGACGAAATCGGCCCGCTCGGACGTCATCAACAGTGTGCTCACCGACAAGGACGTCAAGGCGCTGCGCCAATCCAAGGACACCGACGTCGGTACCGTGCAGGGTTTTCTCGCCGGTCTGGCCGAAAAAGAAGTGTCGGTCACGCGCGAGCGCACCAGTGTGTTCGCCCGGTCGCTCGTCCAATACATGGGCGCCACCACCAACATGATGAACAATCCGGACCGCTCTGCCGCCTTCACTGTGCTGCAAACGGCGAAAGTACCGGCGGTTCTCGTCGAACTCGCCTTCGTCACCAACAAGGAAGATGCGGCGAAACTGAAATCCGACGAGTGGCGCAACAAGGTGTCCGCCTCACTCGTCACCGCCATCGACAGCTACTTCGCCAATCCAGCGAGTTCGCCATTGCGCTGAGCGGCGGGGAATTGGCAGCGGTCAGAAATTCTATGACGCGATCTGCCGGCAGCCGATGAACCGCTCACCACTTCGACGGTGGCGCATCGCTCTTTTTCGACGACGCCTCGGGAAAAATCCACATGGCGATCACGGCGAAAATGGCCAGACCAATGACGAACCAGAAGAGATGCGGGCGTCCGTTGGCACGCTCCCAATAGGCAAACACCACCGCCACGATAGCAGTGACGATCGAGACGATTGCTTTGACGTCGTTGGGCATGGCAGCTCTCCTGTCATGGGCAGTCTAGCCGCACAGGGCGGGTCTCGTCACTTCCCAGGTGGAGGCTATCTCAAAACCCGGTCAGTCGGCGCAGCAGCTCGATGCTATCGAACTGGAGCAGCTCTTCGGCGGTCTTCAACAGGGCGATACTCACCAAGCTCGTAAGCAACAGCTGGCCAACCCGGCGCATCCTGCGAGCGAAATTCGGCGTCACGTCGACCGGGATGATCTGTTCAGGAAGCGCGCGTTCGACAAGTTGCCCGTCGACGCCCATGGCAAGAACCGTCACCGCGAGGACGATGTCGGTGCTGCCCGACTTCGACGGTGTGACGAGGAACCGCCACACGTCGGCGTCGCTCCCCGGCCGGTGTGCGGCACCAGGCTTGTCCCAATGCGTTTCGGGCGAGAGGGCTACGATGGTCAATGCATCCCTGGCCGACCTCAGGCGAACGCTCATAGTGCGCACCAGGACCCCGTCGGCGCGCGGCGCCGGCCGCGGTCCCCCGCCCCCCTCGGCCATCATTGGCCGGGCGATGCGCACCTCGACACTGCGCACGATGCCAACACGCAGGCGGGTTGGAATGGAATGCGTCACGTCCTTGGCGTCGAGGAGTAATGCGCGACCGAAATCACCGCGTGGGCCACCCTCGAAACCGGGTGGCCGTTGCGGAGGACCGGGCTCGGGCGGTCGCTGCGGATACCCCGGTGGCGGTGATCCGGGACCCTGACCGGGCGTGTATGGAGCAGCACGCGCTGGTGTGGGCGGCCCCATGCGCGGCGGCGAAGGTGTGGGACGCTCATGCGCGGGCTCCGGCCGCGCTGCTGGATGGATATCCGTTGGGGGCAATGGTGGTGGCGCGACAGGGGGTGCCGGAGGCGTGGGGAGCGGACGGGGACCAGCGGCTGCGTCCTGTGCTCGCGGCGGACGCGGCATCGACGGGAGCGGCGGTGGCGCCCACGGCAAGGGCGGGGGTTGAGCGCCTGCGCGTGGTGGCGGTGCCGGTGTTGGTTCCGCATCGGGAGGCGTGGTGAGGCGCTCGGGTGCAACAGCTGCGGGTTCGACGGGAGCCGGCGTCGGCTCGACGACGGGCGCAGAAGTCTGTGCCTGCTGGTCCGGCAGAACGGGCTGTTCGACAACCGGCGTCTCGAGTTTTGGGTGGTCATCGGAGTCTGACCCGCTCGTGTCGCCCATACGGGGGAGCACACCGCGTGACACCACACGGGCTCGTGCGGCCGCCAGCAGGTCTTCCGTATCGATGAGGGTGCGCGCCGTTCGTGCGACGGCGGTGGTCGGTCCATGCGCGTGCGGCGGCCCCGACCCTGCACGAGTCTCCGCCTCTTCCAGTGCTGGGGGCGCCCTATGGGGGCCAGCATCGGGAGGGGATGACGGCGGTGCGGCGCGGCGACCTGGGGGCGTGCCGACTTGTTGCAGCGCCCGGATCGCTTCTTCGAAGGTGAGGCCCTGCGCTTTCAGGAACGCCGCCGCCATGCTGCGTTCGTCCCCCACGATCGCGGCGAGCACGATGGCGCCGTCGATGCGCGGCCGTCGCCCCTGCTTGGCGGCCAGCGTGGCATATTTGAGGATCTGCGTCAGGCCGGGCGAAATACCCGGATCAGAGGTCCCGCCGCCGGGCAATCGCTCGATTTGGGAGCCGATATGGCCCGAAACGTCGTGCCGCAACCGTTCGAGGTCGATCCGGCAGGATTGCAGCACGAGGGCCGCATCGTCGTCCTCGGTCAGCGCGAGCAAGAGGTGTTCGAGATGGACCTGGGTGTGGCTCTGTTGGCTGGCGTAATCTCGGGCGCGCATCAGGGAGGCCTGAAGCGCTGGCGACATCGGAATCCGATCGTCCACCACAGTCTGCACCATACCCGCTGCCACCCCGCCACGATCGTACCCTTCGGCACCCAGTATCGCTCATTCGCGGCAGAACTACAGCCGACATCGGGGCCGCAGGCTGTCGTCGAGCGGCGCGAGGCGTTCAAGCGCCCGCTGCAAACGAAAAAGTGCAGCCCGGCAGGGACTGCACCGTTCCGATAGGGTCGGCCAAGGCATGTTGGACGGCTTACTCGAGCGGCTCGTATCGGGCCGTGCGGCGTCCGAACTGCTCCGATAGTCCGGGAGGCGGACACAGGGCCTGCGACATGGCATGTTCGGTGTCTGGCGAGATCGGGAGGATAAGCAACCATGACCGACGAATCGGTATCCCTGCGCGAGCGCCTCAAATCAGCGCCAGATCCCGCGCTGGTCGAGGCCTACTACGCGCCGGCCGTGGCCAACGGCATCAAGTATCTGTTCGCGCCGGAAATGCGTGTGCATCTTGCGCACGTGCTGATGCTCGCCGACTGCAAGATCATCTCGCGCGCCGATGCGGCGACTATCCTGGGCGCCTTGGTCGACCTCGAGGCGGCGGGTCCATCGGCCTTGGCCATCGATTGGGGACTCGAGGACCTCTACTCCTATATCGAGCGCCACATTGTCAAAGCCATCGGCCCGGACGCAGGCGGGCGCATGCACACCGCGCGTAGCCGCAATGATCTCAACGTCACCTCATGGCGGCTCGCCCTGCGGGACCGCCTGATCGAGGTGCTGGACACGGTCGGCACTCTGCGCGCGACGGTCCTGGAGCAGGCGCGCCGTCATTGCCGCACGACCATGCCCGGTTACACGCACACCCAGCACGCTCAGCCCATCTCGCTGGGGTATTATCTCTTGGCCTATGCCGACGTCCTGGCGCGCGATCACGAGCGTCTGGCCGGTGCGCTCGAACATGCCGACATGTCCCCTCTGGGCGCGGGGGCGCTGACCACGACAGCCTTCCCGATCGATCGCGACGCGGTGGCCCGCCACTTGGGCTTTGCCGCTGTGATGGAGGTCGCTTACGATTGCGTTTCGAGCCGAGATGATGCGCACGAAGCGGTGGCCGCTGCCGCCATCACGATGACGGGGCTGTCTCGACTGGCCACGGATCTGCAAACCTGGAACACGGCCGAATTCGCCTTCATCGAGCTGGCCGACCAGTTTTCGAGCACGTCGAGCATCATGCCGCAAAAGAAGAACCCGCAGGCGCTGGAGTACGCGAAGTCGGCGGCGGCCCACGTCACGGGCGCGCTGACTATGGTGCTCTCGACGTCGAAGAACACGTCCTTCGGCGACGTCAACGATGGCGTGACCGCGCTGAACGTGCCGACGTTGGAGGCGTTGGAGCGCCTGCGCCTGACGTCGATCGTGATGGCCGGAGTGCTCGACACCATGTCGGTCAATCCCGCCAAGATGCGCCACGCGGCGGCCATCGGCTTCGGCACCGCGACCGAGCTTGCCGACGTCATCGTGCGCGAGACGGGGCTGTCGTTTCGCAAGGCGCACAACATCGTGGGCCGCGTCGTGCGCGAGACGATCGAGGCGGGTGAGCCCGCGACCGCGATCACCTCGGCCGATCTCGACGAAGCCGCCACCGCGCTGTTCGGTGCGCCGCTCGGCATCGATGCGGCCATTGTCACACGCGCCCTCGACCCCGATCAGAACATCGCGTCGCGCACGGTGACGGGCGGACCCGCGCCGGTGGCGGTTGAAGCCATGATCGAGGCCCGCCTGCGCGACCTCGACACTGATCGCCGCGTGCTGGGCGACCGCCGCGACGCTGTTACCGCCGCCGAGCAGGGGTTACGCAGCGCGGCCCGAGCGCTGATACAGGGGTGAATTCGGGATCGATGACGTTCGATCGCCGCACGTCATCACCCTTCGAGAAATGCGCGCACGAGTCCGATTTGCTGTGCCGTGTTGAGCGCCGGGGCGTGGCCGCAGCCCTCGATCTCGGCGATCCGGGCCTTGGGTCCGCGGAGCGTCATCTCGCGGGCGGTGTCAGCGAGCAGGAGATCGGAGTTGACGCCGCGCAGCACGAGCGTGGGCTGGCGCATCGCATCCCAATGCTCCCACTGCTCGTAATCCTGGGGGTGCACGAACATCTGGCGTACGATCTTGGGATCGTAATGCGTGGTGATGGCGCCGGACGGCAGTCTCCGCATCGAGGTCTCGGCCATGTGTCGCCACTGGGCGGGTGAGTGGTGGCCGAAGGGCGTGTAGATGGTCTGGAAATAGGCCTCGAGCTCCGTCACCGTCGCGAATTCCGGCGGATTGCCGATATAGGTTTTGATCCGCTCGAACGGGGCTTTGGGAAACGTCGGCCCGATATCGTTGATGACGACACGACCGAGCCGATCCTTCAAGGTCGTGGCTGCGGCGCGAATGCCGAGCGCGCCACCCATCGACGTGCCGACCCAATCGAACGTCGCGAGGCCGAGTGCGTCGACGAGATCGCGGGCCAATGCGGCATAAGCGTCGAGACAGTAGTCCTGATCGGGGTTCGTGCTCCACTGCGACAGGCCGCGACCCACCGTGTCGGGACAGATGACGCGAAAACGATCGGCAAATGCTGCTGCAATTTCCTCGAAGTCCCGGCCGGTTCGCGCTAGGCCATGCCACATGACGACGGGCTTGGCCGTGGCCGCGCCCCATTCGGTCCAGTGCAGTTCAAAGCCGGAAACACGCGCATAGCACGAGCGCGGCTGGCGCGTATCGATGTGGCCGGGCATGGCGGTCTCCCGTTGCGGTGAAGGGGTGCGCGTTTTTTTTCCGTGCCGCGCGGTTGACTATTTCAGTTTCTGGCGCGCCTCCGCCAGCACCCGGTCGAATTCGGCGTCGAGGGCGTCGTTCTGGCCGCGGCAATTGTCGGCGACTTTTTCGGCAAAGATCAGGTAATCGCGGCGTCGGTCGATCGTCCAGTCGGCGGGCGGATTGGTGACGGTGTCGTGCACGTTGCTGATCTTGTCGGACAATTTGATCAGTTTTCCGGCGAGTGACAGGTGTGCTGCGTCGTCGATTTCGATGCGCTTGCGCTGCGTCCAGTGCAGCGCATTGTTTTCCGAAAGCTCCGTCACGATGGTCGCGATCTCGATCCCGAACAATACAGTCAGTTCGGCTTCCGTCGTTTGCGTGTCCTCGATGGTGTCGTGCAAAATGGCGGCGATCAGAATCGTCGCATTCTCGATGCCGGCGATGCGGTTCAAGCGCTCGGCGACTTCCAGAGGATGGTTGATATAGGGCGTGTTGCGAATGCCTTTGCGCCGCTGATCGCGGTGCTTGTCGGCGGAGAAGTGGGCCGCCTGCAACAGGCGGCCCAAATCGGAAAGCTGTCGCGCTGTCATTTTGACCGCTTCGGTTTTGTTGTTTTTCCAGCGAGTTTCTTCCAATCGGGAACCGGCCGCGCCGTTTCGGGATCGCTGGCGAAAGCCTCCTCGAGGGCCGCCGCGATGCGCAGCACTTTCAGATCGGAGCCCCGCCGCCCCACGATTTGGAGACCGAACGGCAGACCTTCGGCATCAAGCCCGCAGGGAATGGCAGCCGAGCAGCACAGCGCCATTGTGGGCATGTAGGACAGCGCCAGCCAGCGCATGTAGGTCGGCATTTTCTCGCCGTCGATCTCCTCGATGAAGAGCTGAGCGTGCGGGAACGGCGACACGGCTGCGGCCGGTGTAATCAGCACATCGAACCGCTCGAAGAAGGCCAGCACCCGTTTCATGAGCTTGTGCTGCTCGACATAACCGCGCCCGACCTCGGCCATCGTCAGCTTCAGGCCACGCTCGGTGTTGTCGATCACGTTGCGGTCGAGCAGATCGCGGTGTTTGGCGAGCTTTTCCTGGTGCCCCGACACGAAGGCGATGCCGCGATGAATTTCGAACACTTCGTGCACGCCGGAAAAGTCGGGATGCGCTTTCTCGACGGTACCGATGATTTTGGCCATGCGTGCGGACCGCTCGGCGAAGACTTTTCGGATGGCTTTGGCCACCGGCGCGTCCCCCATATCGGGCGACAGCGCCGCGCGTACGCTGGACAGATCCGCTGGCGCCAGTATCTCGGGCAGATCGAGACGGTAGACGGAGAAGGGCTCGGCCAAGTTTTCTCCGACTTGAGCGCGCAGCAGCAGATACGCATCCTCCACCGTACGACCCATGGGACCGAGCACGCCCCAAGGGATCAAGCCAGCGCCGCGATCGGGTGCGGGCACGACACCCACCGAGGGACGGAATCCGACGACGCCGCAGAACGCCGACGGCGTCCGCAGTGATCCACCGTAATCGGACCCCGTGGCGAGCGGCATCTGCCCGACAGCCAAAGCCGCTGCCGATCCCCCCGATGATCCAGCCGGCGTCAACACCGGATTGAACGGATTTCCCGTCGCACCGTAGACGCGGTTGCGCGTGTTGGCGCCTGCGCCGAACTCCGGCGTGTTCGTTTTGCAGAAGATGTTGGCGCCCGCATCGCGCACACTGGCGACCATTGGGGTGTCTGCCTCGGGCACGTGATCTCTAAAGATCAGTGATCCCCAGGTGGACCGCATGCCTTTGACGGGTTCGAGGTCTTTGACCCCGACCGGCAGCCCATGCAGAACGCCGAGGGGCCGTTTTTTGGCAACATCGTCGGCCTGCTCTTTCGCGCGCTTTCGCGCCAGCGGCTCGTCCATGGCGACGACCGAATTCACGGTGCCGTTGGTCGCCGCAATGCGCTCCAGGCAACTGTCGAGCAGTTCGACGGGGGACAGTTTCATGGCGCCGATGAGGCGCCGCGCCTCCACGGCCGAGAGATCGCAGGGTTCAGTGGCCGTTTTGGTCATGGAGGCAAGTCTTTCTTTTGATCGCTGCGGTTGGCATGCGAACGGTACTGGCAGCCTCGCCCGGCCGCAATGATGGAACGCGCGCAGGATTGGCCCAACCTGCGGGACAGGCATCAGTGAGGGCTTGACGCGCCGGTCGATCTCGGTCGGACTTCAGGGCAACGAGGGCCCCGGGCGGCCCGACACCCTGCGAAAGGCTCTTCGAACATGCTGACCCTTGCTGCCTATGCCGACCGCTTGTCCGTCCGTCCAGGCGAAACGATTGCATTCAAGGTGTCGAGCCAGCTCGCGGACCCCTATAGGGCGCGCCTCGTGCGTGTCATCTGCGCCGATGCCAATCCCGCCGGTCCGGGACTGAAAGAAGAGCCGGTGGCGGCGGAATTCGAAGGATCGCATCCCTCGCGCAATCAACCGATACATCAGGGCTCCTACGCCCGGATCGACAACAGCCCGGACTTGTCTTCGGGCACTGGGCTCACCTTCGTCGCCACGATTTGGCCGACGACGCCGATGCTGGGACGGCGCCAAGGCATTCTCTCGGCGTTCGATCCCACGACGCGGACCGGCTTTGCCCTCGCCATCAACGAGGATGGCAGCGCCGAAGCCATGTTGGGGGCCACTCGGGTCAAGACGCGAGTCCCTCTGGAAAAGCGCCGCTGGTATCGCATTTCGGCCTCCTGGGATGCGAACACCCGGACGCTGCGCGTCTCACAAGTTCCGCTCGTGCACGACAAACCGCAGGGACCTGGCGTCACCGCCACCGAGACTGTACCGGCGGGACCGGTGCCGCTTCCCGTGAAGGGCATGCCGTGGTTCATCGGCGCGCTCGGCAGCAAACCCATCGGCGGCCATTTCAATGGCAAGATTGAAGCCCCCGCCATCTGGACGCGGCCGCTCTCCGGCGACGACGCAGCAACCTCGGCAGGCGGATCAGCCGATCTCGTTGCGCGGTGGGATTTTGCGCGCGCCATCGATACCACACGCGTGGTCGACGTCGGCCCCAACATGCTCGATGGCCAGCTCGTCAATCTCCCCGCGCGCGCGATGGCGGGAGCAGCTTGGACGGGCCGCGAAATGTGCTTTCGCCACGCGCCTGCAGAATACGGCGCCATCCATTTCCACGACGATGATCTGTCCGACTGCGGCTGGGCGACGGATTTCATGTGGACGGTGCCGGCCGGAACGCGCTCGGGCGTCTATGCGTTGCGGCTGGATGGCGGTGAAGCAAAGGAGAATGTGCCGTTTTTCGTGGTGCCGCCGAAGGGCAAGCGGACGGCGGACGTGTGCGTGCTGATGTCGACCTACACCTATACCGTCTACCACAACCACGCGCGCCCCGAGGCGAAGAACGCCACTTGGATCGGCGGTTGGCACGCTCAGGCGAAAGCCTGGGGCGCTTATCCGGAAAATCCGGCGGATCATCCCGAGTACGGGTTTTCGACCTATAACTTCCACTCGGACGGCAGCGGTATCTGCCACGCGTCGTGGTTGCGACCGATGCTGACGATGCGCTGTGGTTACATCACGTATCCCGACGAGAGCATTCGCGGCTCGGGTCTGCGGCATTTCCCAGCCGACACGCATCTCATTGCCTGGCTCGAAGCCAAGGGCACACCCTACGACGTCGTCACCGACGAAGAACTGGATCGCGAGGGGCTGGACCTCCTGCGCGGCTATCGCGTGGTCATGACGGGCTCGCACCCCGAGTATCACACGGGCGCCATGCTGGATGCGCTCGAAGCTTATCGCGACGGTGGCGGTCGCCTCATGTATCTGGGCGGCAATGGCTTCTACTGGAAAGTGGCGCGGCACACATCGGCGCCAGCGGCGATTGAAATTCGACGCGGTGAGGGTGGCATCCGCGCCTGGGCGGCGGAAGCCGGCGAATACTACAACGCCTTCGACGGCGAATACGGGGGGATGTGGCGGCGCAATGGCCGGCCGCCGCAGCGCCTCTCGGGTGTGGGCTTCACGGCGCAGGGCAATTTCGTCGGCTCCTATTACCGCGTTCGCCCTGACGCGCGATCCTCGCGTGCGGCGTGGATTCTCGCCGGTGTCGACGGCGAAAAGATCGGCGACCACGGGTTGTCGGGCCACGGGGCGGCGGGCTTCGAACTCGATCGCACCGATCACCGGCTGGGCACTCCGTTGCACGCGCTCGTCCTTGCGGCTTCCGAAGGCCACGATCCTGCAGCCCCTTGGGTTCTCGTGCCGGAGGAATACCTGACCCATTTGACGACTTGGCCCGGCGAGAAACCGGCGGCCCTGATCCGCGCCGACATGACGTTCTTCGAAACGCCTGACAATGGCGCGGTGTTCTCGACGGGATCGATCACATTTTGCGGCTCACTGCCGACGAACAATTTCGACAACGACTGCGCGCGACTGCTCGGCAACGTGCTCGACCGGTTTCTCGATCCGCAGGCGACGTTTTCCATTCCGTCGTCGGCAAAGGGTGCCTGATGATGGCGACTATCCCTATCGAACAGCACTGGCTGGTGGACGATGGGCTCGTGCCGAATAATGTGCGGTTACCGCTCGTCGTCTACCGCGGTGCATTCGATGCGAGTGGAATGCCAGGGATGGAAGCGGCGATCGAGGTCCACTTCGCCGCCAACGACTGGAGCAATGCCTGGGTCAACGGGATTTACGATTTCCACCACTACCACGCGACGGCGCACGAGGTGCTGGGCGTCGCGCGCGGGACTGCGGACGTCCAGTTCGGTGGCGCGGGCGGTCCCGTCGTGCGCGTAGCTGCGGGGGATGCGGTGATGATTCCGGCCGGCGTGGGCCATTGTCGACGGTCCAGCAGCGCCGATCTCTCCGTGGTCGGCGCCTATCCCGGTGGCGTCGATCGGGACTTGAAGCGGGCCACGCCGGCCAATTACCAACAGGCCCTGCGCGAGATCCCGCTGGTTCCTGTGCCCGCTTCAGATCCCGTTATGGGAGCCAGTGGTCCAGCCATGCGGGCAAAGCCTTGATGATCCGACGCGTGCCGTTGTGGACACGCGTCAGAGTTTCCTGCAATCGCCTCACCGCGTCTTGGGCAACTCGAAGCCTGAGCCCTTTTCGATGATCGTCACGATTTCGGTGATGTCCTTGTCCCTCATGCCCGCGAACATGGCGTGCTTGTAAATGTTCGCCGCCGCTTGGCAGACCCACATCGGAATACCGAGCCGCTCGCCCTGCTCGATGGCGAGTGCCACGTCCTTCGCCAGAATGTGCATCGGTGCACCGAAGGCGAACGAGCGGTCGAGTACGGAAATGGGAAACTTGCTGAGAGTGGCGCTGTTGCGGCCGCTGCCCCGATTGATCGCCTCGGTCATGACTTCAGGATCGAGACCACCCTTGGCGCCCATCACATAGGCTTCACAGGTGGCCGCCAGCGCCACGGCGGACAATATGTTGTTGGTGAGTTTCAGCACCTGCGCCAACCCGGGCTTGTTGCCAGCGACGGTGACCGGCCCCCAATGCGACACCATCGGGCGCACCTGTTCGACGAGCGCGGGGTCCCCTGAGATCATGACCGACAAGGTCCCTGCGCGCGCGCCGGGCGGGCCACCGCTGATCGGGCAGTCGACGAGCCGGATGTTCTTGGCGGAAAGCGCCTTCTCCATCTCCTCGACGAGCGGAACGCCGACGGTGCACGTATTGACCACGAGCTTCACAGCTTTGCCGTGCACCACACCCTCGGCTCCGAGCACCACCGCCCGCAACGCATCGAGCGTCGGCAGCGATACCATCACGGTCTCGCAGCGGTCAGCAACCTCGCGCGGGCTCGCAGCCGCACGCGCCTGTCGCTTGGTCAATGGCGCCAGTGCAGCGGGCCGAATGTCGTGCACCACCAGCTCGAGCCCTCCATCG
This sequence comes from Hyphomicrobiales bacterium, assembly GCA_031406575.1. Lineage (GTDB taxonomy): Bacteria > Pseudomonadota > Alphaproteobacteria > Rhizobiales > Hyphomicrobiaceae. The sequence continues at coordinate 39,003 of JANOHP010000057.1, forward strand.
AGCAACCGCTCCGCCATGGGCAGCCCCATGTTGCCGACGCCGACGAATCCGATGGGCATTGCCGTCTCCTGTGAGTGTGATGAATTCGGTCCACGCTAGCGCGCCTCAACTTGAATTGCGAGGCGCTATCGACTTGACAATATGCGATACGTATCTCATATAACTTCATGATCCGCGGCTTCGCCGATAAGATGACCGAGGCGTTTTTCCGTGAGGGTGTCTTCCCAGGGCGGTGGCGAGCCTTTGCCAAAGTTGCATTCAGGAAGCTCGACATGGTCGATGCGGCAGTGAAACTTTCCGATCTGCGCACGCCAACTGGCAATCGCCTTGAAGCTTTGTCTGGGGATCGCAGAGGCCTCCATAGCATACGCATCAACGATCAGTGGCGCGTGTGCTTTCGATGGACGGACGAAGGGCCTGAACAGGTTGAGATCGTAAATTATCATTGAGGCATGTCATGGGACGTATCCGCACTCATCCTGGCGAAATTCTTCTCGAAGAATTCATGACGCCGCTGGCCTTGAGCAGCCGGCAGATCGCCGACGCGATCGGTGTGCCGAGCAATCGTGTGAGTGACATCGTGCGGGAACGACGTGGCATTACAGCTGATACGGCAATCAGGCTCGGCCGATATTTCGGCACTGATCCCAGGTTCTGGCTCAATTTGCAAGCCGCCCATGATTTATCCAAGGCCGAGGCCGAGAACGATTACACTCACGTGAACAAATTGGTGGAACGTGTGTAGCGAAACGAAAAGCGCAGGAAACCGAAGTTCCCTGCGCTCTGCACTCTCCGTGCGGCGACCGTCTCAGCTCACTTGTCGAGCCACATGGTGTCCATGCGCACGACGTCGTAGATGCCGAAGTAGTCCTTCGGGTTGTGGCCCTTCACGTAATTGTACCAGCCGTCGTTGATCTTCTCCCAGGACATGGGGAGCAGCGGCGGGTTTTGTTCCATGATGGCTTCGGCTTGCCGGATGTACTCGAGCCGCTTCTTGGGATCGACTTCGGTGTCGATCTTGGGCAGCAGGTCGTTGAACGCGGGCATGTCCCAATTCGAGTAGTTCTGTGGGCCGCCCTTGCCGTACCAGGCGTTGAAGTAGTCGGACGGGTCGAGCGTCGTCGAGACGATGGCACCGACCGCGAGATCGTAGTTGCCCGACTTGGTGTCATCGAACCACACCGATTCCACGACCGTGCGCAGCGTGCACTCGACGTTGAGCGCCTCTTTCAGCATGGCTTGAATCGCCTGCGCCCACAGCTTGAAGGTCGCCACCTCGCGCACGAGGTAATCCAGACCCTTGATGCCGTTGGCATAGCCTGCGGCCGCCATCAACGCTTTGGCTTCTTTGATCGCCGCCGTCGGGTCTTCCTGATAGCCGAGCCGCTTGGTCAGTTCGGCTTTGGGCGTGGCGAATTCGGAGAACGGGTAGATGAAGCCGCCGACCATCATCGGGGCCACGTCCTTGACCACATCCACCAACACCGCCTTGTCGAGCACGAGATGGAAGGCGCGGCGCACACGCGGGTCGTCCATCGGCTTTTTCTTGGCGTTCATCCAGGTCGCCTGGATGACGCTTTGATAGAAGTCCGTGGCCGATATGCCAGGCGTCGCCTCGGCCTTGCGGCGCGCGACCGGATCGAGCAGGCGCGCATAATCGATGCGCCCCGACAGGAACGCCGAGGCCAGCTCCGGCGAGAACGGCAGTGCGTGATAGAAGGTCACGCCATCGAGATAGGGCAGCCCTTTGTTCCAGTAGGTCGGGTTGCGCTCCATCTCCCAGATTTCGTTTTCGACCCGGCGCTTGCTCTTGAAGGGGCCGGTGCCGGGAATATCGACGACGCGGCGCAGGTTCTGCTGGTTGTCGTCGAGCGTTTTCTTGCGCACGATGCCGTTCCAGCCAGACGCGATGGCCGACATGATGAACTCGGGCGGGCGCGCTTCGGCGAGGCGGAACTCCACCGTGTGCTTGTCACGCGCAACGATCTGATCGACCGCCTTGAAGAGAATGCTGCGCGGGATCGAGATGCCGGCGGGCGGCTTGGAAATGCGATCGAACGTTGCCTTGATGTCCTCGGCGGTGAGTTCGGCACCGTCGTGAAACTGCACACCTTCGCGCAGAAAGAACGTGTAGGTCTTGCCGTCGGGCGTGATCTTCCAGCTATGGGCCAGATCAGGAATGATCGTCTTGCCGCTGTCGCGCGGGTCACGCCGGACGAGGTTGTCGAACATGCAGCCCTGGGAGCCCAGGTTGTTGATGGTGCCCGACTGATGGAAATCGAAATGGGGCGGGCGGGTCGTGATGCCGTAGCGCAGGACGCCACCGCGCTTGGGGTTGGGTTCGGCAGCGGCAAGCTGGAAGGTTCTGCCGTCGTACTCCATCGGCACCGCGGCGACGGCCCAATCGGGTCGAAGGCCATGGGCAACAGCCAGCGCGGCGGCGGCGCTGCCTTTCATCACGTCGCGACGGCTCAACTTCCCGCGTTTTTTCGAGGGTTTGTCCATGTGCGTTCCTCTCCCGTTTTTGTCCTTTGCGGACACGGTGGCGTATGCTCTGATTGCATCCGAACCATGGCCGATCGAGCGAGACTACACGCGGCCAACGAGGGAGTAAACGCACGTGAACGAGGCTGCGCCAGCCGATGATTTGCGCACGTTGAAGACCGGCGCGAGCGGACCACTCGATACCCGTCCTCAGGCGGCCGTGCTCGAAGTGGAGGATCTGAAGACGCATTTCTTCACCCCCGTGGGGGTCGTCAGGGCGGTGGACGGGGTGTCTTATTCCGTGCGTCGGGGCGAAACGCTGGGCGTGGTCGGGGAATCGGGGTGTGGCAAGAGCGTCACGGCCCTGTCGATCATGAGGCTCGTGGCCAGTCCGCCGGGGCGCATCGTCGGGGGGGCTGTGCGCCTCGACGGTCGTGACCTGCTGTCGCTCAACGAGCGCGAGATGGAGGATGTGCGGGGCAATCACATCTCGATGATCTTCCAGGAGCCGATGACGTCGCTCAATCCCCTGTTCACGGTCGGTAAGCAGATTGGCGAGTCCGTGGCTTTCCATCAAGGCTTGTCGAAGCGCGATGCGGCCGACAAGGCGATCGAGATGCTGAAACGCGTGTCGATCCCCGAGCCCGAGCGGCGCGCCAAAAGCTATCCGCACCAGATGTCGGGCGGCATGCGCCAGCGCGTCATGATCGCCATGGCGCTGTCGTGCAATCCCAAGGTGTTGCTCGCCGACGAGCCCACGACGGCGCTCGACGTCACCATCCAAGCCCAAATCCTCGACCTCATGCGCGAGTTGCAGGAGACCACCGGCACAGCGATCGTGCTCATTACGCACGACATGGGCGTCGTGGCCGAGAACGCCGATCGGGTCGTCGTGATGTACGCGGGCCGCAAAGTCGAAGAGGCGGAGGCCGATACGCTGTTCGACACGCCGGGCCACCCCTACACGCGCGGCCTGCTCTGCTCCATTCCACATTTGGACGATGCGGCCCTCGCTGGCGGCAAGCGCCGTCGCCTCGAAGAGATCAAAGGCTTGGTGCCGTCGCTTGCCAGATTGCCGCAAGGCTGTAGCTTTGCGCCGCGCTGCGGTTTTGCGACGGACGAATGTCGGGCCCTCATTCCCCCGCTACTCGAACATCGCCCCGGCCATCTCGTCGCCTGCTGGCATGCCGACAAGTTGCTGGAGGACCGGGTATGACCACCGCCGCCGTTCATTCAGCCGAAGCGCTAGGCATCGTCGGCGCAGCGTCCGGTCAAAAACCGCTGGTCGAAGTCAAGGGCCTCAAGAAGCATTTCCCGATCCACAAAGGCGTGCTCGGGCGGGTCGCGGGATACGTGCATGCCGTCGACGGCGTGTCGTTCGAGCTCTATCGCGGTGAGACGCTGGGCCTCGTCGGAGAATCTGGTTGCGGTAAATCGACGGTCGGGCGCACGGTGCTCAAGCTGCTCGAACCGACGGCGGGGCAGATCATCGTCGACGGGGTGGATATCTCACACCTTCCGCCCGAGGCCATGCTGCCTTACCGGCAACGCCTCCAAATGATCTACCAGGACCCCTACGGATCGCTCAACCCACGCATGACGGCGGGTGAGATCGTCGGCGAACCGCTGATCATCCACGGGGTCGGCGCCAATACGACTGAGCGCCTCGAACGCGTCGCCAGCCTGTTTTCACGCGTCGGTCTGCGGCCCGAGAAAATCCACAATTACGCGCACGAATTCTCCGGCGGCCAACGCCAGCGCATCGGCATCGCGCGCGCACTGGCGCTGTCACCGGAAGTGATCGTCGGTGACGAACCGGTGTCGGCGCTCGATGTGTCGATCCAGGCGCAGATCATCAACCTGATGATGGATTTGCAGGACGACTTGAAGCTCACCTATCTCTTCGTCGCCCACGATCTGGCCGTCGTCGAGCACATCTCGCACCGCGTCGCCGTCATGTATCTGGGTCGCATCGTCGAGATGACGGACAAGACGCGGTTGTTCACCACGCCGCTGCACCCTTATACCGAAGCGCTGCTGTCGGCGGTGCCGATCCCGAAAACGGGCGCGCGGCAGAGGAAGCGCATCATCTTGCAAGGTGATGTGCCCAGCCCCATCAATCCACCCAGTGGCTGCCATTTCCACACGCGTTGCGCCTACGCGCACGCCCGCTGCAAAGTGGATGTGCCGACCCTGCACGAGATCGAACCCGACCACTGGGCGTCATGCCATCTGCACGATGCGGGTCCGATGGTGCCGCTCAGCAAACCCGTGGAGCGCACGGTGCATGCGTGACGCCCGATACCTACACCTAGCCCACGTAGCTCCCCCCGTTGGCGTCGAGGACGGCGCCGGAGACGTAGGAGGTGGCGGGCGTCAACAACATCGCGATCAGCCAACCGATCTCGGCCGGTTCGCCCATGCGGCCCCGCGGCAGGAGTTTGGGATCGACGGAGCTGCCGGCCGTCATCGCTGTCGCGACAGGGCCCGGAGCCACCGCGTTGACGAGCACACCCTTGCCCACGACCTGTCGAGACAGCCAGCGCACGACGGTGTGGATCGCCCCCTTGGAGGCTGCGTAATCGACCGGCGTCGTGAGCGCGGTGCCGCCCGTGCGCCCGGCCACCGAGCCGATCAGCACGATATGCCCGCCACCGCGCGCGGCCATGTGGTCCGAAACGGCCAATCCCAAATCCAGCGGTAGGCGCAAATTCACGTCCATGACGCGGTCGAAGCGATCGCGGCGCGAGGCGTCCGTCTGATACGGCGTGCGCCGCAGGATGCCCGCGCAGTGGGCGAGCCCATCGATGGGGCCCGTAGCGATGAGTTTGTCGATAGCGCCGTCTGCGGTGAGGTCCAGCTCGAGCGCTTTCAACTCGGCCGCGACTTCGGCCAGAGGTGCCATGTCGGTCAACATCACGGAGGCGCCCAGTTCGGCGACGGCATGGGCGGTGGCGCGGCCGATGCCACTCGCCGCGCCCGTCACGACGATGCGGCGGCCTTCCAGGCTCAATCGCTGAGGCAAAGTGCGTGTGGACTTGGTCGCGGGGGATTTGGCCATCGGGGTGTCTCCTCGGCGGGTTGCTCGGCGTGTTTGTGAGCCGCTCGCCATCCATCCTGCCGCAGTCGGCCTCGTCTGTGCAATGGTTGCACAGCAGGTTTGTCGGATCGAACTGGCAGCGCGGGTCGACTTACGCCTACAATCGCCGACTTGCTCGCGCATCCACGGTGCCGGGGCAACGGGGAGGGTCGTCGTGCAAAAACGGGATGAGAGCTCGCAGAACCCCACCGGTCCCGGTACAGCGGCAGTACCAGCCAATTACTGGTCGAGTTTCGTTCCCAAATTGATCATCGCGCTTCGCGAGGGCTACTCCGCCGGGCGCTTCGGGCGGGACGCTCTTGCCGGACTGACGGTCGCGGTTCTGGCGCTGCCCCTCTCGATGGCGATCGCTATCGGTGCGGGGACCACGCCAGATCGCGGCCTGATCACCTCGGTGGTGGCCGGCTTCTGTATCTCGGCATTCGGCGGCAGCCGCTACCAGGTCGGGGGACCGGCGGCGGCCTTCATCGTCATCATCGCCAACGTCATCGAACGCAACGGTTACGGTGGCATGCTCACGGCGACATTCCTCGCCGGCTTCATTCTCATCGGCGCTGCCCTTCTGAAGCTGGGTACGTACATCAAGTACATTCCAGGCCCCGTAATCCTGGGCTTCACCAGTGGCATCGGTATCATCATCGCCATCGGCCAGTTCAAGGATTTCCTGGGGTTGTCGGGCACGGTGCCGGCGGACGTCGTGACCAAAGTGACTGGGTTGTGGGAGCTGCGCGGCACGTTCAAGGCCTCGGCGCTCGGCGTCGGTGTGGCGACGCTCGCCATCATCAGCCTCATGCGCTGGTGGCGACCGGCGTGGCCGGGGCTGCTGGTCGCCGTCGTCGCCGCTTCGGGCGGGGCGTGGCTGCTCGCGCTCGACGTCGACACGATCGGCTCCCGGTTCGGAGGAATCCCGACGGCGCTTCCGGCGCCCGAGCTTCCCGATCTGTCGTGGCGCATGATCAGCAATGTGTTGCCGTCGGCCTTCACCATTGCCTTTCTGGTCGGCGTGGAGTCGCTGCTCTCCGCCGTCGCTGCCGATGCCAAGACGGGTGGGCGCCACCGCTCGAATGCGGAGGTTATGGCGCAGGGGATCGCCAACGTCGCCTCGCCGCTGTTCGGCGGCCTGCCGGCCACCGGCGTCATCGCGCGCACGGGCACCAACATCACGGCCGGGGGCAAGACACCGGTCTCGGGCATCCTGCATGCCGTATTCATCCTGCTGTTCATGCTGCTGCTGGCGCCGCTTGCCTCCCACCTGGCGCTGCCATGTCTGGCCGCCGTGCTGCTCAGCGTCTCGTGGCGCCTGATCGACTGGCACGAGGTGACGAGCTACATGCGGCGCGCGCCGGGCGATGACCGGCTCATCCTGACGGCGACGCTGGTCTTGACGGTGCTCGTCGATCTCAATGTGGCGATCGGCGTCGGTGTGGTGCTCGCCTGCATGCTGTTCATGCACCGCATGGCGGAAGTGTCGGGAGGCGGCTTCGGCAACGGGTTGGTGGAGCACGATCTCGACGACGTGCAGCGCCCGCGCTCGGCGATCACGACGCTACCGTTGCCGATGGGTGTGAGCGTCTATCATCTGCGCGGTCCGCTGTTCTTCGGTGGGGCCAGCGAGATCGCGGGGGCCATCGCCAGCGTCGGGCGTTGGCCCAAGGCGCTCATCCTGCGCATGCGCGACGTGCCGCTGGTCGATGCCACGGCGCTCTCCGCGCTGGAGGATCTGGCCGCCGCCTGCGTCGCGCACGATTGCCGCCTGATCATCTCGGGCCTGCAGACGCAGCCGCGACAGGCGATGCACCGCATGGGCCTGCTGCGCCGCCACAAAGTGCTGCTCGCCTCCAACAGCTGGGTGGCGCTCGAGAAAGCCAAGGCAATCGTCGGAGTGCCCTCGGCAAGGTAGAGAATTCAGGCCTTCGCCCTTGCAGCGCCGATACGGCCCTCGGTGCAGGCGATCAGGCGGGTGATGTTTTCGCGGTGCTTCCAGAAGAGCAGCGCCGTCATGAGGAGGAACAATGTCGCCAGTTGTAGGGTCCCGAGCATCAGGATGACGAGCGGTGTCGCCGCACTGGCGATGAGGGCGGCGAGCGAGGAGTAGCGGGTGATGGCGGCGACCACGAGCCAGATGCCGCAGAACATGAAGCCGATGGTCCAGGCGAGGCCGAACAGCACGCCGATGTAGGTAGCGACGCCCTTGCCGCCCTTGAAGCCCAACCACACCGGAAACAGGTGACCCAGAAACGCGCCGACGCCGGCAGCAATGGCGAGATGCGATGCGATCTGCCCATCGGCGCCGAGTGCTGGCGCCAAGATCGATCCGGCCACGATGACCGCCACGTATCCCTTGAAGCCGTCGAGAAACAATGTGGCCGCCGCGAGTGCCTTGTTGCCGGTGCGAAGAACGTTGGTCGCGCCGATGTTGCCCGAGCCGATCTGGCGCACGTCGCCCAGACCCGCGGCGCGCGTCAAAATCAGGCCGAACGGGATCGATCCGAGAAGGTAGCCGATGGCGAAGGAGATAATTATGAGCATGATGGTAGCAGGGCGAGGTTCCCTTATCGGAGCTGTTTAATACAGGCTGAAAGTGACTCGAGAGTGTCGACTTTCACTGGCATCTCAACTAGCACCGCAAGCCCTTCCCGACTTCGGCTATAGGCGACTTTCAACTTGTTGGTTCTAAGCACACCCTTAACCACTGCAAACCACTCGACGCCTGGGTGGGCCGAGCAGCCGCCGAGTGGGTTTTCACAAGCCATTGGCACACCGTTTGCCAAAACGGAGTTTTCAACGAAAACTTTGGCATGTTCCACCTTGAATTGCTGCGTAGCACCCTGGTCATTTCCGAGAAAATCAACCGCTAACAATTTAAACATCATGGTCGGCTCGCGGCCATTACCAGGACGCATCAAGGTAACGCTGCCTGAAACGCCCGAAACCGCTCCTTGGCGGTAGGTGTGATCCCGAAATGCCGCCACATACTCTATTCCACATCCGACAACTGTTCCGTTGCGGATCAATGGTTTCACCTCGACATCATGCTTTATAGGCTGGCTCAACGCTGCGTCATCGCAACAAACAATCGCCAGAAGGACCGCAATCCAAATCCGCATCGTTGTCTCCGAACCGACCTAGTTCTACTAGGTGCGCACGTCGACACCGTATTGGTAGACGGTTTGGCCCGCAACCATCGTGCGCAGCACGCGACCCTGCATGCGCTGTTCGTTGAAGGCTGAGTTCTTCGAGCGCGAGCGCAGGAGGTCTTTGTCGACGACCCAGGATGCGTTCAAATCGAAGAGCGTCAGGTCGGCTGGTGCCTTCTTCTCGAGCCGCCCACCCGGCAGTCCCAGCAAGCGTGCCGGATTGATCGTCATCGCCCGCAGCAGCGCCATGAGATCGATTTCGTCGTTGTGGACGAGGCGCAGGGCCGCTGCCAGCAACGTCTCGAGGCCGATCGCGCCATCGGCAGCTTCCGCGAACGGGCGCCGTTTGTCGTCGGCATCCTGAGGATCGTGGCTGGAGACGACGACATCGATGTCGCCGGCGGCCAGCGCCTGCACGAGGGCCGCGCGATCCTCTTCGCTGCGCAGGGGCGGGCGAATTTTGAAATAGGTTCGATAGGGGCCGATGTCGTTTTCGTTCAGCGTCAGGTGATTGATCGACGCGCCACAGGTGACGGGGAGCTTGCGCGCCTTGGCGGACCGCACGATGTCGAGGCTTTCACGGCAGGTTATGGTGGCCGCGTGGTAACGCGCGCCAGTCACGTCGACCAGCCGCACATCTCGCTCCAGCACAATTGCCTCGGCGGCGCGATGCACGCCGGGCAGCCCCAGCCGCGTCGCCACTTCGCCCGAGTTCATGACGCCACCCGGTGACAGCCACGGGTCTTCGGTGTGGTGCACGATCAGCGCGTCGAAATCCTTGGCGTACAGCAGCGCGTTGCGCATGACGCGTGTACTGGCGATCGACGACTTGCCATTGGTGAAGGCGACGGCGCCCGCCCGCTGCAGCAGTCCGATTTCCGCCAGTTCCTCGCCCTTCAGCCCACGAGTCACCGCGCCCATGATGTGCACGTGAACGATGGCCCGCTCGAGCGCGCGGCGCTGCACGTAGTCGACCAGCGCCACCTGGTCGATGACCGGCTCGGTATCGGGCATGCACACGATGGTCGTGACGCCGCCAGCCGCTGCCGCGAAGCTCGCGGTTTTCAGCGTCTCTCGGTGCTCCTGGCCGGGATCGCCCGTGAACACTTGCGCGTCGATCAGGCCGGGGCACAGCACATGGCCCTCGCAGTCGATCACG
>JANOHP010000191.1:0-11812 GCA_031406575.1 Hyphomicrobiales bacterium
TGTCCTTCGACCGTGGCATTCAGTGCCAGCAGGACCTCCGTCACCGGCGGCACCGCGCGCGCGATCAAACGTGGAATGTCGAGATTATCCGGGCCGATACGGTGGCTCGGCAAAATCGGCATCAGTGCGATCAGCAGCGGCGCTTCGCGATTGCCATCGTCTTCGAAGGCGAAGCGAACGACGCCCGGTGCGATCTCGTCGGCCGTTTGTACGCTCTTGTAGTTGGCGCGGTGATAGGGCTGACCTTTTTCCTTCAGCAACCGCCAGGAGAAGATGACGTCCTTGGGACCGACCGGCGTTCCGTCGGAAAATCGCGCGTCGGGGTCCAGATGGAAGGTGATTGAGCGGCGATCGTCGGGCGTCTCGATGTGTTTTGCGAGCGCACCGTACAGCGAGAACGGCTCATCGAGGGCGCGACCGAGCAGGCTCTCATAGACGTATTCACGCACGCCGCTGACCGCGATGCCTTTGACGATCAGAGGATTGAGACTGTCGAAAGAGCCCAGTTCGCCGAGCGCGATCGTACCGCCCTTGGGGGCCCGAGGTTCGGCGTACGGCAGATGCGGAAAGTCGGCAGCGAGCGCAGGCTTTCCGTGCATCGCGATCCCGTGCACGGCAGTGTCATTGGCCTGGGCACCCATAGCGGCAGAGACGAGGAGGCATGCGATCAGCGCGGCTCGCCAGGGGCGTCTCGATCCGTTCTGCCTCATGCCGACTGACATTCTTTGCCATTGATGTTTCGCAGCTACCATATCAGCTCATCATGCGACTTCGGGTCATCGGTTCAAATGCCAAATGGCGCCATTGAGCAGCGCTGCGTATGTGAGCCAGGCCAAATACGGAAGAAAGAGCAGCGCCGCAGCGCGCGACCGCGACCAAGCGGTCAGGATGAACCCAATGATCGAGAGCCACAGAAGCCCGATGTCCAAAAGCGCCCAGTCGATCATATGCGCCCTGAAGAACACATACGACCACAGGCCATTGAGCAGAAGGCCCGTAAACCAAAATAGACGAGCCCGCTGCGCCAGGGGCGCGTGCCAGGCAAGCCAGCCGGCTATGGCTATGCTCACATAGAGGATGGTCCAGACAGGCGCGAAAATGCCATTCGGGGGCGTCCAAGCGGGTTTTGCGAGAGCCGCATACCAAGACCCTGGCTGGAATTGGGCGGCGAACGCAGCCACGAGTGCCGTCAAAACAAGGAAAACGACGAGGGACGGAAGTTGCCGCATCATTGGGACCCCGAGGCGAGATGCTTGCCGCTCAGCCACGGCTTTATGATAACAGATCGGATCATGAACGGTTGCCTCGCGCGCAGCGCGAGGAGCATGGTGAGGAGCAGCCACAGTGTCGCGCAAGACGGCAGGTCCCGAGATCGAGCGATTGATCCAGTTGCTGGCGCGGTTGCCGGGATTGGGGCCACGCTCCGCCCGGAAGGCTGCACTCGCCCTCCTGAAACGGCGCACGGATCTTTTGGAGCCGTTGTCGACGGCCCTCGTCGAAGCTGCATCGCGTCTGGTCGCCTGCCCTCAGTGTGGCAATCTCGATACGGTCGTGCCGTGTACCCTCTGCGCTGACGAGAGTCGTGACCGATCGCTGATCGTCGTCGTGGAAGAGATGGGTGATTTGTGGGCTCTGGAACGAGCTGGCGTCGTGCGTGGGCTCTACCATGTGCTCGGTGGCCATTTGTCGCCACTCGATGGGATCGGCCCGGATAATCTCGACATTCCACGTTTGATCGCGCGCGCGGTGCCGCCGGTGACGGAGGTCCTGCTGGCACTGAATGCCACGGTCGAAGGACAATCGACAGTCCACTACGTGCGCGAGGCCTTGGCAGCGAGCGGTGTCAGGGTGTCTGTCCTGCAACAGGGTGTTCCCGTCGGAGGTGAACTCGACTATCTCGACGAGGGCACGCTGGCTGCCGCCGTGCGCGCGCGGCGAACACTATAGATTATGTCATCAGGCCTGTTGAGAAACGGGGCGGGTAGATTGTAGAGGCACTCGAACCTCACTAAGGGTACGTCGGGCTGACGTAGGGGCTCGCAATGGGAGTCGGGGACGCCTTGAACTCACCGCAGCAATGGCGCGGAGTGGTTGTTGGGGGTCGGCAGTGGTTGATAGACCGCTCCCGGCACGATAAGAGAATCGTGCTTTTTGCAAACGATTTCATTCTCTTGACGCTTGCGATGTGGGTTGCGCTCAGCCTTCGGTGGGGTCGACCCTATTGGCCGGACGGTACGGTTCTGCACCTGCTGTTTTGGTCGGGCCCCGCCAGCGGCGTCACAGCGTTCCAAAGCTTGGGCCTGTATCGCCTCGTCACCCGATTTTTGGGGTATCGTGGCGCGTTTCGGATTGCTTGGGGTGTGGGGTTGGCGGTCCTCCTTTGGGGATTGATCGTGCTCATGGTGGTCGGCAGTGGGGTGCGCGAAGTCGCGTTTCCCCGATCTGTCGTGTTCATCTACGGCGTTCTGGCCTTCTTCCTGGTTTGGGTCAGTCGAGAGGTTGCGGGCTACATCTTGATGGGCGGCGCCTATGTCAGCGCCGAGCCCTACGAGCGACGCCGTGTGATCATCTACGGAGCGGGGGCGAGCGGCGTGCAGCTTGCCGACGCACTACGTCGCAGCGGAGATTACGATCCTATCGGTTTTATCGACGACACACAGAGCCTCATCGGCCAGAACGTCGGTGGCCTGAAAGTCTACCGGGTCGACAAATTACCCCATCTCATCGAGCGAAACGGCATCAAGGAAGTTCTGCTTGCCGTTCCCGAGCGTCAGCGCCGCGATCGACGCGATATCATTCGCCGTCTCGCAGCCCACCCCGTCAGGGTGAAAACCATGCCAGCGATCGAGGACATCGCGACGGGTCGGGTCTCGGTGATCGATTTGAAGCCGATCGACGTGGATGATCTGCTCGGCCGCGATCCGGTACCGCCCAACGAGGAGCTGTTGAAGCGGGCGATCACGGGAAAAGCCGTCATGGTCACGGGAGCAGGCGGCTCGATCGGCTCCGAGTTGACACGCCAAATTTTGAGGCGATTTCCGCGAACCCTCGTTCTTTTCGAGATTTCCGAAGCCGCGCTCTATCAGGTCGAGCAGGAAATTCAGGATGGCCTTGCCAATTCCGGCGGAGACAGCGCGGGTAGACCGGTCATCGTCAGTGTCCTGGGGTCGGTTCTCGATGACGGTTTGCTGGAGCGCACCATTCGCCAGTACGCTGTCGAAACGATTTATCACGCTGCCGCGTACAAGCATGTTCCGATCGTGGAAAGCAACCCGGTTGCGGGCTTGAACAACAACACGTTTGGAACCGCTGTTCTGGCCGACGTCGCCGCGAGGACGGGGGTCGAGCGGGTGACACTCGTTTCCACGGATAAGGCGGTGCGCCCCACCAATGTGATGGGAGCGAGCAAGCGCTTGGCCGAAATGGTGTTCCAGGCTGCCGCAGCGAACGAGGGGGAACGGGGCACCGTGTTCACGATGGTGCGCTTCGGCAATGTTCTGGACAGTTCGGGTTCGGTCGTGCGCCGCTTCAGGAAGCAGATTCAGGACGGTGGACCGGTGACGGTGACGCACCCCGATGTCATTCGCTATTTCATGTCGATCCCGGAATCGGCCGAGCTGGTGATTCAGGCCAGCGCGATGGCAAAGGGCGGGGAAGTGTTCGTTCTGGACATGGGCGAACCCGTGAAGATCGATGATCTCGCGCGCAGCATGATCCGCCTGATGGGCCTCGATGTGGAGGACGAAAACACTCCCGATGGCGATATCGCCATCAAGTACATCGGGCTCAGGCCGGGTGAAAAACTCTATGAAGAGCTGTTGATCGACGAAAATGCCGTCGAGACCGAACATCCCCGCATTCGCCGCAATCGGGAACGATTTTTGCTGCCGGAGGAATTGCGCAAAGCGCTCGATGCGCTCACGGCGGCGATAGCGTCGGGACGTGTGGAGACAATTCATACGGTCTTGTCGCGCTACGTCGAAAACTATGATCCCAAAACGCCGGCTTCGGGTGCCTTCGATGCGACGGGTGCTTGGGTGGCGGCATCGCGGACACTGCATTGATGCGCACACCGGGGCGTATGCAAACGTCGGGCGTGCGCCGGGTTGCTGTGATTGCGCATGCGGCAGAGTCGCTGGTCCGATTTCGAGGACCACTCATTCGTGAGATCGCCGAAAGACGCCACCGCGTCCTCGCAATTGCGCCAGATCTGGGACCAGGCGACGCCGACGATCTGGAGCGACTGGGTGTCGAGACAGCGAATGTCGTGCTCGGACCGGCGGATGCAGGACTGTTGGCCGATCGCCGAACCGCCAAGTCCGTGACCGCGCAACTCGCTGCATTCGCACCCCACATTGTGCTGAGTTCAGGACCCCGGTCCGCCGCGTTCGGGGCGATCGCTGGACGAAAGGTCGGCGCCCGTACCATCCTGATAGTCAACGGCCTCGCCGCGCTGGGCCTACCGCCCGCGTCGTCCGCCCCCTGGTTGCTCAGCCGTGCGGCGCGCTGGCGTGCCAAAGCAGCCTTGGCGGCGGCGGACGTTGTCGTGTTCCACAACACGGCCGATCGGGCTTATCTCGTTGCCGCTGGACTTCTGGGGCCGCAGCAGAAATCGTTCGTGCAGCCAGGCTCTGGCGTCGACTTGCAGCGCTGGGCGGAGGCGCCATTGCCGACGCTGCAAGGTGGCCTCGTTTTCCTGATGGCGGGCCGTATCGCGCGCTCGACAGGCGCCGATACGTTTGCGGTCGCAGCGGCACTGGTCAAATCACAAGCGCCGCACGTGACGTTTCTCCTGGCCGGACCTCGGGGGTCTGGCCCGGAGGGTTTGGCACCCGATGACTTGGACAACGGCGCCTTCGAGTACCTGGGCGCGCTGGATGATATCGGCCCCGCGCTGACCCGATCTCACGTGTTCGTCTACCCCGCGCATGGCGAAGGGATGCCGGGCGCCGTTCTCGAAGCGATGAGCATGGGTCGGCCGATCATCACCACCGACACGCCCGGATGCCGCGACACTGTCGACGAGCGGGTCAATGGCTGCCTCGTGCCTCCTGGCAATCCCGAAGCATTGGCAGAGGCAATGCAGTCGTTCCTACGCCGGCCCGAACTCATTGCGGCCATGGCGCGGGCGAGCCGCATGAAGGCAGAGCGACGCTTCGATCAGCGCCCAGTGGTGGCCGCATTGATGGACGTCTTGGGCCTGGGCGGGTGACGGTCACACCGACCAAGCCGCGTGACCAAGCACACTTTATTCTCCGGCTGAAAGACAGTGATCACCGCAAACTCAGGGATTTCTGGCCGATGGGCGAGACGTGTTGCGCACCCGCGCCAAATCGGCAAGCCGGTCATTTCAGCCGGCGGTTTGTCTCAGCCGTGGAATGGGGGCCCATTCAGAGCAGCTTGCCCATCGCCACCGCAGTGTCACTCATGCGGTTGGAGAAGCCCCACTCGTTGTCGTACCAGGACAGCACGCGCACCAGCGTGCCATCCATGACCTTGGTCTGGTCGAGGTGGAAGATCGATGAGCGGGCGTCGTGGTTGAAGTCCGTCGACACGTTGGGCTGATCGGTGAACCCCAGGATGCCCTTGAGGGATTGACCGGCAGCGCGTGTGATCGCCCCATTGATCTCATCGATCGACGTCGATTTCTTGGCGATGAACTTGAAATCGACGACCGACACGTTGGGTGTCGGCACGCGGATCGAGGTGCCGTCAAGCCGACCGTTGAGTTCGGGCAGGACGAGACCCACGGCCTTTGCGGCACCCGTCGTCGTCGGGATCATCGACAGGGCTGCGGCTCGCCCCCGGTAGAGGTCCTTGTGCATGGTGTCCAGCGTCGGCTGGTCGCCGGTGTAGGCGTGAATGGTCGTCATGAAGCCCTTCTCGATACCGACCGCGTCGTGCAGAACTTTGGCGACGGGCGCGAGGCAGTTGGTCGTGCAGGAGGCGTTCGAGACGACGAGGTGGTCCTTCGTCAGCTTGTCGTGGTTGACGCCGTAGACGACGGTCAGGTCCGCGCCATCGGCTGGCGCCGAAATCAGGACGCGCTTGGCGCCGGCCTTCAAGTGCGCCGAGGCTTTGTCCTTCGACGTGAAAATGCCGGTGCACTCGAGCGCGATATCGACGCCCAAGGCTTTGTGCGGCAGATCGGCGGGATCACGCACGGCCGTCACCTTGATCGGTCCGCGACCCACGTCGATCGTGTCGCCGGAGACTTTCACCTCGAAGGGGAAACGGCCATGCACCGAGTCGAAGCGCAGAAGATGGGCGTTCGTCTCGACCGGCCCCAGATCGTTGATGGCCACGACCTCGATGTCCGTGCGGCCGCTTTCGATGATGGCGCGCAGCACATTGCGGCCGATGCGGCCGAAGCCATTGATCGCAACCTTGACGGTCATGCAAGTCTCTCCTTTTGGATTCACGGGTCGAGGTCTGATCGGGTGGCAGCGATGTCTGCCGGCCGATCCCTGGACCATCAACGAGGCTGGGCGCAAAATGGGTGAACGGACAGGTTGCTGTCAATGCGCTTGCCGGCCTCCTCGAAATGTTCCCTCGCCCCTCCTTCCGCAGGTGTTGTTCTCGGGCTCGGATCGGTTGATGATGGGAGAGACGTGGACCTTGATCCCCGGTCGGGAGGCGTGAACCATGAAAATCGAGGCGGCAACCCCGCGAATCGGCGCGCTCGTCACCGATGTCGATGTCCGCAGGATGAGCGATCCCGAGTGGACGACCCTCTATCAGACATGGCTCGACCACCACGTTCTGATCGTGCGCGGTCAGACGCTCACGAAGCCCGAATATCTGGACTACAGCCGCCGGTTCGGCCGCCTCAAGCCACATCGGGTGAAAAAAACGCGCGATCCCGAATATCCCGAAATCACCCTGATGGGCGTGACCAGCATCGCCAAGGATGCCAAGGGAGAAAAGCTTATTCTGAACCGAGGACAGGGCTGGCACACCGACAGTCCCTGGGACACGGAAATTTGCAAGGGAACGCAACTTTACGGCCTGGAAATCCCCAGCTATGGCGGCGACACACTGTTTGCCAGCATGCACGCGGCCTACGATGCGCTGCCGGAGCGCCTCAAGCAAAAAATTGCGCCTCTGAAGGTCTCGTTCGGGTACGGCGGCCGAGAGCGCAAGGGCTTCGACCTACTCGATCCGGAAGATCAGGCGCGCCCGCCTGCGATCCACGACATGGTGCGCGTGCATCCAGAGACCGGCCGCAAGTCTCTCTACGTGAACCCGACCCACGTCATCGGCATCGTCGGAATGGAGGCTGAAGAGGCCGACAAGCTGCTGGCGGAACTGTACTGGTACATGCTCCAGCCCAATGCCGAGTACCGCCACAAGTGGAAGGTCGGCGACATCGTCATCTGGGACAATCGTTGCACAGTGCACTCTGCGGCGGGTGGTAATCCGTCCGACCAGCGTCGCGTTCATTGGCGCACGACCATCATGGAAAACTGACCCTGCGGCTCGCTCTTTATCAACCTGACATTCCGCAGAACACTGGCACCATTCTGCGGCTGGCGGCGTGTCTCGGTGTGCCTGTCGACATCATTGGACCGACGGGCTTCGACATGAGCGATCGGACGCTGCGGCGGGCAGGTCTGGATTATATCGATCACGCCGCAATCCAGCGGCACGTTTCATTCGCAGAGTTCGAAGAATGGCGAGCGTCCGAGGCCGGACCACCTCGGCTGGTCCTTTTGACGACGCAGGCATCGATCCCCCATGTCGCCTTCGGGTTCCAAGCCGACGATATTCTGATGTTGGGTCGCGAGAGCGCTGGCGCTCCTGAAGCTGTACATCGCGTGGCCGATGCGCGTGTGCGCATTCCCATGCGGTCGGGGTTACGGTCGCTCAATATCGCTGTGGCTGCGGGTATCGTGCTGGGTGAAGCGCTGCGACAGACAAACGGCTGGCCGACATGAAGGATCGCTGCGCTGCGTCACGCGCCCGACGCGGTCCGCCCAAGTCTCAATCGTGGGCCCAGCCACAAGATCGCAAGCAGCGGCACGACGAGGCCGATCACCACGACAACGATCACGAGCGCTGGAAGCTGTTCGTAGGCACCCCGGTCGACGGGGAAAACCATGTTGAGATATTTCGTTGTAAGTGAGCCCGCGACCAGCGCCAGATTCATCAGCGAGGCCATCAGGGCGAACCAGGTGGCCCGGTGACCCGGTGGCGCGTTGATTGCGATCAGCGTCAGCAACGGGATCATGCTGATTTGTACCAGAGGCGACGAGGCGGCAGCGTCGATCACCGCGATGGATCGTGCGCCGATGCCAAACATCTGCTCTGTCCACTGATGCCACCCGAATACGAGGGCGAGCGTCGGCAGACTCAGGACGGCTCCGAGCACCACCAGCCAGAGCAGAATGCGTTCGACCGGCTGCTTCGTGATCAGGTCCGACAGCAGCCACAGCGAGACGAGACCGATGGCAGCGCCCGTCTGTTGCAGAATGCCGAAGAAACCTTCCGAGAACTTCAGGACGTCAATGGAGAAGAACGTGTAGCCTTCGCCCACGGACGGTGTGGCGCGAAATAAGAAGATCAGAACGGCCGTGACGGCAATCCGGCGTTTGGTGACGGCGTCGAGATCCCCCGTGATGCGGTGCAACATCGTGACAATGACGCCCAGTGAGATGACGAACACGAGTTCCTGTGCAAACGGCAATTTGGACAGCCCGAGCAACGACACGACGCCGCCGAAGGCAAGGCCCCCGAGGAGCAGTGTTTTGTCGATCGGGCGCGGGGCTTCGGACTCGAGCCGCACGAGCAGCGCCCCCGACAGTGAAATGACGGGAATGATCAACCCGATCAGAAACACGGTCGTGTAGGACACTGACTGTGCCAGCCAACCGCCGAGACCAGCCACCGCGAAAATGCCGATTGAAAGTGAGAGCCTCCCCAAGACCTGAACGAGCCCCAGCTCGCGGTCGATCTCGGCCTGAGAACGCGGGCTGCCGTCGGGATTGGTTCGATCGACCACCTCCGTGCTCATGGCGTCCGCGACGACGTCTTGCAGGACGACACCCAGAATGGAAATCAGCGAAGCGACGACGTAGAGCGTGTCCTTGCTGGCGAAGGTCAAAGTGTCGGACGAGGCACCCGCGAGCAGAAGCAGACTAAAGGCGATCAAGCCCGCACCGATGAACACGTAGACGCGCCGCTGCGAGCCCAGGATCGGTACCGAGTCGACCAATTCGCCAAACACCATCTTCATGGCCCAAGGCAGCGACAGCCAGACGCCGACGGCGGCGATGTCGGCTGGACTGAGGGTCAGCGATTGCTTCACCCAGAAACTCGAGGCAATGGCGGTGAGGCCGAGCGCGCCGTAGGCAAAGTAGACCATCAGCAAGGGCAGATATCGCCAGCGGAACGCGCGGACGGGGGTCATGACTGCCGCCTCGAGGCGTTGCCGCACATACGTGGCGGGGTCAGGGGACGGGGCGGGCGGCGGAGCGGTGTGCGTTGTCATGGAGCCAATGTGCCGCCGACCATCCGACGATGCAAGGGAACCATTTTGCCGGCTGTCCCCGGATTGATGGACCCGAAAAGCTTCGCGCAGGCGACAGAATCCGCCTGTCTCCGCTCCCCGATCAGGGCCATTCACTTCTTCGGTTTCCCGGACGTCGCGCGCGTGGCGCGGCGATTCGGAACCCTTACACGGTGCAGAATGATCTGAACCGGGAAAGGCCCCGGATCTGCGCATGCTCCCTTGCGGGTCCATGCTCCGTCCGGGGAACCAAAAATAGGATGGTGGTCGTCAAGAAGTGAAACATCGCGATTGCTCCCCTGATCTCCGGCTACGTCAACATCGTTGCCGCAGGGTGAAATTGTTGTCACTGTCGCGCGTTGCTCGACATCGCCACGCGCTTTCGAGGGCGAGACGCTTTCCGAGGAAGGGTTCTGGTCTATGCGCAAGGTCGACGTTTTCGCGGGCGTGGGGTTGCTCGCATTCGTCGCGGTGATGGTGTTCATCGTAATCCCGCGAGAGAATTCCGGTGGAATTTGGCATGGGCTCTCGCCCTACTTCTATCCGATGGTCATGCTCGCCGGCATTGCTCTGGGCAGTGTGGGGCTGCTGGTGCAGGCGCTGACCAAACCAAAAATGTATGACGACCAACCCAACCCCATCACATGGGCAGAGTTGGGGTTCTTTCTGCTCATCAGCGCCGTGATTTTCGCAGGTGTCTTGATCATTCACCGGTTCGGTATGTGGGTCGGCGGGCCACTGCTGATTGCGGCGACGATGATCTTCATGGGAGAGTTGCGACCGGTGCGGATCGCGCTGGTGGCACTGCCCACGGTCGGCTTGACACATTTTCTGGTCGCCTACGCACTGCAAATTCCACTTCCATGACTTGCGGCGGTTCATGGAGCCTGGCTCCAGTTCGGGGACGTGAATGTACCAACAGGTGATGCAAGCCGCCGACAATGTCCTCACCTTCCAGGTGATTGCCTACATTACCTTCGGCCTGTTCATCGGGTATATCGTGGGTGTGCTGCCGGGCATGAGCCGGGCAACGGCGATCGCATTGCTCATTCCCATCACCTACAAGCTGCCGGCGCTGACCGGGATCTCGTTTCTGATCGGCGTCAGCAAAGGCGGCAATACGGGCAGCGCACTCACCGCCATTCTCATCAATGTGCCGGGTGAGCCACAGTCGGTCGTGACAACGCTGGACGGCTATCCGTTGACGCAGCAAGGCAAAGGGCAAAAGGCGCTCAAGCTGGCGTTGATTGCCTCCGTTCTGGGTGATTTCCTGGCGACCATCGCCTTGATCATGCTGGCCCAGCCCTTGGCTGCCATCGCTGTCGGCATCGGGCCGGTCGAGCTGACGGCGGTGCTGATTTTTGCGATCACCTTCATCGCGGCGGTATCGGGGAATTCGTTCTACAAAGGCTTGATTGCAGGATTTCTGGGACTCCTACTCGCGGCGCCACGACTGGACATGGAGACTGGGCAGCCGAGGCTGACGTTCGGCTTCGTTGATATTTACGACGGCATTCCTCTGCTGGCCGTCGCAATTGGAACGTTGGCGCTATCCGAAATGCTGGTGCAGATCGACCGAGGATGGCGCGGTAATTACGAGCATAAAGTCGACACTCTCGCGAACGGAACGCCAGAAGACCAGCGGCTGAGCTGGGGTGAATTCATGCTTTGCCTGCCGACGATTTTGCGCGCGAGCGCCGTCGGCATCGGCGTGGGGAGTGTGCCGGGTCTGGGTGCCAGCTTGAGTTCGTTTTTAGCCTACGCCTGGACGCAGAACCGCGATCCGGCCCCCGAAAGTTTCGGAAAAGGGCGGCTCGAAGGTGTGGCGGCGGCGGAGGCGGCCGACAACGCGTCGGTGCCCGCCGGCCTCATCCCGATGTTCGCGATCGGTCTGCCGGGAAGCGCTTCGGCGGCGCTGCTGATGGGCGCCTTCATGCTGCATGGCTTGACACCGGGGCCGTCGCTGTTTCGGGACGATGCGGTGCTCGTCTACGCCATTTTCATCGGTATGATCGTGGCGTCCTTCATCATGCTGATCATGGGCATGGTCGGCCAGAACCTGTTCGCGCGCCTGATCACGGTGTCGGAAACGATCCTCGTGCCGATCATCGTGTTCATCTGCGTCATCGGCGCCTATCTCGAGGGCAGCGGCATGTTCAGCGTCTACCTGATGCTGGTGTTCGCGTTCTTCGGTTACTTCATGAAGAAGTTCGACTTCTCGTTCGTCACGTTCCTTGTCGGCTTCATCCTGGGGCCGATGGCCGAGCTGTCCTTGCGACAGGCAATGATCATTACCGACGCCAA
>JANOHP010000197.1:0-46145 GCA_031406575.1 Hyphomicrobiales bacterium
TTCACGCAGGCCTCGCCCGACGTCTCCTTCGAGGAGATGCGCCGCTTGCAGGAGGAAGCTGCTCGCATCGTCCAGCGCGATCCCGCCGTCGCCCATGTCAGCTCGTTCCTGGGATCGTCGAGCTGGTCGGCCGCGATGAACAACGGCCGCATGATGGTGGCATTGAAACCGCTCGAGGAGCGCGGGATCGCCGCCCGCGATGTGGTCGCCCGCCTGCGCCGCCCGCTGTCGCAGATCGCTGGCCTGGGCACCTTCATGTTTCCCGTGCAGGATGTGCGCACCGGCGCCCGCCACGGCCGTTCGGAATATCAATTCACGCTCTGGAGCGCCGATCTCGCCCTGCTGCGCACGACAGCATCCACCGTCGCCGACCGCATCCGCGCCGTCCCCGGCGTCGTCGATGTCTCGACCGATCAGGAAACGGGCGGCTTACAAGCCGACATCAAGATCGACCGCGACACCGCCGCGCGCCTGGGCGTTTCCGTGCAGGACATCATGGGCGCGCTCAACAACGTGTTTGCCCAGCGCCAAATCGCAACCATTTATGGCGAGCGCAATCAGTATCGCATCGTGTTGGCCGTGGAACCGCGCCTGGGTCGGGGCCCGGAAGATCTCGCCGGCGTGCACGTTCCCGCCGCCAACGGCCGTCAGGTGCCGCTGTCTGCGGTGGCGACGTTCGGCCGGTCATTGGCCCCGCTCGTCGTCAACCACCAGGGCCAATTCGCCGCCGTCACAGTCAGCTATGGCCTGGACCCCGGCGTCTCGCTGAGCGAAGGCACGCGCCTCATTCGCGCCGCCGTCTCGGGCATGGCGCTTCCCGAAGGGATCAATGCCGATTTCGCTGGCGACGCCCGACAATTCGCCCGCTCGGGCAATGATCAGACCATCCTCGTCATCGGCGCGCTCGTCGCCATCTACATTCTGCTCGGCGTGCTCTACGAGAGCCTTGTGCATCCGCTGACCATTCTGTCGACGTTGCCCTCGGCGGGCCTGGGCGCCCTGCTCGCTCTGAAAACCACCGGCACGGAACTCACCCTCGTCGCCTTTATCGGCATCATTCTGTTGATCGGCATCGTCAAGAAGAACGGTATCATCCTGATCGACCTCACGCTCGACTTGGGCAAGCAGGGCCTGCCGCCGCGCGAAGCCGTCATCCGCGCCGCTGCCGAACGGTTTCGCCCCATTCTCATGACCACGCTCGCCGCCGCCCTCGGCGCGCTGCCGCTCCTTCTCGGCGAAGGCCCCGGTGCGGAACTGCGCCGCCCTCTCGGCATCACCGTCATCGGTGGCCTGCTCGTCTCGCAAATCCTCACCCTCTACACGACGCCTGCGATCTACCTCGCCCTCGAACGCCTGCGCGCATGGCGACCGAGCCAGACACGATCCGACCCGACCCCTATCCCAATATGAACGTCTACTGACGAACCACGTTCTGGATAAGCCGCGCACAGGCTCTCCGGCAGTTGCTCGCGGCTCGGAATACCCCCTCAACTCCCCGGCGCATCCAGCTTGCGCGTCAGGCTCTCGAACTCACGGCGCAGTTCTTCGTTGCGAAAGATCTGCTCGAAGGTGGGGGCCTCCAGTTTCTGAATGGCTTCGAACGAGGATGAGGAATCCCGCATCAGGTTGCGGAGTTGGAAGCTCGCCTCCACCGTCTCATAAGTGTTGTCGGCGATCTCCAGGTCGTGCATGGCCCGCTGGCGGGCCTTGGCGATCTGGTCGCGCTGCTGCGTCAGATACCGCCGATAGCCGCGCGCGGCATCCTCGGCCAGTTTCTGGCTCTCCCGGTTGGCCTCGAGGGCACGGCCCTGATCGGGGCGGTTTTCCGCTTTCAAGAGGTCGTGAGTGCGCGTGCGGGCGGCGGCGATGTCCTTGCCGATGGCGTCGAGCCTGGGCAGGTACTGCTTGTCGATCTTGCCGACGAGGCTGTCTTGGGCGTGCACCATCATCGCGAACAGAGCTGCATGCATCGCGAAATACTTGCGCGCGGCGCCGACGCTCTCGCCCGACTGTGCCATCAGTTTCGCCAACTGGGCATCGATGGCTTTTCCTGCATTGAACACGGCGACGAGGCGCACGAGGTCGCCCGAGAGCACACCATCCAGCAATAAGTCGACCTGATCGGGACCAAGCTCCACCCCGCTCTTGGCGAGGGCGTCATAAACCTCGCGCTTCGCCTTGGCGATGTCCTCGCGATTGGCCCCGATCCGCCGGCGCGTGTCCTCGATGTCTTGGCCCAGGCTGTCGACCGTATCCGTCACGTACCCCGGCAGTACGCCGCCCTTCGGGGCGACCAACTGTTTCTCGCGTAACCCCACCACCCGGCCGTCGAGGTCGCGGATGTTTCGGCGCAACGTCTCGATCCGTTTCTGCACATCCACGATCGGCGCGTCAGTGACGATGCCCAATGCGGCGTCGAGCAGGTCGTTGATCTTGCGCTGGCGGTCCTCGCGCGTCTCCGTCCACAGCGGCTTGAGGATGAAGTCCTGGTTGGAGGGCAGCTTGCGCGCTTCCGCCCGGTTGCGCGCGGTGTCCTGCAGGAGGCCATCGATGGCCTTCATGAGGCGTTGCGCCTGCTCGAAGGACATGTCGCCCTCGCGCGCGTCTTTCGGTTTGTCGGGGGTGCGGACGCCGGGATTGTCTTCGGAAGCCGGGGCTTTGGGCGGGAGTTGCCCTTTGGGCGGAGCGCGATCAATCGAGCCCGTCGAGCCACGCTGGCCGGACTGGGCATCCTTCTGAGCTTTTGGGGTCGGCTGGCCAGCCGGTGCGCGACGCTGGGCCTCGGCCGCGTCGTCCCCATCCTGGCGCTGTGCACGGGCGTCCGTGACGATAAGCAGGCTCGCGGCGAGTGCTGCCAAAGTGAGCTGGACCCGAGTCAGACGTTGCATGCCGCACCTCCGAGACCTTCAAGTGCTGTCCGAATGGGGCCGAAACGTGATCGACGCAGGCACGCTGCTTTCAGATCACAGCCAACGTCGCACGTGGTGGCAATAGTCCTCATAGGCCAATCCAAACTTCCTTTTCAGAACGTCCTCCTCAGGCCGGACCGCCAAGGCCGTCACCAAAACCCCGAAGACTGGAGCACCCAGCGCCAACATCAACTTGTTGAACACCAAGGCCGCTCCCAATAGCGCAACGATTTCCGCCAGATAAATAGGATTGCGCGACCACGCAAAGGGGCCGGACGTGATCAACGCTCGGCTCGCTCGGTCGGGCCGGATCGTCGTGTCGTGCCGTTGAAACTCGACGGCGGCCCATACCAGAAGTGCGACGGAGCTCAGCAGAATCACCAGTCCAGCCGCGCGCACGGCGGTCAGCTCGGCGAACGGGAGCGGCAGCGGCATCAACCACCGATCAACCGCCAGCGCACTGCCGACGACGCCCGCAAGTAGAAGCGGCGGCCAGGGAAACGCACTCGGCGCATCGAGCTCGTTGGACATGGGGAGATGACACCGTGTAATTACAGCAGATCGTCAAATGGTGTGTGGCTGGCGCCGAAGCCAGCCCCGGCAGGATAAAAGCACATGTCGATCCCCAACGAGTATCCCACGCTCGATTTCGGCCTCGGCGAGACTGCCGACCAACTGCGCCAGACAGTGCGCGCGTTCGCGACCGATGAGATAGCCCCGCTTGCCGCCGAGATCGACAAGAACGACCGATTTCCCCGCGAGTTGTGGCCCAAGATGGGCGAACTTGGCCTGCACGGCATCACGGTCGAGGAGGAATACGGCGGCTCAGGTCTGGGTTATCTCGAGCACTGCGTCGCCATGGAAGAGGTCTCGCGCGCCTCCGGTTCGGTGGGCCTGTCCTACGGGGCGCACTCCAACCTGTGCGTCAACCAGCTCCGCCGCAACGGCACCGATGCGCAAAAGCGTATGTATCTGCCCAAGCTGATTTCCGGTGAGCATGTCGGCGCCTTGGCCATGAGCGAGTCGGGCGCGGGCTCCGATGTCGTGTCGATGCAGCTCAAGGCCGAAAAAAAGGGGGACCGGTGGGTCCTCAACGGCACCAAGATGTGGATCACCAACAGCCCCGACGCGCAGGTGATCGTGGTGTATGCCAAAACCGATCCGGCGGCAGGGGCCCGCGGCATCACGGCCTTCATCGTCCAGACGGATTTCAAGGGCTTCCGCGTCGCGCAGAAACTTGACAAAATCGGCATGCGGGGCTCGAGCACGGGCGAACTCGTGTTCGAGGAGTGCGAGGTTCCCGAAGAGAACGTGCTGGGCCAGGTCGGCCGGGGCGTCAACGTGCTGATGTCGGGGCTCGACTACGAGCGCAGCGTGCTGGCGGCAGGCCCGCTGGGCCTCATGCAGGCCGCCATGGACCTGGTGGTGCCCTACATTCACGACCGCAAACAATTCGGCCAGTCGATCGGGACGTTCCAGCTCATCCAAGGCAAGGTGGCCGATATGTACACCGAGATGAACGCCGCCAAGGCCTACGTTTACGCTGTTGCAAAGGCCTGCGACCGGGGCCAGACCGCCCGCAAGGATGCCGCTGGCGCCATCCTCTTTGCGGCTGAAAAGGCGACTAAAGCAGCCCTCGATGCCATGCAGATATTGGGCGGCAACGGCTATATCAACGACTACCCAGCCGGTCGCCTGCTGCGGGATGCCAAGCTCTACGAGATCGGCGCTGGAACCAGCGAAATCCGCCGCATGTTGATTGGTCGAGAGCTGTTCGAAGAAACACGGTAAACGGCCTGTTTTCCTTGCCGAAATAGCCGCAAATTTGAATTAATCTTCATACCCCGCATGGGATGGGTGCTTGAACAATATCAGGCACAAAACCCCGATCGTTCGCATCGGGGCTCACGCGCATGTTTCCACTTCTGCGGTACTTTTCCATTTCCAGTGCGATCGTCACGGTGTTGGTGACCGCTGGATTCGTCGCCATCCATCGAGCGCATGAAATTGCCGACATCATCCAAGAAGCCGAGGATGACAATGCTGGCATGGCGCGAACCATCGCCAACGTCATCTGGTCGCGCTACGGGACCCAATTGGAGGAGCTGCGGGGGAGCACAAAGGCCCAGATACTCGCTCTCCCCGTCATCGCGGATCTGCAGAAAGAAGTGCGGACCATCAAGAAAGGTCTGCCAACCCTGAAGACGAAGGTCTATCTGCCGGATGGGCTGATCGTGTTCTCGTCATTGCAGGAAGAGATCGGGTTCAATCGAAACGCACTCTTTTATGAAGGAAAGTACGACGAGGATTTCAGCTCTGCCGCCGGTGGAAAAGTCGTCAATCGAACGATCGAACGGCGTACCTTTCGCACCCGGCACTCGGTCAAGCAGAACCTCTCTGTCGTATCGTCCTACGTCCCCATTTTAGACGACAACAAAAACGTTCGCGCCGTCATTGAGATTTACGCCGACATCACCGGTGAACTGGCGCTCATTCGTGGGCAATCTTGGTTCGTCGCATTGCTGATCGTGGCGGCCTTCGGCATGACCTATCTGATCCTTCTTCTCCTCGTCGTGCGGGCAGATCGGACGATCAAGTGTCAGTACAAGAAATTGGAAGCCTTCAACGCGACCCTCGAGAAGCGGGTCGCCGAGCGCTCGGCGGCCGCCGAGATGGCGGCGAAAGAAGCGCGTTCAACAGCCCACGCACTCGTCGGCGAAGTCGTTCAACGCGAGCGCGCCGAAGACGATCTTCGACAGCAGAACCTGCGCCTCGACGTTGCTTTGCAGAACATGTCGCACGGGTTGGCGATGTTCGATGCACAGCACAGGTTGGTCCTGTGCAACGAACGATATGCCGAGATCTACCGAATTCCGGCCAAATTGCGCGCGTACGGGACGCCGCGCCGTGACATCATTCGTCATCGGATCAAGAGCGGGATTGCAAAAATCGGCGGTGTCGATTTGCCCGCCGACGCCGACATTGAAGTCCTCCTCGAGCGAATGATCGAGGAAGATACGACCCGAATCGATGAATTGGCGGATGGCCGCATCATCAGCATCAAGCAACACCCGATGCCGAGTGGTGGCTGGGTTGCAACTCACGAAGATGTCACCGAGCGGGAGCAGGACCGCATTCGTATCGAGGCCGCAAACCACGCCAAATCCGAATTCCTCGCCACGATGAGCCACGAAATACGCACCCCCATGAATGGTATGCTCGGCATGATGGGCCTGCTGATGGGCACCCCGCTCAATGAGGAACAGCGCATCCTCGTCGAGACCGCACGCGATAGCGGCGATGTGTTGTTGACCGTCGTCAACGACATCCTGGATTATTCCAAGATCGAGGCGGGTGTCGTCTCGCTGGAAATCGTCAATTTCAGTCTAGCCAATATCGTCGACAGCTCGCTGTCTCTCCTCAATGCCAAGGCAACCGAGAAAGGCCTCTCGATCGAAAGTGCGATTGCGTCGGGAACGCCGCCGTGGATTTTCGCGGACCCGACACGTTTGCGGCAGGTCCTGTTCAATCTGATCGGCAACGCGATCAAGTTCACCGAGCGTGGACACGTTCTCGTGCGATGCCATCACCGCGATGTCGGTGGCGACGATATCGAGCTGCGCTTCGATGTGCGCGATACGGGCATCGGCATTCCCGACGAAGCGCGACCGAATTTGTTCACGCGGTTTGCCCAGGGCGATGGCACCACCACCCGCAATTTCGGGGGCAGCGGTCTCGGCTTGGCTATCTGCAAAAACCTCGTGGAACTCATGGGCGGCGTCATCAGCTGCACCAGCATTCCCGGCGTCGGCAGCACGTTTTCATTCACCCTGCGCTGCGCGCGAGGGCGAGCGCCGCTGCAGTTGGCCACCGCACCAGCCAACAAACTTCGCCTAGTGCCCACGCGGCGGCTGCGCGTGCTCGTCGCCGAGGATAATCCCGTCAACCTGATGCTTGTTTCGATGATCCTCGAGCGCGCCGGCCACCTCGTCGACAAAGTCGGCAACGGCTGCGAGGCCATCGAGGCCGTGAAGCGTGGTCATTACGACGTCGTCCTGATGGACATGCAAATGCCCGTCATGGACGGACCGACGGCCGCGACCGAGATTCGCAACCTCTCGTGTGCGGGTCGCCACGTGCCGATTATCGCCGTCACGGCCAATGTGTTGGGTCAGCACCGCATGGCCTGCTTCGCCAGCGGCATGAACGAGGTGCTGAGCAAGCCACTCGACTCGGCCCAACTTCTGGCGACCATCGCCGAATTGACAGCCGAGCCACCCGCGAGCGCCGACAGCGAAGAACGCCCCGTACTCAACGAGGCCCGCCTGGCG
The DNA here is from genome assembly GCA_031406575.1 of Hyphomicrobiales bacterium. Classification (GTDB taxonomy): domain Bacteria; phylum Pseudomonadota; class Alphaproteobacteria; order Rhizobiales; family Hyphomicrobiaceae. Next base: position 7,241 of record JANOHP010000197.1, read on the forward strand.
CAACTGCGTCGTTTGATCGGCGACGAAGCGTTCTTGCAATTGATGATGGCGGTGCCCGGCCACGCTTTGGAGACCCTGCAGAAGCTGAAAGACGCGATCGCACAGGAAAGGCTCGACGAGACCCGGCGCATCGGCCACGACCTCAGAGGATTCGCGTTCAATTACGGCATCCTGCGTCTGGGAGACTTGGCCCTGTATCTGGAGCGCGGGGATTCCAATTTGTCCGTCGTCTCCGACCTCGTGACGCATATCGAAGACGCCATCGAAGAATCCGCCCGCCACCCCGAGCGCATCGCCTGACGGGGCCGCGTCGCAACTGCCTTTGACTCTCTCCCCCGAATCCGCGAACCATCCCGGTCGGGGGAGAACTGGCCATGGCCATTCGGGCGACATTCGAGCTCGAGGCGAACGAGCTGATGGTGAAGGGCGGCCCAATCGCGGGTGTCGACGAGGCTGGGCGCGGCCCTTGGGCGGGCCCAGTGGTCGCCGCCGCGGTGATCTTGGACCCGGACCACATTCCCCAAGGCATCGCCGACTCCAAGGTGCTGATGCCCGAGGAGCGCGAAGCCATCTTTCCACGCATTCTGGCGACATCTCGTGTCGGCATCGGGATCGCCAGCGTCGACCGGATCGATCGCGACAACATTCTCAACGCCACGCTGTGGGCCATGAGCGAAGCGGTGAAGGCTCTGCCGGAGCAACCAAGGCTCGCGTTGATCGACGGCAACAAAGCCCCCCGGCTCGCCTGCGAGACCCGCACGCTGGTGCGCGGGGACGCGGTGTGCCTGTCGATTGCCGCCGCCTCGATCATTGCCAAGGTGACGCGCGACCGGCTGATGGTGGCTCTGGGTCGGGAGCACCCCCACTACGGCTTCGAGCGTCACAAGGGCTACGGCACGGCCGAACACCAGTGGGCACTGACCACCCATGGCGCGACGCTACACCATCGGCGCTCGTTCCGGCCGGTGCAGTTGGTGCTCGGCATCGCCTGACGCGCGATGCGCTCTGGGCGGGTCTCAGCCGCGGAAGACGAGCGCCACGAACGAGGCAATCGCCAACGCCAGCACACAAATCACGACCACAGTCGAGACGAGGCCTGGAGTGGCCTTGGCATGATGACCATGGCCGTGGTTTGTCGCGTGGAGGGCCGCTTTGACCGCCACCTGCTCTTCCAAGGCCGCCCGCTGGGCAGCAGCTTGGCGGGCTGCACCGTGATTGGATGTCATCGAACATCTCCCCAGGTCTGTGGCGGGTCGTTTACCGCTGCATACTCACCCGAGCCGGCCCCGCGGTAAAGTGGGAGCCACTCAGCGTGGCAGGTCTGTTTTGCCCATCAGGAACCGATCGATCGAAGCAGCAGCTTGGCGACCCTCGCGGATGGCCCAGACCACCAGCGATTGCCCACGACGAATGTCGCCTGCCGCAAACAGCTTGGGCTTACCCTTGACCTTGTAATCACGCTCCGTGGCGTCGAGTCCCTTGAAGCGTCCCCGCGGCACGACAGCCAGTTCGAGTTGCTTGACCACATCGGTTTCGACGGGCCCGGAAAACCCCATCGCAAACAGGACGAGGTCGGCCGGCAATTCGCCTTCGCTGCCAGGGACCGGCTTCATCTGGGCATCGACGCGCGTGTAGAGCAGTTTTTCGACGCGGCCCTTATTGCCGGCAAACCCGGTGGTGGAGATCGAGTATTCGACCGTGGCGCCCTCGGCCTGGCTCGACGAAACACGCAGCTTCAGGGGCCAATGTGGCCACGAGAGCGCTTTCATTTCCTTCTCGGGCGGTTGTGGCATGATCTCGAGCTGGGTGACGGATTTGGCTCCCTGCCGGAAGCTGGTGCCGATGCAGTCCGAACCCGTGTCGCCACCGCCGATAACGATGACGTGCTTGCCCTCGGCCGAGATCTGCTTGGTCGCCAGCGCGATGGCCTCGCCTGAGACGCGGCGGTTCTGCTGCGGCAGAAAATCCATGGCGAAGTGCAAGCCGTCGAGGTCGCGACCCGGCGATCTTTCGAAAAAATCGAACGGGCGCTCGGAGCCCCCCGTCAGCAACACGGCGTCGTGGCCATCTTCGATGCCGTAGGCGCTGACATCGTGTCCGATGTGCACGCCGAAGTGGAACACGACACCCTCGGCCTCCATCTGCGCCATGCGCCGGGCAACGACGGTCTTTTCCAGTTTGAAGTCTGGAATGCCATAGCGCAGCAGTCCGCCAGCGTTGGCATTCTTCTCGAACACGTGCACCTCGTGGCCGGCGCGACGCAACTGCTGCGCCGCCGCCAGACCGGCGGGACCAGCGCCGACGATGGCGATCTTCTTGCCCGTCGCATGCTCCGGCGGTTCAGCCTCGATCCAGCCCTCTGCGAACCCCTTGTCGACGATCGCGCACTCGATCGTCTTGATGGTGACCGGGTTGTCCTCGAGGTTGAGCGTGCAAGCCGCTTCGCACGGCGCCGGGCAGACGCGGCCCGTGAACTCGGGAAAGTTGTTGGTGGAGTGGAGGTTGCGCAGGGCGACTTTCCACTGGTCGCGATAGACGAGATCGTTCCAGTCGGGGATCTGGTTGTTCACCGGGCAGCCGTTGTGGCAATAGGGAATACCACAATCCATGCAGCGCGCCGCCTGGACTTTCGTGTCCTTCTCCGACAGCGGAACCACGAACTCCTTGTAATGGGTCACGCGCTCCTCGACCGGCCGGGTGCCGCGCTCCTGGCGGTCGAATTCCATGAAGCCTGTGATCTTGCCCATTGAGGTGTCCTGGTGTGACGTCAGATTGTCGAGTTTGCGGCTTTGTTCACTTTATGATATACATTTCCACTCATGTATATCCATGGAGGTCTCCATGCAAATTTCCAAATGGGGCAATAGCCTTGCGGTCCGGCTGCCTGCGGCGCTCGTCGCAGAGCTCGGCCTGAAAGAGGGCGACGAGATCGAAGTGCGGCGCGCGGCTGACGGCGCGCTGGAGGTCGACAAGTGCCACTCGCTCGACGATTGGTTTGCGCAGCTCCAGCAGATCGGTTCCAAGCTGCCGGCCGACTATCGATTCCGCAGAGGCGACGCCTACCCGATCAATCGCGGGGGAACGGACGATGGCGAGAGATCGTAATCGGAAGGCCTTCTTCGATACCAATGTGATCTTGTATCTCGTATCTGACGATGCCGAGAAATCGCGTCGATCGCAAGACCTGATGACAATGGGTGGAGTGGTCAGCGTGCAAGTGCTGAACGAGTTCACGAGTGTCGTTCGACGGAAACAATCGATGCCCTGGGATGATGTCCACCGCGTCCTGAACGGATTACGGTTGGCCTGCAGCATCGTGCCCCTAACGGAGGATACGCACGTCCGAGCGTTGCGGTATGCCGAGCGCAACCAGCTCCACATATATGATGCCAATATCATCGCCGCAGCCGCCCTGGCGGGCTGCACGACGCTGTATTCGGAAGATATGCACGACGGGTTGGTCATCGATGGGGTGACGATCCGTAATCCTTACACGAGTTGACCTTGGACGCTCACTCCGCCGCCTTCGTTTTCGCCGTGGTCTTGGCGCGCGGAACGCCGATCTCGATCACGTCGAGGCCATTACCGTCGGCCGCTTGATGCACCGTCATCTCCGCCAGCGCCCGACGATACTCCACCGGCATCACCTTCTTGAACTTGGGCTGCCATGTCGCCCAGTCGGCGAGGATCGTCTTGGCCTTCGTCGAGTTGGTATAATGGGCGTGGCGTGAGATCAGCGCATAGAGGCGCTCGGCATCCTGCGCCGTCATGTTCTGCATGACGTCGACGAGCCCGTGCGCGGCCAGATCGCCACCTTGGTTCGCCAACCGACGCATGACCTCCTCCTCGGCCGCGACGGGCTCGAGGTCGATCATGGCGAGGTTGCATTTGCGCTCGAACGTGCCGTCTTCGTCGAGCACGTAGGCGATGCCGCCCGACATGCCCGCGGCAAAGTTGCGGCCCGTTTGACCGAGCACGACGACGACGCCACCCGTCATGTACTCGCAGCCGTGGTCACCCGTGCCTTCGACGACAGCGATGGCGCCGGAGTTGCGCACCGCGAAGCGCTCACCCGCAATGCCGCGGAAATAGCACTCGCCGGTGATGGCGCCGTACAGCACCGTATTGCCGACGATCATGCTCTCTTCGGGCACGATGCCCGACGCCGGGTTGGGCCGCACGATCAGCTTGCCGCCCGATAGTCCCTTGCCGACGTAATCGTTGGCCTCACCGACGAGATCGAGCGTGACGCCATGGGCGAGCCAGGCACCGAAGCTCTGGCCGGCAATGCCGTTGAAGGACAGCCAAACCGTATCTTCGGCTAATCCGGCATGACCATATTTGCGGGCAATCTCACCCGACAGCATGGCGCCCGTGGCGCGGTCGCGGTTGCTGATCTCGAACTCGGCCTTCACCGGCTTGCGCTGATCGATGGCCGACCGCGCAATGGCGATCAGCTTGTTGTCGAGCACCTTTTCCAGGCCATGGTTCTGCCGCTCGGAATTGCGGATGGCCACGGTGCTGGGAACGTCGGGTTTGTGGAACAGCTTCGCGAAGTCCAGACCGCGTGATTTCCAGTGTCCAATCGCGCGATCGGTATCGAGGATGTCGCTGCGGCCTACGAGTTCGTCGAGCGAGCGCATCCCCAGTCGCGCCAACTCCTCGCGCACTTCCTCCGCGATGAAGAAGAAGAAGTTGATGACGTGCTCGGGTTGCCCCTTGAACCGCTTGCGCAGTTCGGGGTCCTGCGTCGCCACGCCGACCGGGCAAGTGTTGAGGTGGCACTTCCTCATCATGATGCAACCCGCCGCAATCAGCGGAGCTGTCGCAAAGCCGAACTCGTCGGCGCCCAGCATCGAGCCGATGACGACATCGCGTCCCGTGCGCACGCCACCATCGACCTGCACGGCGATACGGCCGCGCAATTGATTGTAGACGAGCGTCTGGTGGGTCTCGGCGAGGCCGATTTCCCAGGGCGAGCCGGCGTGTTTGATCGAGGTCAGCGGCGAGGCGCCCGTGCCACCTTCGAAGCCCGCAATCGTAACGTGATCGGCGCGCGCCTTGGCGACCCCGGCGGCAACCGTACCGACGCCGACCTCCGACACCAGCTTAACCGAGACATCGGCGCGCGGATTGACGTTTTTCAGGTCGAAGATGAGCTGCGCCAGATCCTCGATCGAGTAGATGTCGTGATGCGGTGGCGGCGAGATCAGGCCAACCCCCGGCGTCGAGTGGCGCACCCGGGCGATGACCTGATCGACCTTGTGGCCTGGAAGCTGGCCGCCCTCGCCGGGCTTGGCGCCCTGGGCCATCTTGATCTGCATGACGTCGGAGTTGACCAAGTACTCGGTGGTCACGCCGAACCGCCCCGACGCCACCTGCTTGATGGCCGAGCGCATGCTGTCGCCGTTGGCGAGCGGCGTGTAGCGATCGGACTCCTCGCCACCTTCACCGGTGTTCGACTTGCCGCCGATGCGGTTCATGGCGATGGCGAGCGTGGTGTGGGCTTCGCGGCTGATCGAGCCGAAGCTCATGGCGCCCGTGGAGAAGCGCTTGACGATCGCCGTGGCGGGTTCCACCTCGGTGATCGCGATCGGTTTGCGGCCGAGTTCTTCCGCGCTCTTGATGCGGAACAGCCCACGCAACGTCATCAACTGCTCGGACTGGTCGTTGACCTGGCGCGCATAATCACGCCACTTCTGCGGCAGCTTGCCGGCCATGGCATCGGCGACCGCAGTGCCGCGAACCGCATGCTGCAAGTCGGCCACAACGGTCGGGCGCCACATATGCGCCTCACCGCGCAGGCGATAGGCATACTCACCGCCGACATCGAGCATGCCGTCGAGTGCCGGCACGGCGGCGAAGGCTTGGCGGTGGCGCTCGACCGTCTCGCGCGCGATCTGGCGCAGCCCCACGCCTTCAACTTGCGTATGTGTGCCGGTGAAATAGCGGCGCACGAATGTCGACTTCAGGCCCACGGCGTCGAAGATTTGCGCGCCGCAATAGCTCTGATAGGTCGAGATGCCCATCTTGGACATGACCTTCAGCAGGCCTTTGTCGATGGCCTTGATGTAGCGCTTCTGCGCTTCCTTGAGATCGATGTCCTCGCCCAGGTCCGGCAAAATCTGCTCGATCGTCTCGAACGCGAGGTAGGGATTGATTGCCTCGGCACCGAAGCCGGCCAGCGTTGCGAACTGATGCACCTCGTTGGCTTCACCCGTTTCGACGACGAGGCCGACGGAGGTGCGCAAGCCCTGCTTGATCAAGTGGTGGTGCACCGCACTCGTGGCCAGCAGCGAGGGGATCGCAATGCGATCGGGTCCCGTGTTGCGGTCCGACAGGATGACGATGTTGTAGTCGTTCGAGCGCACGGCCTCCTCGGCTTCGGCACACACCACGTCGAGCGCCCAGCTCATGCCGTTCGCGCCCTTGTCGACGGGGTAGGTCGCGTCGATGGTGATCGACGAGAAATGGTTGTCCTTGACTTGGCCGATCTGGCGAATGCGCTCCAAATCCTCGTTGGTGAGGATGGGTTGATAGACCTCGAGACGCTTGACCTTGGAGGTGCCCTCGAGATCGAGCAGGTTGGGTCGTGGGCCGATGAACGACACGAGGCTCATCACGAGCTCTTCGCGCGTGGAGTCGATCGGCGGGTTCGTCACCTGCGCGAAGTTCTGCTTGAAGTAGGTGTGCAGCAGCTTGGGCTTCGAAGAGAGCGCCGAAATAGGCGTATCCGTGCCCATGGAGCCGATCGCCTCCTGGCCCGACTGCACCATCGGGCTCATGAGGAACTTGAGGCTTTCCTGCGTGTAGCCGAAGGCCTGTTGCAGATCGAGCAGCGCGATGTTCGACTTCTTGCGCGCGACTTTCTTGGGCAACGGCAGGTCGCCGACTTGAATCTGCGTCTGTTGGAGCCACTTCTCATAGGGGTAACGGGAGGCAAGATCCGCCTTGAGCTCGTCATCGGAGATGATGCGCCCTTGCGCGAGGTCGATCAGCAGCATCTTGCCGGGCTGCAACCTCCACTTCCTGGCAATGCGCGCCTCGTCGATCGGCAGTACGCCCGATTCCGATGACATGACCACCAGACCATCCCTGGTCACCAGATAGCGGGCGGGGCGCAGGCCGTTGCGATCGAGCGTGGCGCCGATCTGGCGGCCGTCGGTGAAGGCCATCGAGGCGGGTCCGTCCCACGGCTCCATCAGACAGGCGTGGTATTCGTAGAAGGCTTTGCGCTTGCCATCCATCGTCTCGTGGCCGGCCCAGGCCTCCGGGATCAGCATCATCGCGGCGTGCGCGAGGCTGTAGCCACCCATGACCAGGAACTCGAGCGCGTTGTCGAAGCAGGCGGTGTCGGACTGGCCTTCGTAGGAGATCGGCCAGAGACGGTTGATGTCATCGCCGTACAGGTCGGATTGCACCGACGCCTGCCGCGCCGCCATCCAGTTGACGTTGCCGCGCAGCGTATTGATCTCGCCGTTGTGCGCCACCATGCGGTAGGGATGGGCGAGCTTCCACGACGGGAAGGTGTTGGTCGAGAAGCGTTGATGCACCAGCGCCAGGGCCGATGCGAAACGCGGGTCGGACAGGTCCGTGTAGTATTTTTTCACCTGCCACGACAGGAACATGCCCTTGTAGACGAGCGTGCGGCTCGACAGGGACACGGTGTAATGGCCGATGTCGCGGCCCTTGTAGGCGTTGTAGAGGGCGTTCGAAACGACCTTGCGCACGAGGTAGAGCTTGCGCTCGAACTCGTCTTGATCCTTCATCGACTTCGGCCGGCCGATGAAAATCTGGCGATGCAGCGGCTCGACCGCTTTGACCATATCGGGCAGCGAACTGTTGTCGACCGGCACCGAGCGGAAGCCCAGGAGGTGGAGCCCCTCGTCGCGGATGATGCGCGCCCAAACCCGCTCACAATGGGCCATCAGGCGCTCATCGCGGGGCAAAAAGAGGTGACCGACGGCGTAATGGCCGGGCTCGGGCAACGCGATTTTCAGCGTCTTGCACTCGTCCTTCAGGAAGGCGTGCGGAATCTGGATCAGCAGGCCGGCGCCGTCGCCAGCGGTCGGCTCGGCGCCAGTGGCGCCACGATGCTCGAGATTTTCCAGAATCGAGAGCGCATCCTCCACGATCTGGTGGGACACGCGGCCCTTCAAATCGGCGATGAAGCCGACGCCGCACGCATCCTGCTCGCGTTTTCGGTCGAAAAGCCCTGCACGCTCTGGCGGCAGCCAGACGCCACCGTTGGCGGCTTGCAGGTCGGCACGGCTCGGTCTCGTCTCCGTCATCGGTCTCATCCTGACGAGGTTCACGCGGGAGCTTCATCTGCTCCACGGCGCAACTGTGCTTACCGCTCGACCGGGATCGCGCGGGCGGCAATGGTCGATGCTTGTCGGGAGCGTCGGATTCCTCCGGCCAGTCGCGCCCGCTACGCCGCCCAGCCAGTCCTGTCTACCTGATCGGACAGGGCATGGCCATGGCGCGGGTCGTCGTCCGCCGCAAGGAAATCGTCTCACCCTATCAATGCCCAGGGTCCCGTTATCGCCCAGCCGACGCGCGCGGTGCGCATGACGGCCAAGATGCGGTTTCGGCAGCAGACCCACTTAAGGGTCAGGATAGCTGACCTTTCCTGAATCGCAACTGGATTTTGCAGCGCGCACCCACCGCCGCACCGAACCGTGGCCGTTTGGACGCGCCCCAGCCGGATCAACCTAAAAATCCAAACTCATGCGGAGCCGTTGTTCAGCTTGAAGTCCGCGTTGGGCTTGGGTTGGGTATCGATGGCCAGGTCGATGGTGCAGATGACGCCCGAGGGCTCGAAACGGCGCTCGACTTGAGCGTCGCCTATGCCCCTTTCGATCAGGGTGCCGCCGAACCCTTGGCGCGACGGCGTCGTGACCGTCGGCCCACCTGTCTCACGCCATTCCAGGTGCAGGGTCCTCGTCTTGTCAGCGTCGACACACACGGACCACGACAAATCCACCACCCCGTCGGGGACAGACAGAGCCCCGTACTTGGCGGCATTGGTGCCTAGTTCGTGCAAGGCGAGACCCAGCGGCACAGCGGCGGCGGGCGGCAATTGCACGGGCTCGCCGAAAAATCTGATCTGGGGACTTTCGGCCGTCATGTGGCCGCCGAGCTGATGGCGCGCGAGGCGCTCGAGGTCGGCCCCCTTCCATTCTCCATCCGTGACGATGTCCTGTGCTGCGGCCATGCTCGCCAAGCGCCCTGTGAACGCCTCCGCGAATGCAGCAGGATCGGGTGTGGACCGCAACGTCGAACGAACGATCGACTGCGCGACGGCAAGCGAGTTCTTCACGCGATGCATCAATTCGCGCGACATCAAGCTTCGCCGGCGATCCCACTCGCGCCGTTCGGAGATGTCGTGCGCGGCGACGACGAGGCCCGTGACCCGACCACGCGAGTCGATGATCGGCGCCAACGATATGGACACGGGAATGATCCGGGCATCCTTGTGCTGGACCTCGGAATCGAAATGCCGGATCGTTTCACCTTGGAACACCTCGGCGATCCGAGCGTCCTGCGAAGTACGTTGATCGACCGGCACGAGAATGGAGATGGGCTGGCCGATGACGTCCTCGTCTTCATAACCCAGGAGCATCGTCGCGGCCCGGTTCCACGTTTCGATCGTGCCGTTCCGGTCGACGCCGATCAAGGCCTCGAGCGCAGCCGTTGCTATCGATGCCAGACGGGCGGTCGTCAGTTGCGCCGCCTGCAGGTCGACCGCAGCATTGAAAAGTGCGGTGGATACATTGTTGATTTCGATGACGATGCCCGGCTCTTGGGGCGCATAACTCCCCCTCCCCAGTTGCTCGCCGGCTGTGGCAAGCTTGACGATATCCCGTGTCAGGATGCGCCCGAGGAAAATCGAGCCGGAAATAGACACGATCAGAATAATGACACCGATCAAGAGCATTGCGCCCAGCGCTTGGTAGGCAGCGGCAAGGGCCAACGACCGATCGACCGTTGCTGCCGCGAACCAATCCGCGCTTTGCAAGCGGCTGACCGCGCGCAGGGCCAAACTGCCATCGACACGCCGCGCCTCGAAGACACCGGAACGATGGCGCTGGTTCGCCAGTTCCGCAGGCAGCGGAGTGCTGAGATACTTCTCGTTGTCGTTCGATCTGCCCACGATCACCGCGTTGGCATCCGACAGGCCGCCGATCCAGCCTTTCGGCAAACCCTGCTCCGCGAGTATCCCCTGAATGTGCTGCTCTGGGGTCAAAACCAGCAAAAGAATATGGCGAATCGTGTCGCCGTCCATCACGGGGAGCGCCACGTTGACGATAGGGCGTCGACTGATCACATCGACAAAAAGATTGCCGACAACGCTCGTTCGCGTTTCGACGACGCGCTTCAACGTTTCCGTGTCTGCCATCACGGGAAGGAGTGTGCCGAATGCCACGGATGTATTGACGGTCTGCTGGCCGCTGGGCTCGACCACAAGCAGCCAATGGCCCGTTCCCTCGAGTGCCTCACGGGCCTGCTCGTGAAACGCAGCCCAGTTGCGTTCGCGCAGTGATCGATAGGTGGCCACTGTGCGCAGCAACGTCCGCATAGACTCGAGCTGCCGATCGATGTCGCTGGCCAGGGTCGTGGCCGCTTGCTGCAGTTGGCTATCGAAGTCCGCGCGCTCCTGCGCGGCGAACCGCCACAGCAGATAGCCGCAGAACGCACCGAACGGGATGGCAACCAACAGGGCTAAAATGACGAGCTGGGTCTGCAAGCGCCGCGGCTTGGCGAGCATCGCCCCGAGCCGCCATTGACCTGCGCACCCCAGTGCACCCCTCGACTTCGGCGGCAGGACGGATATGGGATTCACCGCAATCCCTCTCGGTGTTCGATGCGATCCCAGTAGCCAGATTTGTGCTGGCCGATCAAGGCATTTAATAGGGAAACCAACCCCACCCAAACAGGTCTTTGCATGAATGATCCGTTTCCCGAACGTAGCCGATCAGAAAGTCGGATCAAGATGTTCGCCTCTTGAATTGGATCGCAATGCGACGTTGTCTCTTCTGAATGTCACCATCTTGGGACGCAGGTTGAACATGACCAAAGAACGACTGGCTGCTTTCAGCGATGGCGTGTTCGCCATCATCATCACGATCATGGTCCTGGAACTCAAAGTGCCGCATGGCGCCGACTGGTCGGTATTGGCCAAGCTGATCCCGGTGGCGTTGAGCTACGCCCTCAGCTTTGTCTACATCGCGATCTACTGGCACAACCATCATCACCTCTTATACGCCACTCAGCGGGTGAACGGATCAATTCTTTGGGCCAACACCCACCTGCTCTTTTGGCTCTCATTGATCCCCTTCGCGACGGGTTGGATGGGTGAGAACAATTTTGCGGTGCGTCCGACGGCGCTCTACGGTGTTGCGCTGCTGATGCCCGCCGTTGCCTATTTTCTATTGCAGACCATCATTGCGCGCACGGGCGGCTTCAGCGTCGCGGTCGCCGCCGCGTTCGGACGCGACATCAAAGGCAAGCTGTCGATTGCGGCCTACGCGGCAGCCGTGGGGCTCAGTTTCCTGTCGCCCCTGATCTCACTGGCCATCTATGTTGCCGTGGCGCTCCTCTGGCTGGTGCCGGATCGACGCATCGAAGATGTCCTGCGACACGACCCCGAATAAGCCCTTCGACAAGGACGACGGTATGGCCCGTTCAGGCAAAACGACCGCATTGCCATTCGGCCTGTGGACCTCGCCGATTTCAGGGCAAGATTTGACGCGCGGCGTGCGCAGTTTCGGTCATCGCGAAAGCGACGGCGATTGGTTGTATTGGACGGAATCGCGGCCAGACGAGAAGGGCCGCCAAGTGATTATGCGCTCGAAGATCGGGGGCGCTGCCGAAGAACTGCTGCCGCAGCCCTTTTCGGCGCGGTCGCGTGTGCACGAGTACGGCGGCGCCGAGTTCAGCGTGGCTCGAGGCATCGTATATTTCGTCAACGATACCGATCAGGACGTGTGGACCTTGCTTCCTGGCCACCCACCGGAAAGGCTGACGCGCGAGCCCACCACGCGATTTGCGGCGATGGCCCACGACACCGCGCGAGAGCGCGTGATCGCAGTGGCGGAGCGGCAGGCTCAAACATCACCGAAAAACGGGCACACCACTCCCGAAAACCTGCTCGTCGCGATTGGGCTCGCCGGGCATCGACGCGGGGCGGTCGAAAGTCTGATCGAGGGACACGATTTCTACGCCTTCCCGACCGTGTCGCCCGATGGCGGACGCCTCGCGTTCCTGGCCTGGAACCTTCCCGATATGCCCTGGGACCAATCAGCCCTCTATGTTGCGCCCCTCCGCGCCGACGGCGGCACCGGCCGCGCCAAACGGATTGCCGGCGGAAAAGGTGTCGCGGCGATGCAGCCGCACTGGCTCCACGATGGCCGCCTCGTCGTCCTCACCGACGCCAGCGGCTGGGGCAATCTCGCGTTGTGGGAGGGTGATAGCGTCCGCAACCTCACGACCCTGAAGCATGATCTGGGCGTGCCGATGTGGAACCTGGGCACGCGCAGCTTCGTCATCGACGATCGCGGTCGCATTCACGCCGCGGCGAGTGTCGACGGCCGGCCCGTGCTGGTCACCGTCAGCAAGCTCGAAGCGCGGCGACCCGTGGTCGAAACAACTCCTTTGGCTGGCGACATCGCCTCCGTCGGCAGCCTCGCGGCCGTCGCAGGGGGAATTGCAGCAACGCTGGGGCACCACAGGCGACCCGCCGCTTTGGGCGTGATCTCCGGCACGCGAAAGGCGCCCGCCATTCTGCGCACGAGCAGCGACATGGCGCTTGCGCCGGCTAGCGTCTCGGTGGGGCGGCAAGTTCAGTTTCAGGGTGGTGATCGCCGCACGACCTACGCCCGCTATTACGCGCCAGCAAGCGAGCGCCACACCGGACCACGCGGCGCACGCCCGCCCGCGCTGGTGTTGGCCCATGGCGGACCCACGTCAGCGGCGGGTCGGGGATTTGGCCTTCGCACCCAGTTCTACACGAGCCGCGGCTTTGCTGTGATCGACGTCGATTATGCGGGATCAACCGGATATGGGCGGGCCTATCGGGAACGTCTCGATGGGAACTGGGGTATTGCCGACGTCAAAGACTGCGCCGCCGCTGCTGCATGGGCCGGGCGCGAAGGCTTGGTCGACCCCGACCGCATCGCTATCGCGGGCGGGAGCGCGGGCGGCTACACCGTGCTGATGGCGCTGGCGACGACGCAGGGTGTGTTCGCGGCGGGCTCGAGCCATTACGGCATATCGGACTTGGCGCTATTGATGGAGCACACGCACAAGTTCGAGGCCGGCTATCTGCACCGTTTGATGGGCACGACCCCGCGCAACTGGCGCAAGGTCTGCGACGCGCGCTCGCCGTTGACGCTCATCGAGGGGATGCGCGCGCCCGTCATCCTGTTCCAGGGGCTCGACGACAGAGTGGTGCCGCCCGAGCAGTCGCGGCGCATCGCCGAGCGGCTGCGCGTGCGTGGAATTCGCGCCGAGCTGCACGAGTTTGCGGGCGAAGGCCACGGTTTTCGCCGCGCGGATACGATCATTGCCGTGTTCGAAGCGGAACTGGCGTTCCTGCGCTCCGCCCTGCGCCTGGAGTGAGGCAAGCCCGCAATTCGTCGACGAGGGCTTGGCCCACCGTTTGTCCCCAGTCGATCCCCCTCTTCTCCACAGGCCATGCAACGGTATGTCCCCAGCTTTGGGGCTCGAATTTCGGCTTGCCCGATGCTCGTCACTTTGTCCGTGGACAATGCCCTCATCGCCTTGCACTGGCGACACCCCTGCGGTTAGGTCGCGCTCCGCTGCTTCGCGACTCTGCTGCGGGACCCTGCTGCCCAAGACCGACAAGGATTGCTATGGCTACGGCTGATACCGGCTACGACAGCTCCAGAAACCCGGTCGACCTCGTCGAACAGGTTGCCACGAGCAATGACTGGAACGCCGAACGCACCAACGACGACGAGTTGACGTTGACCGTGGCCGGAAGCTGGGCCGACTACCAAGTCTCACTCAATTGGCGCGAAGACCTCGAGACGCTGCACATCGCTTGCGCCTTCGACGTGAAAGTGCCGGATAATCGGATCAGCGAAGTCTATCGCCTCGTTGCCCAGATCAACGAGCAGCTGTGGCTGGGGCATTTCGATATCTGGACACAGGAAGGTCTCGTCATGTTCCGCCAGGGGCTGATGCTGAACGGCACTGTGGCCACGACATCCCAGTGCGAAGCTCTGCTGCGCGCGGCTCTCGAGGCGTGCGAGCGCTACTATCAGTCGTTCCAGTTCGTCATCTGGGCCGGCAAGGACAGTCGCGAAGCGCTGGCCTCTGCCATGTTCGACACCGAAGGGCAGGCGTAACCCGGCGGACACTCACGAGCGCTTGATGCCGCGCTCGAGGATTGTCGGCCCCAGACCCGGTTCGCAACGGCCACTCGGGCCGTTCCACTCGCCCCCGCTCTCGCGACACGCCGCGACCCGCCGATCCAGGATCAGCTGCCACACGAGCAGCCCTCCCACGACGGCGAGTGCGGCCAACACGACGATCAATCGCGTTCGACTCATCCGAATGTGTCCCGCCACGCCGGCAGCGCGCCGATGAACGGCAGGGCTGTAGCCTCGTAGACCGCCCGCGCAATGGCGCGCGCGAGGCAGTCGGCCGCCGCTTGGCCGAGTTCCGTCAACTCATGTGATCCCGCCGCCAGCGGTTTGCGTTGCAGTGCCACGGCGAACACCGCGTCCCCGTCCATCGGCGCATGTGCCGGACGGATGGCGCGCGCGAGACCGTCATCGGCCATGATTGCCAGGCGCTTGGCTTGATCCTTGGTCAGCAGCGCATCCGTCGCAACGAGCCCGATCGTCGTCGAGGGCGGCCCGCCACCTTTGATCCGCAATTGCAGGGCATCGGGCGAAAGCCGCGCCGGCTGCCCGCGCCCACCGAATTCCGCGCCGACCTCGTACGGCGCTGCCCAGAAATGTGGGCCCTCTCCAATGATGGCCGAACCGACCGCGTTGACGACGACGATCGCGCCCACGGTAAAGCCGGAAGGCGTGACGATGCTGGCGGAACCCAAGCCCCCTTTGAGGGTAGCCGTCGTTGCGCCGAAGCCGCCGCCCCGCGTGCCCAACTCGAATGCGCTATGTGCGGCCGATGTGGCGGCCTCGTATCCCAAGTCCCAGTAGGGTGGCTGGCGCGTCCAGGCCTTATTGCCCCCGTTGAGCAAATCGAAGGTGATCGCCTGTACGACGATCGGCACGACAGCGGAGCCGACAGCCAACCCCACGCCAGCGTCGCGCAAATGGGCCATGACGCCACCTGCCGCATCGAGACCGAACGCCGAACCGCCCGACAAAACGACGGCGTCGACGCCCTCGACGGTCATTTCCGGGTCGAG
This sequence comes from Hyphomicrobiales bacterium, assembly GCA_031406575.1. GTDB lineage: Bacteria > Pseudomonadota > Alphaproteobacteria > Rhizobiales > Hyphomicrobiaceae. The sequence goes on from JANOHP010000197.1 coordinate 22,650, forward strand.
GAGCGCTGTGTCGCGAGTTCCGGGCGCTCCACCACGCATCGAGACCGACGCGACGTTGGGCCGATCCACGAGAATCGCCGTCACACCCGACGCCAGAGCCGGATTGTCGGCATTTCCGACGCGCAGACCCGGCAGATCCGTGATCAGGTTCATCATGGGACGTGTCCGAACAAGTTATCCACAGGCGTCATATGCGAGTCTCGCGTCCCTGTCCGTAAGGGTCAACAGTCCAGACGTCGACCATTGTTGCGACGCTTATTGTCAAATGAACCAATGTTGATCGTGGTGTCATCCGGGTGCCTCTTTCATCCGTCAGAACCTCGGCATCGGCGGGTGGCGGCGTTTTGAGGCCGTTCTCCGACGACAGTGACACGATGCGGGAAAAGTAAAGGAGACGTCATATGCAGAGATCCACATCCAACCGGATGAACTCTCTCATCGTCGAAGATCTCGACTCCCTCGAAGAGGGCGAAGATCCTCGGCAGACGATGGCGCGGGTCAATGCGCGCATCGTTGCATACCAGTCGAATGGACTGGACGTCCCGGGTGAACTTCTGCGCCTCAACATGGCGCTGGCCGCAGAGTGCGTGGCCCAGTCGCAGGCACGCTGAGTAGGTTGGCGTTTTGAACACCTGACAAAAACTTCGCACGGCACACCCACTGGTTGCCGTGCGCATCCTCCCCAGAAACACGTCCGAAGTCGTCTCGCGAACCCCTGATCGGCACATCCGGCTCGGCGCGTTTAGAGAGCCGTGCGGTCCCCGCTCTTGGCCAAACGATCGATGGCCATCAATTCGCGCATGAGACCTTCGAACGCCTTCAACGGCACCATGTTGGGGCCGTCTGACGGAGCGTTGTCGGGGTCCTGGTGCGTTTCGATGAAGAGGCCCGCCACGCCGATCGCCGCCGCAGCTCGCGCGAGCACCGGCACGAACCGGCGATCGCCGCCGCTCGATGTGCCTTGGCCGCCCGGCTGCTGCACGGCATGGGTCGCATCGAAAATCACCGGCGCGCCGATCTCTGCCATGATGGCGAGCGCCCGCATGTCGACCACGAGGGTATTGTAGCCGAACGACACGCCGCGCTCTGTCACGAGCACGTTGGCGTTGCCGCTCCCTGTGACCTTGGCCACGACGTTGCGCATGTCCCACGGGGCGAGGAACTGACCCTTCTTGATCTTGACGACCTTACCCGTGCGCGCGGCAGCAACGAGCAGATCCGTTTGCCGGCACAGGAAGGCCGGAATTTGCAACACGTCGACGTGAGGGGCGAGAATCGCGCACTGCTCGATCTCGTGCACGTCGGTGACGACGGGCAGACCCAGCGTGGAACGAATCTCGTCGAACACGGCGAGCGCCCCGTCGAGGCCGATGCCGCGCTTGCCCGACAGGGACGTGCGGTTGGCCTTGTCGAAGCTCGATTTGTAAACGAGGCCCAAGCCCAGTCGCGTGGCGATCTCTTTCAAGCCGGACGCCATTTCGAGCGCGTGTGCGCGGCTCTCCATCTGGCATGGCCCGGCAAAAACCGCCAACGGGCGATCCTGCGCAAAGGTCACGGTGCCGACGGTGACGGTCGGATTGGGAGTGAACGATTCTGAATTCGACATAGGCGCCTTATAACAGCCGGCAAACACTGCGGCGAGTGCGCTGCGGTCGCGTCATCCGCTCCTGCACATTTCCTTCGATCATGCTGTCTTCGGTCCCTTGCGCAGCGGCACCGCATCGCGCGTGGCGATTTTCTCGAAACGGGGCAGTTCGTCGTGGACGTCGAACCAAGCGACCTGCTCTTCGATGTGGGCGTGCCCTGTCGGCGGCCACATCGTGGGGTCAGCGAGCGTGCCGTGGAACAGGTGCACCTCTTTGGGCCAGCGGGCGCCCGAATAGGCCATCGGCGACCCGCACTTGGGGCAGAAATAGCGTTTCACGCCGGGCGAGGAATCGTAGACGGCCGGATCGCCTTTGAGATACCGGAATTGCCCGATATCGACGCCGACGTACGTCGCCACCGCAGAGGAGACGGCACGCCGGCAACTCTCACAATGGCAATGCATGACCCATTTGGGCTTGCCCTCGAATTCATACTCGAGAAAGCGGCATTGGCAGTGGCCTTGGGTCACTTGTTTCGACGAGGTCATTGGCTGCCAGCCTCCAGCACGCTCGAGTTGCATCAGTCCGCTTGCTTATAAATCTTCGGCTCGGGCGTGTCGCTACTTGCGTTGCCTTCCATCCGTATCCCGTTTCGGCATTTGACCGCCGATGCCGCCCGCCGTAACCGTTGCAGCGGCCGGACCACCAACATCCCGCGCACGGAGACGAGCCATGACGACGCCCGAGATGACGCCCCGCGGACTGGCGGCCGAGCGCACGGACTTGCGGCCTCCCTGGACCAAGGGCGGTCGGCCGGTCGTGTTTCATCACGGCATCGGCACCAATCGGCATATCTGGGCGGGCTGGCTTCCAGCTATCGCCGGCAAACGACCCTGTGTGCGGTTCGATTTGAAGGGCTACGGGCAATCGATCGTGCCGCCGAAAGACACCGTGTGGACGATGGACGAGCTCGTGGCGGACCTCGCCGAAGTGATGGACCTGGCGGGACCAGGACCGGTGCATCTGGTCGGTGAATCTCTGGGTGGCACGGTGGTGCTGGCGATGGCGGCCCGCCATCCCGACCGTGTGGCCTCGGCAACGGTCAGCAACACCGCCTACAAAGGCGCAGGCATCCAGTACGTGAAAGGCTGGCGTGAAGAATTTCGGCGGCGCGGCGTGCGCACCTGGAGCCGGGACATGATGGACAAGCGCTTCGTTCCCGGAACACTCGACGAAGCGCGGCGCTCCTGGTTCGAGGCCGAGCAGGAGAAGTCCCCCGACCACGTCACGGTGGGATACGGCGAACTGCTCGCCGGGGCGGATTTGACGCCTGAGCTGCCCCGTATCAAGGCCCCGCTGCTGATCCTCATGCCCGACCGCAGTCCGTTCGTTACCGCCCGCATGGGCATGGAACTGGCCGAGCACCTGCCGCACGCGGAGTTGTGCATGTTTCCCGGTGTTCGCCACGGCTTGCCGTTCTCGCACGCGGTTGAATGTTCGGAGCGTCTGGCGCAGTTCCTCGACCGGGCCGAGCGCGGTGAGACGGGCCGCGCGGCGTTGCCCAAGTGAGCTCCGCGCCAGCAATGTCGATTGCGGAAGAGGATGCGTCGTGAGGCGGTGGGCGGGACGACTGCTGGCATTCGTACTCTTCGTCATCGCCGGCATTCTGGCGCTGATGCTCGCCTACAAATTCATTGAACCCCCGACGACACCGACGTGGCTCGCGCGCACCCTGATGCGGGAGCCCGTGGACCAATTCTGGGTGCCGCTCGAGCAGATCTCACCACGCCTGATCGAAGCGGTGATTACCTCGGAAGACGGGCGATTTTGTATGCATCACGGCGTCGATTTTGCTCAGCTCGAGAAAGTGTTCGAGGACTCGGGCGCCGGATTTTCGCGCGGTGCCAGCACGATCTCGATGCAGCTCGTCAAGAACCTCTACCTGTGGCCGCAGCGCAGCTACGTGCGCAAAGCCCTGGAGATTCCGCTGGCACTGGCGCAGGACCTGATTCACACGAAGCGGCGCATTCTCGAACTCTACCTCAACATCGCCGAGTGGGGTCCAGGCGTTTATGGCGCCGAGGCCGCGGCCCTCTATCACTTCAACAAACCCGCCTCCGACCTGACGGCTGCCGAAGCGGCGCGCCTTGCAGTTTCGCTGCCCAATCCGACGCAGCGCGATGCGGGCGACCCCGAGCCCAGAGTGATGCGCTTGGCGGCCATTATCGCGTCCCGGGCCAAAGCCGGCGTCAATACCTCGTGCCTGTCCCGTTAGCCAATGTCCAAGCTGCGCAGGCCGTGTATTCTGCCGATCCAGGATCAACGGGGAACACACATGGCGACACGTCCACAGCAGCAGATACCAGGCGTCTACCATCGCCGCATCGGCGACATTCTCGTCACCACGCTCAGCGACGGCACGCTCGAGCGCACCAACGAGATGATGTTGGGCGTGCCCGCCGACGAGGGCCAGCGCTGGCTCGGTGCAGCATTCCGCTCGACGTTCATTCTGTCGATCAATGCGTTTCTCATTTACTGGGGCTCGCGTCTCGCGCTGGTCGAGACGGGGTCGGGACATTATTTGGGGCCCGCCGCCGGTCATCTGCTCGCGAACTTGAAAGCCGCCGGCGTGTCGCCCGCCGACATCGATACGATCCTGCTCACGCACATGCACCCCGATCACTCGGCGGGCCTCACGAATTTGGAAACGGGCAAAGCGCACTATCCCAACGCCGAACTGGTCGTGCACGAAAACGAGCCCAAGCACTGGCTATTCGACGATGCCGCTATGGCGCGCGGCACCGAGCGCGAAAAGAAACTGATGTTCCAGCAAGCGCGCGAACAGACGATGCCCTATCGCCAACGCATGCGCACCTTCACCAAGGGCGAGGTATTTCCCGGCGTCACCGCGATCCCAGCGCACGGCCACACGCCGGGGCATACGGCCTATCTCATCGAGTCCGGTGGCGAGCGCATGATGATCTGGGGTGACGTGGTGCACATGCCGGAAGTGCAAGTGCCGCGCCCCGAGATCTCGATGGTGGTCGACACCGATCCGACTGCGGCTGCGGCGACCCGCCGTCGCGTCTTCGATATGGTGGCGAGCGAGCGCCTTCTGGTGACGGGCATGCACCTGCATTTTCCGGGCTTCGGCCATATCGCCAAAGACGGCGCGACCTATCGCTTCGTGCCGGAAGCGTGGCGGCAGGGAATGTGAACACAGCGGGTAAGCGCTGGATGAACCGAGGCGGAAAATTGCATGCCAGAGCGTATGCCGCGTAGGTTGGGTCACGGCCACTGGGCCGCGACCCAACGGTTCTGGGCGTGCCGTAAATGTTGGGTCGCGCTGCGCTTGACCCAACCTACGGAAACCGCCGGCCGTACCGTTTCACTTCAGGCAGAACACGCGCAAGGAGTGAGGCCGAGTGATCATCACCGCGCCCGGCGGCGTCTTCTGATGCGTGTGGTTGCAACAGCGCTGCTCACCACCATGGGCATACTCGGCGGTCTCGCGCAATCCAGCCGCGCGCAGACCACCTCGGCTCCCATCATCGCCGTCGCGTCAGATTTGCAGTTTGCGCTGACGGACGTAGCCGAGGCCTTTCGCGTCGAGACGGGCCACACCGTGCGCCTTTCATTCGGATCGTCGGGAAATTTCGCGCGGCAGTTGCGCCAGGGTGCACCGTTCGAGCTGTTTCTGTCGGCCGACGAAGCCTACGTCGAAGATTTGGCGCGGGACAGCGTGATGCGCGACGCCGGCGTGCTCTACGCCATCGGTCGCCTTGCGCTGTTCGTGCCGAAGGGCTCGCGCGTCGTCGCCGATGCAAATCTCGATGATCTCGCCGCAGCGCTCGCCGACGGCCGCCTGAGAAAATTCGCCATCGCCAACCCCGAGCACGCCCCCTATGGACGCCGCGCCGAGGAGGCATTGCGACATCGCGGCGTGTGGGACGCGATCAAGGATCGCTTGGTGCTTGGGGAAAACGTCTCACAAGCCGCGCAGTACGCGACGTCGGGAAATGTGGACGCCGGCCTCATCTCCTATGCGCACGTTTTGTCGCCGAAAGTCGCAGCTCTCGGCACCTTCGCCCTCATCCCCGATACGTGGCATCGCCCGATCCGCCAGCGTATGGCTTTGATGAAAACCGCAGGTCCCGTGGCGCAGAGCTTTTACGCGTTCACGCAGGCGCCCGCCGCGCGCGCGATCTTGCGCAAACACGGGTTCGCGCTGCCGGGGGAATAGACGCACGGTCTCGAAGCGCGATGCCGGACCTGATGTCCAGTTCCACTTCCCTTCGTCACCACTTCACCAGATGCGGTTTCTGCTGGCGCCAGCCGTCGTCGGAGGGGAACACGCTCGTCATCGTGACGCGCTGGGGATCGCCGTCGAACCAGTCTTTCACGGTGTCGCGCCACTTGATGTAATGCGGCGCCGCGCGGTGGGCGACCATGTGTGCGTCCTGGTTCTCGTAGACCTCGTACAGGTAGAACGTGTTGGGGTCCGTCGTGCTCTGATGCATGTCGAAGCGCAGGCATCCCGGCTCGTCGCGCACGGAGCCCTGCGCGTCGCCGACGCTGGCCTGCTTGAACTGCTCCGCAAAACCCGCCTTGATCTTGATCGTCACGAAGATGGCGTACATGGGAGCCTCCTGGCATGGGCCTGTGCGCGCTTGCGCTGTACTCGACATGCTATGCCGCCGACCGCCGCTCCACAACCGATGCGGATGCGATGTGACTGCGATGTGGATCGTTTCGGGCTAATGTTGGCTGCGGCCCACGACCCACAGGATCCCCATGCCCCAAATCGAAAGCCTGTTCGTCACTCAAATCTACCGCGCCCAGCTCACGGGGCGGGTGGTTACGGGTTTGCTCGATACGTGCCTGGGGATCGCCGCAGAAGATCGGGCCGGCCAGGCGTGGAGCCGCAAGAACGGATATCCAGGGTACACGTCCTATGCGTCGCTGACCGACCTGCCTCAGCGCGCGTCCGTGTTTGCCGATCTCGTCCGGCGTATCGACGGTCACGTCACGCGATTCGCCGACACTTTGGAATTGGACCTCGGCGAGCGGCAGCTCCGGCTGGACAGCATCTGGATCAACGTGCTGGAGCCGGGGGGGCATCACACCGCGCACATTCATCCCCACTCCGTCATCAGCGGCACCTATTATGTGGACATCCCGAGCGGGGCCAGCGCCATTCGCTTCGAAGACCCGCGGCTGCCGCAGATGATGGCCGCCCCGCCGCGCAAAGACACCGCTGCCCGCGCCAACCGCCAGTTCGTGGCGATCGAGCCCGCCACCGGCACCCTGCTGCTCTGGGAGAGCTGGCTGCGCCACGAAGTGCCCCCCAACTCCGCCCGCCGCGAACGCGTGTCGGTGAGTTTCAACTACCGCTGGGAGTGACGAGAAAAGAAGTTCTGGCGGAGAGGGAGGGATTCGAACCCCCGATGCCCTTGCGAGCATGCCGCATTTCGAGTGCGGTGCATTCGACCACTCTGCCACCTCTCCATCGACGCCATCGTCGAGGACTTCGCACCATCACAATCAGCAGCCGTGAGCGGTGCGACCCGGAAAGTCGCCGACGAGTGAGTGGTCGAACCAGAGACCGTCCGGGATGCGACGGCGTTCTACGAACACAGGCCCGTCCATGCAAGCCTCTTGTCGCGCGCTCCGTTTCCAGCAGGTGTTCGCTCGCGCGTGCCGACGGCGCACGAGCCGCCCGAATCGACCCGACACGGAGCACTGCGTCGATATGACGATGCACCGATTTGCGCGCTTCGCGCGTTGACTCGTCGGTGTGGTGTAGTGCGCGCCACGCAGTGCGACGCCAACGGTCGACGAAGAGCAGTCGAACGACTGAATGCCGACAGGAAGCTTGCTGATTGTCGGCTGTTTTTGCGGCAATTGCTCATGCAATCGACCAGACGCGCACGCGTCATGACAACGCGAAGGAGAGGAGCGATTCAGCACCAGCTGTGACATTCGTTTATCCTGCTGCCAACTTTTTGGCCGCTGGGTGCAATAATTGCTTGCGCCGGGGGTCAATAGGCCCCATATGCGCCGTCGCCGTTCGTTCGACTGCCCTGAAGGTCAAGGACATTCCCCAAACCCCAAAGGTAAGGAGCGGGCGGGTCAAAACCTGTCTACTGGTTGGGGAGGGTCATATGGCCTTTAATGACACCCTCTTCCAATTGGGGATGGACTTGACTCGTTCAAGCACCGCCCAAAAGGAAGAATCACTCCGAGCCGACGCGCACATCGCGCAAGAAGACCGTAAAGACTTCTTCATAGAGCGCGATGGCGTGAGGTTTGCGGGAACGCACCTCATCATCGACTTGTTTGGCGCCAAGCGTCTCGATGACATCAAATTCATCGAGAAGACGCTGAAGCGCTGCGTGGAAGTTGCAGGTGCGACGCTCCTTCATATCCACCTTCACCATTTCACGCCCAATGGCGGCGTGTCTGGTGTGGCGGTGCTGTCGGAGAGCCACATCTCGATCCACAGTTGGCCAGAGGCGGACTATGCCGCCCTGGACGTGTTCATGTGCGGCGACGCCAAGCCTCAGTTGGCGGTGCCGGTGCTGAAAGAGGCGTTCGGCGCCACCGACGTGGTGGTCAAAGAACATCTCCGAGGCGAGGAACTCGAGCAGCTCCGCTGGCAAGCCGCCGCCGAGCGAAAAGCGCCCGTGCGGAAGCCCAAGGTTGAAAAAGAGCGCCGCGTCGTTGCGGCGTAATCGGATCGTTTCCGGTTGAAATGAGATCGCGCGTCCATCCTTGATGGGCGCGCGATTTCGTTTCCGACCCTGCCACCTCCTTGAACTCGGCTGACTGGCAACCCACCTCCCCTTCGCTTCGGTTTGAAATCGTTTCACCCAGCGGATCGCAGGATGGCAATTGCATGGATAGTCTGATCACCCTGGCCGCTGATCCCGCCAGTTGGGTCGCCTTGGCATTCCTCATCCTGATGGAAGTCGTCCTGGGCATCGACAATCTCATCTTCATCGCCATTCTGACCAATCGCCTGCCGGAGCATCAACGAAAGTCCGCGCGGATCATCGGCATCGGCGGGGCCGTCGTCTTGCGACTGGCGCTGCTCGGCACGATCGCCTTGATCGTCAGGCTCACCTATCCTGTCGTGACGATTTTGGGCAACCAACTGTCTTGGCGAGATCTGATTCTGATTGGCGGCGGGCTGTTCCTCGTCTGGAAGGCGACCAAGGAAATCCACCATCGCTCCGACAAGAACGCCACGCCCGACATGTTCGACGGCTTGGACTCGGGCATTGGCTATACCGCGGCGATCGCGCAAATCCTCATCCTGGACGTGGTTTTTTCGCTCGACAGCATCATTACGGCCGTGGGCATGACACCGCACGTGCCCATCATGGTCGTAGCCATGATCGTCACCGTCACGATCATGTTGGTCGCGGCCACACCGCTGTCGAACTTCATCAATGAGCACCCCACCGTGGTCATGCTCGCCCTGGCATTTTTGCTGATGATCGGCATGGTGCTGATCGCCGAGGGCTTGGGTACGGACGTCCCCAAGGGATATCTCTACGCGGCCATGGCATTTTCGGCATTCGTGGAGTGGCTCAACATGCGCGCGGGCAACAGAGCATCGATAGCCGAGACGAAGGAAAAACCGTGAGGCGGAACACACTTATCGGACCGCTGCGTCGTGTTCGATCGATAGCTTCGGGTGGTTCTCTGGCGATGTGAGCGCCGCGCAGGCCCCGTCGGGACCCGAGGAGGGTTGATCCGTCGACCAACCCTGCTAGGAGGACACACGTAGCCTCTCGAGCGAATACGAAAGCACCCTGCCATGTCCACCCGCTGGATCGAAGAAACCTTCCACCCGCATTGGCGCGTGCGCTTGCAGGCCGACAAGGTGCTACACGAGGTCAAGACCGAGCATCAGCATCTCGTCATCTTCGAGAACGCCACCTGGGGCCGGGTACTGATGCTGGACGGCGTCTACCAGCTCACGACATCGGACGAGTTCGTCTACCATGAGATGATGGCGCACGTGCCGCTGATGGCCTTGTCCAAGCCCCGGCGCGTACTCGTGGTGGGTGGTGGCGACGGCGGCGTGATGCGAGAAGTGCTCAAGCATCCCATGGTCGAGAAAGCAACGCTGTGCGAGATCGATCGCAGCGTCGTCGATCTGTCGCTCGAGCATTATCCCGAGATCGCCGGTGGCGCGCTCGATGATCCGCGTTGCGATCTCGTCATCGCCGACGGCTTGAAATACGTCGCTGGCACCAAGGAGAAGTTCGACGCCATCATCGTCGACAGCTCCGAGCCGATCGGGCCGTCGGCCGTGCTGCACACGCCGGAGTTCTTCGGGGACTGCAAGCGCGCGTTGAAGGACGGCGGCATTCTCGTTACGCAAAACGGATTGCCATTCCTGTTTCCCGAACACCTCGCCGGTACGACACGGGCGTTCGCCACGCTGTTCAAACACGTCGCGCCCTACATGTGCACGCAGCCTTGTTATTTCGGCGGCCCGTTCGCACTGAACTGGGCCTCCGACGACAAAAGCAACCTGGACCTCTCGGAAAAGAAGCTCGCCCGCCGCCAGGAAAAGCGCGGCATCAAAACCCGCTACTGGACGCCAGCCGTCCACACCGCGGCCTTCGCGCTGCCGGCCTATGCGCAGACGGTGGTGGATGAGGCGAAGGTGCCGGCTCGGGCGCGCGTCAAAAAGAAACGGCCAGCTCCGCGCGCCAAACCGCGCAGTCCGGCAAAGCGCGTGCGGCGATAATGGTTTGCCGCAGACCGCCCCAGCCCGACGTTGACGTGAATGTCATCTGGAATTGGGGTTGAGATCGGCTACACTGGGCTCCAATTCTCCACCGAGGTTTCATCCGAGGTCAGCCCCCATGAATTTCTTTCGCAAAAAACCAGGTCTCCCCGATGCGTCGAGCGCGCTGAAGGGCCGCGATCAGCCGATTGCGACCGCCAAGACGCATTTCCTCAATGGCCGCGATTTGAAGGGGCCGTATCCCGAGGGCCTGGAGACGGCGGTTTTCGGATTTGGGTGTTTCTGGGGTGCAGAGCGCAAGTTCTGGGAGCTCGAGGACGGCATTTGGATCACCGCCGTCGGTTATGCGGCGGGCATCACGCCCAATCCGACCTACGAAGAAGTCTGCTCGGGCATGACAGGCCACAACGAAGTGGTGCTGGTCGTGTTCGACCCCAAGGTGATCAGCTACGACAAACTGCTGAAGACGTTCTGGGAAAATCACGATCCCACGCAAGGGATGCGCCAGGGCAATGACGTCGGCACACAGTATCGCTCCGGCATCTACCTCACATCACCCTCTCAGCAGGCGGCTGCAGAGGCCAGCAGAGACGTATTCCAGGCGGCGCTGAGCACCGCGCGCTATGGCGCCATCACGACGGAGATCGTGAACCCAGGCCCCTTCTACTTCGCCGAGGATTATCACCAGCAGTATCTGGCCAAGGTTCCGCATGGCTATTGCGGCTTGGGTGGCACGGGTGTGACCTGCCAGATCGGCACAGGCGTCAAACAAGAAGCCTAAGTGGCGGACGGCTCGCCGCTGGCTTTTTCCGTGCTTCGTTCTGACATGGGAACTGGCGTCGGCGAGGTTCGCCGGGGCAAGACGCGCCACGCCCGCGCGCTGCGGCGCTGCTCCGCGATTTTCCCCAACAGACTGGCGACGCGGAACAGCGGGTCGGGATGAGCGAAGCGGGCGCCGGCGTCCACGAGCCGCTTCGGGGGGATCGGCGACGTGGCGAGCAGCACGGGCGCCAGCGACCCCAACATGCGCCGCGCTAGACGTCGTGGCACCGGGCAACTCAACGGCAGGCGCTGCACGCCACGCAAAAGCTCGAGCACGCTGACGCCTGTCAGCGGTATCGGGGCCACCCCATTGAACACGCCGTCGAGGTCGCTTCGTGCAAGCAGACCCGCGAGCATCGTTGCGGCGTCGTCCGGATCGATCACGGGGATGATCGACCCTGCGAGTGGTAAAACGAGACCGTATTCTGCCAACGCGACAAGCCGCGTCCAAACGGGGTTGGGAGCCAGCAATAGACCCAACCTTAGCACCGCAACATTGAGGCCACGAACCCGTGCATCGAGGACGACCTGCTCAATCGCGCGCACGTCCGCTTCCAAGCCCGGCGGGCAGGGGGACTGGGTCGACGGTGCCTCGGCGGCGGTTTCGCCGTGGGCCGGCGTCCTGGAGGGCGGAACGGCCAGTGAGGCCACGACCAGCCGTACCCGGCGCTCGGCAAGGGCTGCGACAACGCTTTGCGTCACATGCAGGCGGGCTTGGTGGGCGGCGGCGAGCTGGCGTTTGTTTGCGCGAGCCGCATAGGGCGCGCCCATGAGGTGGATCACCTGATCGACGTTTGCCAGGGCCGCCACAGGAAAGGCTTCCGAAAAGGGGTGCCATTCCACCATCTCGACGTGACCGCCGAACGCGCGATCGGCGGCGAACGGGCGGCGTGTGAGGATGCGAACGCTGCGCCCCTCGCCCAAAAGGCGCTCCACGATCCGTGGACCCAGGCGCCCCGTCGCCCCTGTGACCAGGATCGTCATCGTCTGCCGACTCGAATGATATGCACGCGTTCGCCGCCCCCTTCAGCGTCGTGCGCGGCTACCGCGGTAGCGTGCCCGACTTCGTCTCCCCAACGGGACGCACTGTACCCGCATTGATGACCCCGCGACACTCATTGGGAAGTTGGTCCAACGTCACACGCGGTTTGGGCCTGGGCTTGGCATCAGCGCTCGGCGGCGGCGTGGGCAAAGGAGGACGCCGCAGAATCTTCATCCAGTTGTCGAGTTCGGCGCCGCAGCCGTCTTCGGCAGGGCGAGGAGCCTGATTGGTACAGCCTTCGCTGCCCGCCGGACAGGAGATACGCATGTGCACATGGTAGTGATGGCCCCAATAGGGTTGTACCTTGCGCAGGTGTTTGCGATCGAGACCGGGCTGATCGCACATCGCTTTCTTGATGCCGGGATGCACGAACACGCGATCGACTTCGGGGTACGACGCGGCGCGCAGGATCAGCTTGCCGTGCTCGGGCGTCCACACTTTCGGGTCGACGAGGATACCGTCGGCGGCGAGCATCGACGTGGCGGCCAAGTCCTCGCGCTCCGTAGCCGTCAGGCGGCGATCCGGCATCGGTGTCAGCCAGATGTCGGCATCCAGGCCAACTTGGTGGCTGGCGTGGCCCGTCAGCATGGGACCCCCGCGCGGTTGTGAAAGGTCGCCCACGAGCAGCCCCGGCCAACCGTCGTTGGCCTTGGCATCGGAGGCGAGACGCTCAATCAGGCGAACGAGGTTGGGGTGGCCCCAGTTGCGGTTGCGCGACAGGCGCATGGCCTGCCAGAGCGCGCCGTCGGCCGGCAACGCTTCGCCGCCCGCCAGGCAGCCGCGCGCGTAAGAGCCAAAGGCGTTCGGTTTCAATGCCGCCGCCGCTGTTGCCGCACCAAACAGCACCTTGGCTTCGACGGCTGCCTTTTTGGGGACGAGGATTTTACGTTTGGCGGGGCCCGCCGGGGCATTTTTGGATTGCTGGGCGCGCGTGCCGTCCAAGGGCAGCAGCAGCGCGCTGATTACGGCCGCGCCGCACATCGCCGCGACAGTTCCGAGGAAGCGCATCGGGCACCCTCCTGCACGAGATTACAATCGACCGACCCTCGAGGAGCCAACCCACGCTTGGGACCAGACTGTTGGCCTCGCTGGCCCCTGAAACGAATGATCCCCACGCCGTCGAGAGCGCGGGGATCAAGGGTGTCCAAGGGTCGGATCAGAGGCTCTTGTCGATCATCGAGCACATGGTCTCGGCGCTCGATTTGTCGACGCTACCGGGCGCATCCTCGACGTTCAGGATTTTGACGACGCCATCGTCGACGGCCATCGCGTAGCGCTTGGAGCGAACGCCCAGGCCGCGCGCCGTCAAATCGATGTCGAGGCCGATTTTCTTGACGAAGTCGGCGCCGCCGTCGGCGAGCATGGTCACCTTACCGGTGGCGCCTGTGGCTTTGGCCCACTCGGCCAGCACGAAGGCATCATTGACGGCCGTGCAGGCGACGGTGGCATAGCCCTTCTTGCCGAGTTCTTCGGCCTTGGCGACGAAGCCCGGCATGTGAGTCTTGTGGCAGGTCGGCGTGAAGGCGCCGGGGACCGCGAACAGGGCCACCTTCTTGCCGCCGAACACTTCGGCCGTCGTCATGGGCTTGGGGCCATCGGCCGACATCGTCATGAACGTGGCGTCGGGAAGCTTGTCGCCAACTTTGATCATTGCTCGAACTCCTGGAGTAAGGGAATAGGGAGTAGGGAATAGGAGACTGTTAGGGTAGTGCGCAAATCGAACCTTTGCTACTCCCTATTCCCTACTCCCTCCTGCACATATCAGCTCGTCTCGAACAGATCCGCGCGGCGCTTGCCGATCTGGTCGGCCTTCCATTGCGGGATCTTGAATTCCCAGCCTTTGGCACGGGTGGTCAAGTCGTCGGCGGGCTTCTTGGCGTCGCCCTCGCCGGTCGCGACCAGCGACAGCCAACTCGTTTCGCCGTCTCGGCGCAAGCGGAAGGTCGCGACGAGGCCCGCTTCCGTCTCGACTTTGAGAACGCTGACCTTGTCGCCCGCAGGCGTGCCATCGAGCTTGCGCACGTCTTCCAGATCGATCGAGCCGAAGCCCTGGGCGATCTGGTCGACGTTGGCACCCTCTTTGACCTTCTGGCCATCGGGGACGGCGGCGAGTTTGAGTTTCTGGTCCTCGCCCCGCTCGATGACGATCGGCGCTTCACCGGGGTGCTCCAGCGTGATGCGTTTGAACTTGGCATTGTCGTGCTCGAACACGGCCGTCTGCACCCAGTCGCGCGGCTCCACCGACGGCTTGAGTTCACCGGTCGCGAGCCACGTCTGCGCCTCAGTGGGGCGACGAACATAGGTGCCCCCCTTGCCGGCGCCGAAGGCATCGGCACGCGCCTTGCCCAGCACGATCTCGCCGATGGCGCGGCCCTGCTTGTCGATGACCCGAACGCTGCGCGATTTCGCATCCTTGGCGGCCGGGTCTTCGAGTTCGAGCAGCTTGTGCTTGTCAGCCGCGGCGGTCTTGCGCTCGATCACTTCGGCGCGCTGCATATTGAGCAACAATGCGCGCACGCGCTCGGCGTTGGCGGGGTAGCCGTCGCGGTCCTTGAGCCGCCACTGCTCGCCCGCGCGCTCGAGGACGAGCTTGCGCTCTGCCTGAATCACCTCGACGAGCGCTGCGTTGCCGACGTCACGCGCCAGCACCGGCAACAGCAAGGCGCCTTCGACCTTACCCGGCGTCCAGCGATTGAAATAGGAATAGCTCGCCCCTGCCGCCACGACGGTCGCGAGGGTGACGGCGGCCAGAACCGCGAATTGCGGCGGTGTGATCTTCATGATGCCTCCAGTCGATTGGATCGGGTGCTGGCCATCAGGCTCTCGCCTCACGACGCCGGCGATGCATCAGGCCGACCATCAAACCGCCGAAACCAATCAACAGCGGGACACCCGCGATGTTGATGGCGCGCACCCAATTGTGAAGCTGATCGATATCGCGGCGCAGGGCGGCTTTGACGCTTCTGAGCTCGCCGCGCACGGTGAGCATTTCCGCCTTGAAACTCTCAATCGCCTGCTTGTCTTTCTCCGGCAGAATGACCGTGGTCGGACCACTGCCGTCCCCGCCCTTGGTTTCGAGACGGGCGAGGTTTTCCTGCAGTTCTTTCAACTTGGCGACGAGCGCTTCTTCCTTCAAGCGGAAGCGCTCTTCGGAATCGCGCCGGATTTCGACGACCTTGTCGAAGGGGCGCTCGCTGATGCCTCGGCCACGTAGGCCAGCCAGTGCCTCGCCACCCGAGAGATTCTCGAGCGCGTTGACGACGAAAGCAGCGTTGTGAGACTGCGGCACCGCCACCTGCTGGCCGAGGAAATCCCTCACTTCGACCCAGAACTGATCGTGCAGCATATCCGCGTCGGCGACGACGACAACGTTGACGCGACCTGCTGCGACGTGTGGCTTCTCGTCGGTTTTGACCTCGGCCGCTTTCGCGGTGGCGGCTTTGGCGGCCTCGGCCTTCGCGGCTGCAGCCTTGGCGGCCGCTTCCGCCTTTTCGGCATCCGTCGCGTTCGGGTCTTCGGGGGCTTTCTCTTCGGGCTTCACGTCGGGCTTGGGACGGCCGTCGGGATACGCGGACTTCGCCTCCCCGCCGACGCGCGCCGCCAGCATGAGCGGCATCGTGCCCGGCTTGAAGGAGCGCGCGATCTGGATCGGGTTGGGCTGCACGCGCACGCGGTCCGTGTCGATGTAGCCCCCTGCCGCCGTCGTCTGCACGATCGGCTGCACGATTGTGGTGGCGCCCTCGGTTTTCGAGAATGAACCCGCACTCGCCATCTGCAAGCGCTCGATGCCGGCGGCGAGCGGATCTTTGTCGTTGATCTGGTCCTTGCCGAGTTGCAGCCACGCGTAATATTCGCTTACCGCGCCGGCAGCGCCGCGACCGCCGCCAAACTGCACGCGCCGCGCCAGTGCGCGATCCCCGGTGACTTTGCTGCCATCGAACTCGAGACCCCAACTCTTCATGAGCTTGTCGACTTCCGCGCTCATGGGCAACGACAGGCCGGGCGGCCCCATCGGGCTCGTCTCACTGTGGGGATCCACGAAGAACAGCACGCGCCCACCCGTGAGCGCGTATTGATCAATGGCGTAGGCGGTCTCCTTCTGCAGCAGCGTCGGTTGCACGACCATCAGCACGTCGAGATCGGTCGGTAACGCTTTCGCCGTCTGGTCGATCTGCCGGATCTCGAAGAATTCGCGGATCTGCTCCAGGATCATCCACGCGGGCGCGGGCTGGCGCGTCGGCATCATGGGATTGCCACCGCCGTCCATGCTGATGCCGCTGATCAATCCGACGACCTTCTTCTTGGGATTGGCGAGGCCGCCGATCAATTTCGTCAGGTCGTATTCGAGGAACTTTTCACGGTCGAGCGCGAAGAACTCCACGACAGCGTCGTTGTCAGTGGTGTTGGAGGCGACAAGACCGAAATAGGCGGTCTCGCCATCCTGGTTGAGGCGGATGCCCTTGAGGCCCGCAGCGACGGCGCGATCCTCCGAGTCGGAGAACGGTTCGGGCTCGAGGAATGTGACGATGACCTTACCGCGCGAGATGTCGCGATACTGTTCGAGCATGGCTTTCACACGCTCGAAGTATTTGCCGAACACCGGTGCCACTTCGCCGAGCCGCCGGCTGTAATAGACGCGAACGCTGATCGGCTCGTCGATCTTGGCGAGAACGCGCTTCGTGCCGTCGGCAATGGTGAAAAGTTTTTCGGAGGTGAGGTCGACTTTGCTGTCGCGCAGCAGCATCGAGGCGATCAAGTTGACCGATACCATCAAGATAGCCGCGAGCCCGAGCGTGCCCCAGGCGAGCGTGCGACGATCCAGGCCCGAAAGCGCACGAACGACCTCTCCAGGGGCCAGCAGCACGGCGCTGCCGACTTTCCAATAGAGGCGAGCGGCCTTGTCGGCGAATGATTCAGTGGTGGTGGGCATAGTTTCAAACCCTCGAGCGAGAACGGCTGGCCAGTCGTCAGGCGGCCTTGCGCATTTCGACGATGATGACGTTGGCGAACAGGAAGAACGAGATCAGCGAAAGGTAGAACACCACCGACGGCAGGCCGATGAGACCCTTCGTGATCTGATCGTGATGCAACAGAAAGCTGAGCGCGGTAACGGCCTGAACGAGGAAGCCCGTGCCCACATCGCCGATGAACCAGCCGATCAGGAGCGCCGCGATGAGTGCAACCGACGCTGCGGCCCCACTCTGCGTATCGCCGCGCGATGCGGCCATGACGAACCACACCAGCGCTGCGAATGATCCACCCACCTGCACGATGAGTCCGAACGACAGGCCGCGCACCACGTTCAGCACCATCTCGGCCCCGCTCATGACGAACAGGAAGCACAAGGTCGCTGCCACGATGAAGGCGATGACCTGGTTCTTCGTCAGCGCCGAGATCGACGACCCGATGGCGAGAAACGCACCCGCCATCAGGAAGCTGCCGATATAGCTCGCGAGGATCACCCCGTTGTCGGGACGCCCGAGGTAGTTGACGGTGAACCACATCGGAAACGTGAGCATCAGCGCGATGCCGACGAACGCCCAAGCGGCGAGGAATTTGCCCAAGATCGCTTCCCACGTCGCGATCGGCAGCGTCATCAGCAGTTCGATCGTGCCGGATTTGCGCTCCTCGGCCCACAAGCGCATGGCGATGGCCGGCACGAGCAGCAGGTAGAGCCAGGGATGGTAAGCGAAGAACGCCTGCAGGTCGGCTTGGCCGCGATCGAAGAAGTTGCCGATGAAGAAGGCGAAGGCGCCCGTCAACGCCACGAAGATGACGGCGAAGATGTAGGCGAGCGGCGTGCCGAAATAGGTGCCGAGCTCCCGGGAGGCGATGATGAAGACGTTACGCATGGCTCTTATCGCCCTCCTGACTGGTGATCTGGCGGAAGACGTCGTCGAGTTTACCGCGCTCGATGAACATTTCGCTGACAGCAAGCCCGCGCTCCTGCACCCTGGCAGCCACGGCGGCTGCGATCGAGGCGCCCGGTGCGGGCAGCACGCGCAGTTTGACGTGGCCGTTCGTGCCCGCCAGCCGATCGACGCGCGCCACGCCCGCAACCGAGCCGAGTGCCGCAATGACGGCATCGGCATTGGCGGAGGCGACTTCGAGGGCGACGGCGTTGTGATAGGGCATGCGCCGCTGCAAGTCCTCGGCCGTGCCGTCGGCCACGATGCGGCCCCGGTCGATGACGACGGCGCGGGTGCACACTGCCTCGACTTCCTCGAGGATGTGGGTCGAGACGATGATGGCCTTGTCCTTGGCCATGTCGGCTATCAACTGGCGAACGTGATGTTTCTGGTTGGGATCGAGGCCATCCGTCGGCTCGTCCATGATCAGCACCGGCGGATCATGCAGGATCGCTTGCGCCAGACCGACGCGGCGCTTGTAGCCCTTCGACAGCGTGTCGATGCGCTGCTCGAGCACGGACTTCAATCCCGTGCGCTCGACAGCGAGTGAGACCTTGGCGTCGTTGGTGGCGCCATCGAAGCCGCGAATGCGACCGATGAAGCGCAGAAAGCTCCACGGCGTCATTTCGCCGTAGGTCGGCGCGCCTTCGGGGAGATAACCGATCATCGCCTTGGCGGCCTTGGGCTGATCGGCCACATCGATGCCGCAGATGCGCGCGCGACCGCTGTCGGGCTCGAGGAACCCGGTCAGGATTTTCATCGTCGTCGACTTGCCCGCGCCGTTGGGCCCCAGGAAGCCGAGCACTTCCCCTTTGGCGACACTGAGCGAGATTTGATCAACGGCTGTAATCGGCCCGAACGTCTTTCTCAGGCGGTCCGCCTGAACCCGGACATCCATTCATGCCTCCCCACGAAACTCGCACGCGTTGCCTTTTTCACTGGGCCTATCACGCGGGTTCGATTGTCATTGCATCGACGGATCGACGTCTCCGTCTCCGCCGCCGCACTATCGGATCAAAGTTGGCACTGTCAAGGTCGGAGTGCCAGCGTTGCCGATCCGTAATGGTCGCCTTGCGCGGTGATTTGAGTGCAAGGTTGCTTGGCGCTCCTACGGCGGGGCCAGTGAGCACTGGACAGGAGGCGTCGCACTCGAGATCGCGGAGCCGTAACCAGCACGGTTACGTCGCTGCCGCAGGCTTGCCGCCGGTGGCGACGGCCACCTCTTGCGCTTTGAGCATTTCGAGGCTCGGCATGGACATGGCGTTGTAGCCACAGTCGACATAGTGCACCTCGCCCGTGACGGCGCCTGCGAGATCCGACAGCAGATAAAGTGCCGCCCCACCCACCTCGTCGAGCGTCGGTGTGCGCTTGAGGGCAGCGACTTCGCCCTGGTAATTGAAGATCATCCGGGCGTCGGAAATGCCCGCACCCGCCAGCGTGCGCATGGGGCCAGCAGACAGGGCGTTCACCCGAATGCGCTGCGGCCCGAAGTCGGCGGCGAGATAGCGCACGGAAGCTTCCAGCGCGGCCTTGGCGACACCCATCACATTGTAGGAGGGCACGACGCGCTCCGACCCGCCATAGGTCAGCGTCAGCATCGAGCCGCCGTTGGTCATGAGTTTGCCGGCGCGCTTGGCAACTTCCGTGAAGGAGAAGCAGGAAATCACCATCGTGTTGGTGAAGTTTTCCCGCGACGTATCGGAGTAGCGCCCCTGCAGCTCACGCCGGTCGGAGAACGCCAGCGCGTGCACGACGAAATCGAGCCCGCCCCAGGTTTTTTCGATCTGCTCGAAAACCGCATCGACGCTGGCGAGATCGGACACGTCGCACGAGACGATCACGTCGGAGCCGACCGAATCCGCCAACGGCACCGCACGCCGCCCGAACGCATCGCCCTGATATGTGAACGCGAGTTTGGCCCCGTGATTGGCGCACACTCTCGCAATCCCCCAAGCGATCGAACGCTCGTTGGCGACACCCATGATCAGCCCACGTTTACCCGCCAGCAGCGGACCGGGTTGCGTGATGTCTTTCGTGCTCATTGGCACCCTCGTTTCAGCGTCACACGCTGGCTCGCGCATCGAGCCCGGCGCACTCTGTCATCTGTCATCAGTTCACGCACCGCGTTCGGGACCACCCGACGCGGTACATCGATCATCACGCCTGATGGCGGCGGAACACCAACGTGGCATTCGTCCCACCAAAACCGAAGCTGTTCGACAGCACACATTCGAGATCACGGTTCTGACATTCGCGAACGATCGGCAGGTCCTCGAAGGCTGGATCGAGATCCTCGATGTTGGCACTGGCCGCCACGAAACCATTGTTCAACATCAACATCGAAAAAATCGCTTCCTGCACGCCGATGGCGCCCAGCGAATGCCCCGTCAGCGACTTGGTCGAGGAGATCGACGGCACGTCCTTGCCGAACACCTCGCGAACCGCCTCCATCTCCTTGATGTCGCCGACGGGTGTGCCGGTGCCATGAGGATTGAGGTAGTCGATCTTGGCGCCTACGCCTTTGCCGTCGAAACCTTCCAGGGCCTTGCGCATGCAGCGCACGGCGCCTTCGCCCGACGGCGCCACCATGTCGAAGCCATCGGAACTGGCGCCGTAGCCCACGATCTCGGCGTAAATCTTGGCGCCGCGCGCAATCGCCCGCTCGCACTCCTCGAGCACTACGACGCCGGCACCGCCCGCGATCACAAAGCCATCCCGCCCCTTGTCATAAGGACGCGACGCGGTCGCTGGCCGATCATTGTAGCGGCTCGACATGGCGCCCATCGCGTCGAACAGGGCCGACAGCGTCCAATCCAGTTCTTCGCAGCCGCCGGCAAACATGACGTCCTGCTTGCCCCACTGGATCAATTCCGTCGCATTGCCGATGCAGTGCGCACTGGTCGCGCAGGCCGACGAAATCGAATAGTTCGTGCCCTTGATCTGGAATGCGGTGGCGAGCACGCCCGAGGGCCCCGAGCACATGCCTTTGGGCACATCGAATGGACCGATCTTCTTGGGCCCACCCGATCTGCGCGTGGTATCGGCTGCCGCGACGATGGCCGACGTCGACGGCCCGCCCGACCCCATGATGATGCCGGTGCGTTCGTTGACGATGTCGGCGGGCTCGAGGCCAGAGTCGCGGATCGCCTGCTCCATCGAGATGTAATTCCAGCCCATGCCTTCGTTCATGAAGCGCTTGGGTTTGCGCGGTACGATGCTTTCCCAATCGATCTTGGGTTCGCCGTGCACTTGGCACTTGAAGCCGAGTTCCGCGTATTTGTCGGCTTTGACGATGCCCGAACGGCCTTCGCGCAGAGAGGCCATGACCTCTTGGGTATTGTTTCCGATGGACGACACGACGCCCATGCCGGTGATGACCACACGTCTCATGTTTCGAATTCCCTGCTCGGCACTGCCTGTGCGGTGCCGGATGGCTGAGCCCTCAGGCAGATTGTGCGTCGGCGGCGGTTTGTGCGGCATCGAACAGGCCGACTTTCATGTCGACCGCCGTGTAGATCGTCTGTCCGTCTGCGATGACGGCGCCGTCTGCGATACCCAGCTTCAATTTGCGCAGGATGACGCGCTTGAAGTCGACGACGTATTCCACTTTTTTCACGCTCGGCACGACCATGCCGGTGAATTTGACTTCGCCCACGCCCAGTGCGCGGCCCTTGCCGGTGGCGCCGAGCCAGCCGAGATAAAAGCCTGTCAGCTGCCAGAGCGCATCGAGCCCCAGGCAGCCGGGCATCACCGGATCGCCCTTGAAGTGGCACGCGAAGAACCAGTCTACGGCCGGATTGCCGGCAACCTTCAACTCGGCGACCAACTGGCCTTTGCCATGCGGGCCGCCGTTTTCAGAAATGCTGGCGATGCGGTCGAACATCAACATCGGGGGCAGCGGCAATTGGGCATTGCCGGGGCCGAACAACTCCGATCGCCCGCACGCTAGGAGGTCTTCGTATTCGAAGCTCGATCGACGATCTGACATGCTTTCTTTCGCTGCGGAGCTGATTGTCCCCGGCCCGGCCGGGTTTTCTGAAGGCTTCCTAGCACACTCCCCAGTTCTCCAAAATGGCTGGAACCGTTTCAGATCGACCGTTTTGTCGCAGGGGCTGACCTCGATGCCGGCCGCGTCGTCTCCGACCCTGACATGGCGATATTCTGGGCTCGCAATCGGGCATGAGGGTCGTCTACGCCGAGCGCGCAGTGCACGACATCGACGAAATCTACGGCGCAATCGCCGAACGCAGCTCCTCCGCTGCACAGCGCGTAGAAGAGTTCATCCGCACGACCTGCATTGGTCTTGCCGACTTTCCTTTCGCGTCGGCCGCCACCGACGAGCCGAACGCTCGACGCGTGCCGCGCGTGCGTTTCCCCTCCACCATCTTCTTTCGCATCGATCAACAGCGTGATCTGGTCGAGATCGCCCGCGTGCTCCATAGTGCTCGCGTCAAAACTCTGCGATCATTGCCAGATTATGGCTGACCAGCCAATTCCACGAGATCATCAGTCGCCCTTGGCGAGCCGGCCGGATCGAACGCCGGCGTTGGCCCGCCCTAGTCTGCCGCCTCGTTGCAGATCGACCGATGAGAGCTTACTATCATAGCGACGACCGCGTCACCGACGTGGGACACCGAAAGACAGGCTCGCAGGAATGGTCGATACCGTAACTTTGGGCTGCCAGGCGTCCCGCACCCCTGACGACATCGCGAGCCTGTTGCGTGCGGCCGGCTTGCGCCCAACGCGACAGCGGCTGTTGCTGGGCGCTCTGCTGTTTGGCCAGGGCGACCGGCACGTCAGCGCCGAAATGCTGCACGAGGAAGCCGTTAGGCGCGGCGAACGAGTGTCCCTCGCCACCGTCTACAACACGCTTCACCAGTTGAAGGGGGCGGGCCTCGTGCGCGAGTTGGCGATCGAAGGCACCAAGGCCTATTTTGACACCAATACATCCAGCCACCACCATTTCTACCTGGAGCGCGATGGCACGCTGATCGATATCCCGCCCGGCACCATCCAGGTCACTGGCCTGCCGGAAGCCCCCGACGGCACCCGGATCGGCCACGTCGATGTCGTGGTCCGGCTCGTCAAGATGCCCGACGCCGAGGCGTGAGGAGGCAGCACGCCCTGGCGCTGAAAATCCCGACGGCGCTCTATCCGAGCGCGGGCTGCACATCATCGCAGCGCTGCGTTTCTCTGCACGGTGTCGTGGGTTCCCGCCTTCGCGGGAATGACGTTGAGTTTGTGGTGCTTGACAGTAGTGTCCCAACGTTATTCGAACAATTTCAACTGGTTGTCGAGGGTCGCGTCGGGCTCTGGGAAGGGACCGCGCGAAAGGATGCTGTTTATCGGCATTCTCTCGAACATCGTGAG
>JANOHP010000203.1:0-50457 GCA_031406575.1 Hyphomicrobiales bacterium
GCAAGCCGAAGCGCAGACCAAAGTTCGCTGGAAAATGCAAAGCGCCTTCGGCGCCCAGTTGCCGCACATCGGTGCTACTGGCCCTCGATTTTCCAAGAACGTCGAACGGATGTCGGGTGGAACGCTCGATATCAAGTTCTACGAGCCCGGTGCCTTGATTCCACCGTTGGAATGCTTCGATTCGGTTTCCAAAGGGTCGATTGAAAGCTGCTGGACGACGCCGGGATATCATACGGGCAAGTACCCCGCGCTAGCCTTCTTCACCACGGTGCCCTTCGGTCCCCCAATCGGCGAGTTCCTGGGCTGGAAGCAGTTTGGCGGTGGCAACAAGCTGCGCGACGAAATCTACGAAAAGCACGGTCTGATGGCATTCGATGCGTTCGCGGTCGCTCCCGAAACGTCCGGCTGGTTTCGTACCGAGCTCAAATCGATCGCTGAGTTGAAGGGCATGAAGATGCGCTTCTTCGGTCTCGGCGCTCAGGTCATGCAGAAGCTGGGCGTCCAGACGCAGCTTCTCGCCGCCGCCGATATTTATCAGGCCCTGGAGCGCGGCGTCATCGATGCCACCGAGTTCTCGCTGCCGACGCTGGACACACGATTGGGCTTCCACCAGATTGCCAAGTTCAACTACTTCCCCGGATGGCATCAGCAGTTCTCGGTCAGCGAATTGCTTATCAACAAGAAAGCCTTCGATTCGTTGTCTGACCAGCACAAGGCAATCATTGAAATCGCCGCAGGCGAGTCGGTCTTGTTCTCCTACGTCGAGAGCGACCATGCCCAATTCGCCGCCATGGAAGAATACCAGACGAAGCACGGCGTCAAAGTGAAGCGCTGGAGCGACGAAGATCTGGGCGCCATGGAAAAAGCCTGGACCGAAGTCCTGGCCGAAGAAGCGGCGAAGGACCCGTTGTTCAAGAAAGTCGCCGACCATTATCAGAACTATCGCAAGCAGTTCTCGGTATGGGGCGCTTCGCAGGTGATGAAGCCCACTTATCTCAAGTAATCGGTTCGACGACACGACACAGCCAGCCCCACCAGAAGGTCGGGCTGGCTGTTGTACTGCCGGGAAAGATGATCATTGCCGGGTGCTCGATCGAGAGGGTCCCGGTAAACGGGTTGGGGGAAAATCCATGACAGGAAGTCGGTCGGCGGCAGAGCATCGCCTCGCTACGTCGAGCAGAAAGGCAATGCCGCAATGAGAGCGCTGCTGGGTTTGTCAGAGGGCATCAAACGTGTCCTCGAGGCCATCGCCCTCGTTGGCGGCTGGTTGCTGGTCGCCATGGCCGCCGTGACCTGTTTCGACGTCATCTTGCGTAAGCTCGGCGTACCCCTGCCGTCCACCCTGCTGCAAGAATTGGAGTGGCACTTCCACGCGGCGATCTTCTCGCTCTGGATGGGCTACTGCTACACGATCAACGCGCACCCGCGGGTCGATTCCTTCACTGAAAACATGTCCTACCGAGGTCGCGCCTGGGTCGAGCTGTTCGGCTGCCTTCTTCTGGCGCTGCCCTATATCACGCTCGTGTCCTGGTACAGCCTGGACTTTGTGGCACTGTCGTATCGCCTGGGCGAGCAGTCCGACAGCACGATCGGTCTCACCCATCGCTGGATTATCAAAGGTGTCTACGCCGCCGGCCTGTGGATGATCGTCCTGGGCATCATCAGCGTGCTGCTACGGGTCATCGTCTTCCTGTTCGGCAACCTGCCGAACGAAGAAGTGAACTTGCAGATCGGGCATGTAGAGGCGGACGTATAAGTCCGGAACGGGGAAATCATCGTGCTCGATACAATCGCCGACAATCTCGCGCTCATCATGTTCGCGAGCATGTTCTTCTTCATCTTCATCGGCTATCCGGTCGCCTACATCATGGGCGGTCTGTCGCTGGCGTTCGCGCTGATCGGGACTTATCTGGGCGTGTTCAAGATCATCGGCATTTCGGACATCGTGCTGCGCATGTGGGCCGGCGTCGCCGCCGATCCGGTGCTGGCGTCGATCCCGATGTTCATCTTCATGGGCGCGATCCTGGAGCGATCTGGGTCGGCCAAGGACATGCTGCACGCGACCGAGATCATCTTCAAATGGTGTCCGGGCGCGTTGGCGGTCGCCGTGATGATCATGGGTACCATCCTCGCCGCACCGATCGGCGTCGTCGGGGCTGCCGTGATCACGCTGTCGGTGATCGCGCTGCCGCAGATGCTGGCTGCCGGCTACAACAAGGAGTTGGCAATCGGCACGATTGCTTCTGCGGGAACGCTGGGCATTTTGATTCCGCCGGCCATCATGCTGGTGGTCATGGCCGAGATGCTGGCGACGTCGGCGGGCAATTTGTTTCTCGGTGCGGTCATGCCGGGCTTCCTGCTTTCGGGTCTTTATCTGATCTACATTGTCGCCATTTCGATCCTCAAACCCGGCATGGCGCCGAAACTGCCGAAAGACTTCGGACCACAGACACGCGGTGAGTTCTGGTACGCCATGTGGCGCGGTCTGTTTCCGATGACGGCGCTGATGGTGATCGTGCTCGGATCGATCTTCATGGGCTGGGCAACCCCCACGGAGAGCGGCGCCGTCGGCGTCCTCGGATCGTTGATCATTGCAGCCCTCAACAATCGCTGCACCATCCAGATGCTGAACGAGTCGATCTTCTCGACCTGCAAAGCCAACGGGCTCGTCTTCCTGATTTTCCTCGGAGCGACAGGGTTTTCCTATGTGTTCCGCGTGCTCGGCGGCGATGACTTGATGGTGTCCTCGCTGGCTTATTTCGGCGTCGATACCAAGTGGGAGATGTTGGCCTTCATCATGGTCCTCATCTTTCTGCTCGGCTTCCCCTTCGAGTGGATCGAGATCTGCCTGATCGTCCTGCCGATCTTCGGGCCTATCCTGCTCAAGTTTGACTTCTCGGATCATTTGGGCAGCAATGCCGCTCTGATGACGTGGTTCGGGACGCTGGTCGCTGTCAACCTGCAGACGGCGTTCATGACGCCACCGTTCGGGGCCACGCTCTTCTATATGAAGGGAACGGCCCCACCCGGCGTCACGATGCGTGACGTCTATCGCGCCATGTATCCCTTCGTGATCCTCCAGGTCGTCGGGCTGATGCTGTGCATCTACTTCCCAGGCATCAGCCTGTGGCTGCCGCGCCTGGCCGGGTTCTTGGAATAATAACGAAAACGGCGAGGTCGGCTCAAGCGTGCCGACCTCGCACGGTCAACGAATGGCCCTCTTGAAAATGGTTCGGCGGCTCGATGCTCGAGCTGGAGGGCGTGCTTGCTTTTGGCGGGCTGCGTGTCATCCTCTCGCCGGACACCGCCGCCGCGCTTTCAGCCTGGGAGATCACCATGCCCGATGCCGTCATCGTTTCGACCGCCCGCACGCCGATCGGACGCGCTTATCGCGGCGCCTTCAACGATACCCATGGCGCCACACTGGGTGGCCATGTTGCAGCCGAAGCCGCCAAGCGGGCCCAGGTCGCGGCGGAAGACATCGATGACGTGCTGATGGGATGCGCCATGCCGGAAGGCGCCACCGGCGGTAACATCGCCCGCCAAATCGCGGTGCGTGCCGGTTTTCCGGTGACGGTGCCCGGCGCCACCATCAACCGTTTCTGTTCGTCCGGCTTGCAGACCATCGCAATGGCGGCGCAGCGCATTCGCTCCGATGATGCGGGCATCATCGTGGCCGGCGGCTTGGAGTCGATCAGCCTCGTGCAAACCAAGAACGCCAACCAGTATCGCACGCGCGACGACTGGGTCGACCAGCACGTCCCCGCCATCTATTGGCCGATGATCCAAACCGCCGACACGGTGGCCAAGCGCTACGGGATCAGCCGCGAGGCGCAGGACGAATACGGCCTCGAGAGCCAGCGGCGCACAGCTGCCGCCCAGCAGGCGCGCCGCTTCGATGCCGAGATCGCTCCGCTGGCGGCCGAGAAGATCGTGTTCGACAAAGAGGGCAACATCGCCGGCAAGGAGATGTTCACGCTCACCCGCGACGAGGGCAACCGACCCGACACCAATATCGAAGGTTTGGCCAAACTGAAACCCGTCGCCGGTGAGGGGAATTTCATTACCGCCGGCAATGCCAGCCAGCTGTCCGACGGCGCCTCGGCGTCGGTCGTCATGAGCGACAAGGAAGCCCAGAAGCGCGGTCTGACGCCGCTGGGCATCTATCGCGGTTTCGAGGTGGCCGGGTGCGAGCCCGACGAGATGGGCATCGGTCCGATCTTCGCGGTGCCCAAGCTGCTCAAGAAGCATGGCTTGAAAGTCGACGACATCGGCATTTGGGAACTGAACGAAGCCTTCGCTGTGCAGGTGATCTACTGTCGCGACAAGCTCGGCATTCCCGCTGATCGCCTGAACGTCGATGGCGGTGCCATTTCGGTCGGCCATCCTTACGGCATGAGCGGTGCACGCCTGACGGGCCACGCGCTGATCGAGGGTAAGCGGCGTGGGGCGAAGTACGCCGTCGTCACCATGTGCATCGGCGGCGGCCAAGGGGCGGCAGCCCTCTTCGAGATCGTGTGAGATCAATCCACATGGCCAACATCACCACGCCCGGATACCTGCACCGGGGGCTCGACGAGCTGTTTCGCATGGCGCGCGCCACGCCCATCGTGCCCTCGTGTGAGACGTTTTATTTCGTCCGCCACGGCGAGACCGACGGCAATCATCAGCGTATCTTTCAGCGCGCCGACCAACCCTTGAATGGGCGGGGCCTGGAACAGGCTGAGGCGGCGGCAACCGTGCTGCGCGCCCATCCACTCGAGCGCATCGTCGCGAGCACGATGGATCGCGCGTGGGTGACGGCGCAGATCCTGGGTCGTCCGCACGGCCTCGAGCCGGAACCCGAGGACGGACTGCGCGAGCGCTGGTTCGGCGATCTCGTCGGCACGCCGTCGGCCGATCACGACTGGCGCGACGATCCTCCCAACGGCGAGACGTTGGCGACATTCGTCACGCGCACGCAAGCCGGCATCCGTCGTGGACTTGCCGACGCCCACGTCAAGCGCACGGTGTTGGTCGGCCACGGCGGCATTCTCTATGTCCTGGCGCCGAGCCTGGGCCTCGATCTGGCGACGGAGATGCTGGCCAATGCCACGCCCATGCGTTTCGATCGCGACGGGTCGACCTGGCGCATGACGCGGCTCGCCGATATCGGCGCGCGCGGCGACAACATCGCCTGATCACACGACGCTCGAGAGGACCTGCGCCGCCGTCATGGATATTCAAGGCCAGTATCGCATACGCGCCCCGCGCGACGTCGTCTGGGCGGCACTCAACGACCCCGATGTCTTGCAGCGCTGTATTCCGGGTTGCAAAGACCTCGAACAGCGCTCCCCGACGGATCTGGCCGCCAAAGTTGCCCTGAAAATCGGGCCTATTTCCGCGACGTTCACAGGCGCTGTGACGCTCGAGGATTTGAACCCGCCAGCCGGCTATACGATCGTCGGCCAGGGGCAGGGCGGGGCGGCCGGTTTCGCCAAGGGTCGCGCCAAAGTCGACTTGGTGGAGGTGGGCGCCGACGAAACAGACCTCATTTACTCGGCCAAAGCCGAAGTCGGCGGCAAGCTCGCGACCTTGGGTGGCCGTCTCATCCAAGCGACATCCAAGAAACTCGCCGACGAGTTCTTCTCGGCCTTCGTGCGCGAGCTGAATGGGGATGATCCCGCTGCCGAACCCGCCCAGAAGAAAGGCCGCTGGGCGAAGTGGCTGGGGCGGTGAACCGTCGGCATGGCGCGCCCAGACATCACAACGTCGGGCCACCGGTCAGCGAAAAACGCTTTTTGATACGGGCAAACAAGGTGTCGCGGACGATGCGGTAACTCTCGAGCACTTGGTCGCGGTTGCCGTGTCCCTGCATCATCGAGGCATCGAAGGTCGGCCAGTATTCCACGTCAACCGCCATCGTGCGGGTGAGCTCCAGAGCCTGGTGATGCGCCTCGGGCGACAGCGTCACGATCAGATCGAACGAGGTGTCGTCGAGGTCGGCCAGTGTGCGGGGATCGTGCGTCGAAAGGTCGATACCGATTTCGTTCATGACGGCGGCAACGAACGGGTCTGGCTCGCCTGCGCGCACGCCCGCTGACGCCACGTAGAGGCGTTGGCCGGCGAGGTGGTGCAGGATGGCAGCGGCCATGGGCGAGCGCACGGCATTCATGGTGCAGGCAAACAACACCGCGCCGGGCAGGTCGCGTGACGCCTCCGCCATACCGTCTCACCCCTTCCAATGCAGCGCGCAGATGAGGGTGAACAGCCGGCGAGCCGTCGTGTGGTCGATCACGACCTTGCCGTCGAGGCGTTCGGCGAGAAGGTGGCTGCCCTCGTCGTGAAGGGCGCGGCGGCCCATGTCGATCGCCTGAATACGCGAGGGTGGTGCCGTTCGGATCGCCTGATAGTAGCTGTCGCAGACGAGAAAATAATCTTTCATGATCCGCCGCAGCGAGGTCAGGGACAGCACGTGTGAGACGATGTGGGGGTCGCGCCCGGAGCCGATGGCCATCACCAAGCGATCTTCGACGATCGACAGATGCAGCGTATAGGGTCCCTCGTCGCGGCCGCACACCTCGAAATGATTGGCGTCGACGATGTCGTAGATCGCGACCTCGCGCTCATGCTCGACGTTGGGGTTGGAGCGTTTGATCGAGGCCTCGTCGAGGGTGATGGCCACAAGCCGCGTCCGCGCGCCGGCTGCGTCGCTCTCTGGCGGACCGTCATCGGGCGCGCCGGTCATCCTTCGTCCCCTCGCGGCTCCAGGCGCATCGCGACCGAGCGACGGTGGGCCTCCAGGCTTTCGGCCCGTGCCAGCGCCATGGCGGCGGGGCCCAAGGTCTCCAGCGCCCCCCGGTCGAGGCGCAGGAGCGAGGTCCGCTTCATGAAATCCAAAACGCCGAGCCCCGACGAGAAACGCGCACTGCGGGCGGTCGGCAGGACGTGGTTGGAGCCACCGATATAATCGCCGATCACCTCCGGCGTGAGCGCGCCGAGGAAAATAGCGCCGGCATTGCGAATGCGATCGCCGAGCCGGTCGGGATCAGCCGTCGCGATTTCAACGTGCTCGGCGGCGATCCGATCGGCCAGCGCGGGGGCTTCGTCGAGGGATCGCAACACGATAATGGCACCGAACGTGGCCCAGCTGGCCGACGCGATGGCGCGGCGCGGCAAGGTCGCCACTTGACGGGTCACGGCGGCTTCCACGGCGTCGGCGAGGCGGGCATCGTCCGTCATCAGAATGGATTGGGCGGCGCTGTCGTGTTCGGCCTGAGCCAACAGGTCGGCGGCCAGCCATTCGGGGTCGTTGTCGCGATCGGCGATGATCAGCACTTCGGATGGTCCAGCCATCGAGTCGATGCCGACCGTCCCGAACACCTGACGCTTGGCGGCGGCCACATACGCATTCCCGGGTCCAACGATCTTGGCCACCGAGGCAATCGTCTGGGTGCCGTAAGCCAGCGCACCAATCGCTTGGGCGCCTCCGATTCGATAGATCTCGTGGACACCGGCGAGATGCGCCGCCACCAAAACCAGAGGATTCAGCCGACCGTCCGGCGAGGGCACGACCATTGCCACGCGCCGCACGCCTGCGACGGCGGCGGGCACGGCGTTCATCAGCACGGAACTGGGATAGGAGGCGGTGCCGCCCGGCACGTAAAGGCCGACCGATTCGACGGCAGTCCAGCGGTGGCCTAGTCGCGTGCCGGTGGCGTCGGTGTAGGAGTCGTTCTGAGGCACTTGGCGGCGATGGTGTGCCGCGATCCGATCGCGCGCCAGCACCAGCGCGTCGAGGGTTTCGCGGTCGGCCGCCGTCGCCGCCACGGCCGCGTCGATGTCCGCCGCGGACACCCGAAGTGAATCGATCGACAGATCGAGGCGATCGAAGCGCCGCGTCAGCTCGATCAGCGCGGTGTCGCCGCGCGTGCGAACATCGGCCAGGATGGCCCGTACTGCCGTGTCGACGTCCTCCGACACTTCTCGCTTGGTCCCGAGAAAGGCATCGAAACGGGTGGCAAAATCGGGATCGGCAGTAGACAGGCGCATCGGCATCGGAGCCCTCCGGCGGCACACACCGCCACTTGAGTATCGCCGTTTTCAGGCGTTTTGGCGCACGCGAGGCAATCGCGAACCGCGCCAGACGCCAAAACCTCACCTCTTGGCGTCTTCTTCTGGGTGGACCGGTTGTTTGAGCGTTCGCCAGGTCGGCCCCAAATCCTTCAGTTCGGCTTCGATGCACTCGACGTCGAGGCGGATGGCGCCACCGCCCGAAAAGCACAGGGTCACCACCCCGGCGGGGTCATCGGGCGCCGTCGCTGCGAACCGAACCGTGAGAAGAGCCAGCGCGCTCTGGGGGGCTGCGAGGTCGAACCCGGAATATTGTGCACGCCGCACCCGGTCGATGCGCAACACTGTCTGGCTCCGCTGCAAGGACCCACCGGGTTCGGTCAACACGCGCGGCCAGTCGAAGCGATGCACCAACGCAACGAAGCGCTGCTCACGAGGCAGAAAGGCCATGTCTGCGACGGTCAGCGCGCTGTCTTGTAGGTGCGCAGACACGACATCGAGGACCTCGGTGTCGAAGGCTATGAGCTTGAGGTGGTCCATGGCATCAGCCGCGTGAGAGGTGTCGTCGTGGGCAAGGGCTCGTTCAGTGGACTGATACCGTCCGCCGCCGTCCGCCGCAACCAAACCCCGAAGCAGGGTCGTCGGTTCGAACGCCGTGCCGGCTTTCAAGGGTCCGCTTTGTGTGCCGCCAGCCAGACGCCGCACAGGATCAGACCGAAGCCCGCGAAATGGAAAGGCATCAACCGTTCTCCCAGCAAAAGACTCGCCAGGACTGCGCTGAAGATCGCGATCAGATGCAGCAGGGCACCGGCGCGGCTTTGACCAATGAGGTCGACGCCGCGAATCCACGCAATCGTCGCAACGACGCTGGGGAAGATCGAGACGTAACCGATGACGGCCAGCGTCTCCCAAGTCCACGGCATGCGATAGCCAGCCCAATGTTCCACGATCATGGCCGGGGCCGTCACCAGCGCAGAAATGGCCGCCATGGCGAAGGTGAACGACAGCCAGTGGATCTTCGGCCGCAGCCGCAGATAGGCGGAGTAGACGGCAAAGATGCCCTGATTGAAGAGGATGATCAGATCGCCCCAGTTGAAATCGAGACCTGCGAGAACGCCCGGATCGCCTTTGGCGACAATGGCGAGGACCCCCGTGAGCGAGATCGCGATCCCCACGATCTGTCGCCCCGATACCGCATCCCCGAACATCAGCAAACCCGCGGCAATAATGAAGACCGGCGCCACCGAGTTCAGAACCGACACATTGATGGCGGTGGTGTACTGCAGCCCCACATACTGAAGGGTGCCGAAAATGGCGCCGCCCATGGTCGCCAAGACAGCGATGATCCAAATGTGATCCCGCAGCACGCGGGCGTCGCGGCGCAGATGCGGCAGGGCGAAGGGCAGCAGGATCAGCGCCGGAATGGCCCACCGCAGCATCGAAATGGCGACCGGCGGGATGTGACCCGCGATGGCGCGGCCCAAAACATGGTTGCCCGACCAGCACAGTGCGGCGAGGGCGACAGCCCCGTAGGCGACCGCATCGCGCCTGAGCGGGGAATGATCACCCATGGCGCGGAGCGCGCTCCATGACCAATGACATCACGCCGACGCGATGCGTTCGATGACCGCGCCGCAGCCGGAGAGCTTTTCTTCGAGCCGCTCG
The DNA here is from genome assembly GCA_031406575.1 of Hyphomicrobiales bacterium. Classification (GTDB taxonomy): domain Bacteria; phylum Pseudomonadota; class Alphaproteobacteria; order Rhizobiales; family Hyphomicrobiaceae. Next base: position 9,718 of record JANOHP010000203.1, read on the forward strand.
AAGCCCCGGTCGAGGTGGTAGACGCGATTGACCGTGGTTTCGCCCTCCGCAATCAGGCCCGCGATCACCAGCGACACCGATGCCCGCAAGTCCGTGGCCATGACGGGCGCGCCTTTCAGCGCTTTGACGCCGCGAATGCTGGCGCGATCGCCTTGCAGGTGGATATCGGCCCCCAGCCGCGCCAGCTCCTGCACGTGCATGAATCGGTTTTCGAAGATTGTTTCACGAATGACGCTCGTGCCTTTGGCCGTCGTCATGAGCGCCATCAGCTGGGCCTGCAGGTCGGTCGGGAAGCCGGGAAACGGTTCGGTCTCGACGGAGATGGACGCGATACCCCCACCATTGCGCCGGACGCGCACGCCGCCTTCGGTTTCCTCGATCGACGTGCCGGTCTGCTCGAGGGCGCTGAGTGCGGTTTCCAGCAGCGATTTGCGCGCGCCCAAAAGCACGACGTCCCCACCTGTCGCCGCCACGGCGCAGGCAAACGTCCCCGTCTCGATGCGATCGGGCAGCACGGTGTGCGTCGCTCCCTCGAGGCTGCTTCGGCCTTGAATGCGCAGGGTCGACGTGCCGATGCCTTCGATGTGGGCGCCCATCTTGACGAGGCATTCCGCGACATCGCCGATTTCGGGCTCGCGCGCGGCATTCTCGAGGACTGTTTCGCCTTTGGCCAAGGTGGCCGCCATCAGCGTGTTGTGCGTGGCGCCGACAGAAACTTTCGGGAACACGATCCGATTGCCGGTGAGACCGCGTGGCGCCTTGGCGACCACATAGCCGCCATCGATGTCGATTTCGGCGCCCAGCGCTTTGAGCGCCATCAGATGCAGGTCGACCGGACGGGTGCCGATGGCGCAGCCGCCGGGAAGCGAAATGCGCGCCTCACCCATGCGCGCCAGAATGGGCCCCAGCACCCAGAAGCTGGCCCGCATGCGCGAGACCATCTCGTAGGGCGCCGTCGTATCGACGATATCGCGCGCGGTCAGGTGGAAGGTTTCGCCCAGATGCGGGTTGGGACTGGCGCGCTTGCCCTCGATCGAATGATCGGCGCCATGATTGCGCAGGATCCGCGCCAGCAGATTGACGTCGGCCAGATTGGGCACGTTCTTGAGCGTGAGCCGGTCCGACGTGAGCAGGCTCGCGATCATCAGCGGGAGCGCCGCATTCTTGGCGCCCGAGATCTGGATCGTGCCCTCGAGCGGCCTGCCGCCGCTGATCTTGATACGGTCCATCGCGTGCTCCTGGGGCAGCCGCCCTGCTGGCGTCGCTACTGCCGAATCGACACCACCCGATCGATTCGGGTGATGCATGTATCCGACTGCGTGTGTCTCAAATCTCCCCGAACGTGACAAGAGGAGGGCCGGGGCGGCCATTACTGGCCGTCCGCTTCACTTCAACGCATGCTCGTCGAGGTTGGTTCGGCTGATCGGATGGGACTTTTCGACATCAAGGCAGCGGCTGCAACCCGGGCGTGGCGCCCTCGGGCAGCGGGGCTTGGGAGACGTTGAGTACCATGGCGAGCAGGCTGTAATAGCCGTGAATGCCGATCAGGTCGATGATGCCGCGTTCGCCAAACAGGGTGAGCGTGCACGCGTAGGTGGCATCGCTGACGGTGCGCAGGCGCGACAGTTCGTCGAGGAAATCCCAGACGGCGGCTTCGTCGGCGGCCATGTCAGCGGGGCGGCGACCTTTGGCGACGGCTTCGATGATCGCGGGTTTCAAACCGGCTTTTTCGGCGATCGGTTGATGCGCGTACCATTCGAAGTTCTGCGTCCACAGGCGTGCTGTGATGAGGATCGCCAGCTCCGACAGGCGCGGCTCGAAAGCTGAATTGTACCGCAGATATTCGCCCGTTTTCTGCAGGCGGTCCATGAAATCGGGGCTGCGCATCAACGGAATGAACGGCCCGACGAGGCTCTTGCGCGGTCCCGCCACGACGGCGGCGACGACCTTTTTCTGGGCTTCCGATAGCTGGGCCTCGGGGAGTGCCGGCATACGCGGTGTTTTCTGGGGCATGGGCAAACTCTGGGTTGGAGCAGGTGAGATCAGCAAAACATACACCAACTTTCGCGCTGAAGCCGAGGCAGCACGTTCGCCGTGGACGGATCCGTCCGTACAGGGCGCCAACGGGCAAGGGGCTCGATCGTTACCGGCTGTCTACGTCCACGACGTCCTGCACAGGGTCTGCAGTCGCGCATCGATCACCAGCTGTGGCCTTCGAAGCCGCGTAGACGACGTATTGGCTCCAGGGCTGCCATTTGGGTCCGCCTACTTTCACCCGGCGAAGCACGGGCGAGTTCTGCAGCACATCCTCGTACTGGGGATAGACATAGACCACAGTGGCGTCGCGCGGTTTGGCCCGCAGTGAGGCCTCGAGATTGGCCATGACCTGCTCGAGGATCTCGCGTCCGAAAGGATCGAAAAGAAAGAGGACGACCGGCTCGTCTCCGTAGGCATAGTCGAGCGCATCCATGCATTTCAGCTCGAACGCTGCGCATTTCTGGGAGGCGGGTTTGTAGCGCGCGACATTGTCCTGCGCGATCCGGTGCAGATTATCCGAAAGTTCGAGCCCGACGATTTTCGCAAATGGGAACTCCGACGCGACAAGCAATGCGCGACCTTTGCCTGATCCCATATCCACGAACACGGTGTCGGGTTGCAAGGGAGTGGCGTTGAGAATCTCGTAAATGACCGAAGCCGTCGTCGGCACGTAGAAGTGCACGGATGCCTTTTGATTGCGCTCGAACGCGGGCGCCGACGTATCCGTGCCAAAGCGCGCATCGAAGGCTTCAAGCCGCTCCTCGATGGCCGATCTGGCATATTCGAAGAGATAGAAGATGCGCCCGAGGACAGGTCCGTTCAAATCCAACGGTCCCCGGAACATCTTGGCAAGTACTGGATTGAGGGCAGTCATGGTCGCCTTTCACGTCACGCATACACTTTGCTCCAGCATCGGCAGCAGGGCTCGTGACCAGGGGTCGCGATGCTGGATTGAGACGAATTCATCGTGGGGTCGGTGTCGCATTCCACCGTGAGTTTGCAATGTGGCGGGATTGTGCGGGTCGATCGCGCGCTTGCGCTGTTGGAGTCCCACATGCAGGCCAGTATTGGCGGCAGAGCACCGATGCAGCCACCTTCAGAGCTATGTCTTACACTTGGGTGTCGTCACAACGCGCGCCTATGCGGCATTTGAGCCCGGACCCACGGCGTCGTGAAGGCAAGGTTCTGGTCGCCGCGCCGCGGGCACGTCTCCCGGAACGCTGCGCGAGATCGCGCGTGCAAACCAGTCGAGACCGTGCGGCTCCGCGCGGCCAACAGGGGTAGCCGGAGTCAGAGCTTCACCTTGTCGGCAACTTTGTATTTTTCGCCCAGAGCCAGGTATTTTTTCCAGGTGTTGTCGTCGACGTCGATGCCGTTCTTGGCGCGATCCTGCTCTTTCATCCATTCGACCTCGCCCGGATAGAGCACTTCCTTGACCCCCTTCATGGGCGGCGTCGCCTTGAGATAGTTGGCGAAGTCGGTGACTTCTTGCTTGAACGTGTCGAGCGAGCGAAAGGCTTCGACCTTGAAGCAAGCAATGAAGCAGCCGTCGTTGTGGCGCCCCGTGGGATCGACGCCGAAGCCCAAGCCCGGCAACAGGGCCGACAGCACCTCGACCATCACCGACAGGCCGTAGCCCTTGTGGCCTTCTTCGCCGCCCAGGGGGAGCAGCACGCCGCCCTTGTCGAAGTCGTTGGGATCGGTCGTCGGTGCGCCATCCTTGTCGACGATCCAGCCGGTCGGGATCTTGATGCCCTTGGCTTGCGCCAGTTTGATCTTGCCCGCAGCCACCGCAGACGTGGCCATGTCCAGACAAAACGCGCCCGGCAGGTTCGACGGCATGGCGATCGAGATCGGATTGGTGCCGACGCGGGCTTCGCGCCCGCCGAATGGGGCCACGGCCTTGGGCGAACGGCCCGAGTCTGCCGTCATGAGAGCGATCATGCCCTCCTTGGCGGCCATGATCGGATAGGCACCGACGCGGCCGACGTGGCTTTGACGCAGGATCGTGCATGCGGCGACGTTCTGCGTCTTGGCCTTCTCGATGGTCAGCTTCATGGCGCGATCCGCGACCGCGAAGCCGAAGCCCCAATTGCCGTCGACCACGGTGGTCGTCGCCGACTCCTGCAGAATCGTGAACGGCGCGCCGGGCACGATATGCCCTTTCTCGACGCGATCGATGTAGGTGGGGATGGCGATGACGCCGTGGCTGTCGTGTCCCGTCAAATTCGCGAGAACGCAGCCTTCCGCAACCAATCTTGCCTCCTCGGCGGAAGCGCCCGCCGCTTTCAACAAATCCGTCGTAATGGTGGTCAGGCGGTTGGCTTGAATGACGGGCATTGCGTTTCCTCCACGGGGTGGGTCGATGGCTCTTGACGCATCTGGAAAGGTTCGACCAACATTCGGCCATCCGTCGCGCGGACGGCAAGCGGAATCTGTGATTGCTTTTTCGCGCCATTCGGTTGCTCCCCCCGTGCAACCGCCACAACCCAAGGAAGCCCTCCATGCAGCAGCTCGTGCACACGACGGACGAAAGCGCTCTCATCGAGACGGCCAATAAGGTGCTGCCTGCGGGCACGTTCGGCAATACGGCGCTGGATGTCGTCATCGCCAAGGGCAAGGCCGGGCACGTCTGGGACGTGTCGGGCAACGAATACATCGACTATCTTCTGGGCTCGGGACCGATGCTGGTCGGCCATGCGCACCCGGAGGTGACGGCCGCCGTGCTGGCTCAAGTCGTCGACGGGACCACGTTCTTCGTCAACAATCCGCACGGCATCAAGCTGGCCGCCGAGATCGTCGATGCGGTTCCCTGCGCCGAGCAGGTGCGCTTCGTGTGCACGGGTACGGAAGCCGACCTGTACGCTCTGCGCATTGCGCGCGCCTACCGCCGGCGCGACAAGATCCTCAAATTCGAGGGCGGATACCACGGCATGAGCGACTATGGCCTCATGAGTCTGGCGCCCAAACGTCTCGCCAATTTCCCGACGCCCGTGCCGGATTCGGCAGGTATTCCGAAGTCGGTGCGCGATGAAGTCATTGTCGCGCCTTACAACGATCTCGACGCCGTGCGCAGTCTCATCGCCCAGCACAAAGACGAGCTGGCCGCCATCATCGTCGAACCCTTCCAGCGGCTGATCGGGCCCAAGCCCGGGTTTCTCGAAGGCCTGCGCCAGATCACGCAGGAGACGGGCATCGTGCTCATCTTCGATGAGGTCGTGACCGGGTTCCGCTGGGCGTACTCGGGCGCGCAAGCCTATTATGGCGTGACGCCGGATCTGGCGACGTTCGGCAAGATCATCGGCGGCGGGTTCCCGCTGGCCGCGATTGCCGGTCGCGCCGATATCATGCGCCACTTCGATAAGGCAGCGGTTCCCGAAGACGCGTTTACGATGCAGATCGGCACATTGTCGGGCAATCCCGTCGCGTCGGCTGCCGGCTTGGCCACGATGGCGATTTTGAAGCGGCCCGGGGCCTACGAGCAGCTGTTCGCCACAGGCAACACATTGAAGAGCGCGCTCGGCCGGATTCTGAAGGAGGCCCGAATTCCGGCGCAGATCGTCGGCGAGGCGCCGATGTTCGACGCGTGCTTCACCGACGGCGAGGTGCACGACTATCGCGGTTGGTTCCGCGGCAACCAGGAGATCTCGCGCCACTTCAACGCGTCACTTCTCGAGCGCGGCATTCTGAAGAGCGACAGCAAGTATTACATTTCGCTCGCGCACGATGACAAAGACGTGGCGCACACGATCGAGGCCTGGGAGTTCGCCGCACGCGGAATCAAGGACGCCAAGCTGGCTTGACGGGCTCGAGTCTCGGCTCGTCGCCTCAATCCTGGCGGCGCATTTCGTGCGCGGCAACGGCGCGTCGAATGATGTCTTCGGCGTCGAGGCCAACGATGTGGCGCGCGGCAGCAGCAGAAGTGGGTGCCGCCTTCTCCGAGGCGCGCTCCGCCTTTCGCGTGGGCTCAATCGGTGCTGGGGGCGGCGACTGGGCGCGCACGGGAGCGCTTCCGTAATTGGGGCTCCAGGGTTCGGTCGGATCGTCGGATATCGTGTCTCGCTGGCGCGGCGCGTGTTGGGCTGGAAGCCCGTCTGCTTCAACCTGGAGCTTCCAGCTGCCGACATAGGTGGCCGTGGGGGGCGGCGGTTGTGGGCCAGCAACGCCCGAGGGGGCGTGTTGGGCAGCGCACGCGCTGCACAGCAGCGCAACACCGATGAGGCTCCCGCGCACAGCGGAACGGGCGGAGCGAGACGCGCTCTCGACGCAAAGCAAACGGCACATGACGGGGGCCTTCTCGACTGACGCAACGAACGAACACCGGGCCCATCGTGCCCCGTCATGGTTGATCGAAGGTTAAGCCGTGGTCGAATTTGGGGCGTGGCGGTGTGGGGCGGTTGCGTTAGACGCTTGCACAAGTCGGGCGATATGACGGCCTTGTCGGTCTCGATCGGTGCCGGGCGGCGAATCGACTCCCCGCGCCCGCGTTCATCATAACCCCACATACCGCTTGCCCGAGTTATCCCCGTGCGTGCGCGTTGTGCCTATAGTTTCCACATCCGCACCGCTGAGGGGCCTGGGCTCGAGCTGGGATGTTTTCGGGAGGTGCGGGAAAGCGCATTCGATAGGCAGCGCGGGGTGACTCAGCCCGCCTCCGCTCGGTGCCGCGCCGGGTCGGCCGTCGTGAGACGCCTCAACCGGCAGAAGAAAGCCACGGTCAAAACGGATGCACGGGGCTTTTGCGGGACTGGCCGTCGACAGGGGGACCACCCCCGTCATGCGCGCGTGGAGCGGCGAGGCCGCATCCAATCCAACTGCAAAGAGTGAGGTCTCGCCGCTCCGCGCCCCCTCTCTTCCAGCCGAAGAGAAGCGAGATGAAGGTTGTATCAACATGTGCACGGCAGAGATGTGACGGAACACGAGCCGAGTTCATGGCTTGGCTTGCGACCACGGCACCGCAGCGCGCCCGACGCACGGCACTCCCGCCACCCCTTGAGGGTTGCCGCGGGCTCTGCAAAGGTAAGTGCCGAACCGAACTCCTCCAGCGCAAGGCATTCGTCGCATGGACCACGCCACCGAAGTTGCGATCCTCAAACGCATGCTCACCTATGTGGAAACGGGCACGACGGCGGTTGCGCCAGAGCCCTGGGAAAACGAGGTGGCCTCCTACACCTGCCCAGCCCGCCTCCAGCGAGAAAGCCAGATCCTGTTTCGCGAACACCCCATCGTCATGGGATTTTCGCGCGACTGGGCGGAGCCCGGACGCTACTCGACGGAAGACTATACCGGCGTACCGATCCTCATCGTGCGCGGGCAGGACGGCAAGCTGCGTGCGTTCTTGAATGTGTGCCGGCACCGGGGGGCGAAAGTTGCGCAAGGTTCAGGAAAAGCGGGGCTCTTTTCGTGCCCCTATCATGCCTGGACCTACAATATCGACGGGCACCTGCGCGGTATTCCCGACGAAAAAGCTTTCCCCGGTGTGCGCAAAGACCGTCCTGGTCTCACGCCTCTGCCACTGGCGGAAAAGTACGGCATCGTCTGGGTTCTTTCGACACCTGCGGCCGATGGCGCGACGGACCTCGACATCGAGCCCTGGCTGGGAGGTCTGGGACCCGATCTGGCGTATTGGAAGCTCGACACCTACGATGGTTTCGAGCGCCGTAACGTGCCCGAAACGATGAATTGGAAAATCCTCGTCGATACGTTCCACGAGGGCTATCATATCGGCTTTCTGCATCGCGACAGCCTGACCGGCATCCTGCACGGCAACGTCGGAGACTTCGAAGCCTTCGGCACCCATCATCGGTTGATCTTTCCCCGCAGCAAGCTCGAGCGCTTGAAGGGGACACCGGAAGCCAAGTGGGACTTGATGTGGAATTCCGCGATCGTCTATTCGCTGTTTCCCAATACGCTGCTCGTCATGCAGGGCGATCACGCCGAAATCCACCGCATTTTCCCGACGGACAATCGGGTGGACCGAGCGATCATGGAAACGGCGCTCTACATTCCAAAACCGATCGCCAATGAAGAAGAACGCCAGCATTGGCTGGCCAACCTCGATCTCGTGATGAAGGTCGTCTCGACGGAAGATTTCCCGGCCGGGCGCTCGATGCAGATCGGGTTCGGCTCGAAGGCGCAGACACACACCGTCTACGGTCGCAACGAACCCGCGATGATCCACTATCATTCGTCGATGCGCAAAGCCCTGGGTCTCGACGGCGCGGCAGCCTGAGTGCGCGCAATGGCCTGCACACACGCACGACGCGGTGCTTGACACCGGCATCGCGAGATGGACTGAATGCAGCAACGATCAGGTTCCGGACGAGGGCCGCCAAGAGCTCGCGCGTCACGGGATCGGAAAAAAATGCGAGGGAGGACGGCGTGAACGAACCAGGGCGGTGCACCGGGTCCGGTGTGGTTGACGGGTGGCGAGTGGCCACGGCCCGATGCCAGCACTCATGACGATGACTCGAGAGGTGGCGCTCACGCCGGCTGCCGCGGCGCCTGCCGTCATGCTGAGCGTGACGGGTGTGGCCAAGAAATTCGGCGGCGTGGTGGCCAATGCCGGAATCTCGGTCGAGGTGCCGAAGGGCAAAATTCTCTCCGTGATCGGCCCCAACGGGGCGGGCAAAACCTCGCTGCTCAACATGATTTCGGGCTTCTACAAGCCCGATGAAGGGCGCATCGCGCTCGAAGGTCACGAGACGACGCACCTGCGGCCCAGCGAAATCGCAGCACTGGGCGTTGCGCGCACCTTCCAGAATATCGCGCTGTTTTCGGGGCTGACCGTGCTCGACAATCTGATGCTGGGTCGCCACGTCCACATGAAATCGGGTGTGCTGGCGAGCGTCGTTTATTGGGGTCCAGCCAAGCGCGAAGAAATCGCCAACCGCGAAGTGTGCGAAGAAATCATCGATTTCCTAGAACTCCAGGACCTGCGCAAACAGCCCACGGCCGCCCTCGCCTACGGTTTGCGCAAGCGCGTGGAACTGGGCCGCGCGCTCGCCTTGCAGCCCAAGCTGCTGCTTCTGGACGAGCCCATGGGCGGCATGAACCAGGAAGAGAAGGAGGATATGGCGCGCTATATCCTCGACGTGAACCAGGAACGTGGCGTGACGGTGATGCTCATCGAGCATGACATGGGCGTCGTCATGGATATTTCAGATCGCGTCGTGGTCCTCGACCGCGGTCGCAAGATAGCGGAAGGAACGCCTGCCGAAGTGCAGGCGGACCCGGCCGTCATTTCCGCCTATCTCGGGGCGAAAGGGGACGCCAAAGTATGAGCCCCGCTGTCACCGAGCCGACCACGCTGCCGAAGTTGTTGCGGGCCAATGCCCGCGGCTTTCCCTCCCAACCCGGAATGCGGGAAAAAGATCGCGGCATCTGGCGCACGATGTCGTGGGCGGATTGCTACGCTTATACCCACGATCTCGGGCTGGGCTTGATCGAAAGTGGGTTCAAGCGCGGCGAAAAGCTCGCCGTCGTCGGCGACAACCGGCCGTCCCTCTATTTGGCCCAACTCGCGGCCCAGGCGATCGGCGGTATCGCCGTTCCTGTCTACCAGGACGCCATTGCAAGCGAACTCGTCTACGTGCTGAATCATGCGGAGGTCTCGGTCATCGTTGCCGAAGACCAGGAGCAGGTCGACAAGATCTTGTCGTTGGTCGATCAATTGCCGCGCCTGCGCTGGATCATCTACGACGATCCCCGGGGGCTGACCGGCTACAGCCAGCCGATCTTGCGATCCTTGACGGATCTGCTCGCGTCAGGCCGCGCCTTCGGCAAGGCGGAGCCCGACGTGTTCGAGCGCGAACTCGACAAAGGCAGCGCCGACGACATTGCCATGATCGCCTACACATCGGGCACGACCGGCCGAGCCAAGGGCGCCCTACTCAGCCACCACAACATGGTCGAGACGGCGCGCAGCTATGTCACCGTGGAGAATGTGCAGCGCGGCGACAACTGGCTGGCCTACCTGCCGATGGCCTGGGTGGGTGATGCGATGTACTCGCTGTCGGTCGCATTGGTCGTTGGAGCAACCGTCAATTGCCCCGAAAGTCCCGCGACCGTGCCGCGCGACCTGCGCGAACTGGCGCCCACGGGCCTGCTGGCACCGCCGCGTGTTTGGGAAAACCTGCTCACGCAAATACAAGTGCAAGCGGCCGACTCCTCCCCGCTCAAGCGGCGCGTCTTCGAGTATTTTCGCGGTGTAGCCGAACGTCGCGAACTGCTGGTCACCGACGGCAACCCGGTTCCAGCGAGCTTGGCGCTCGCCTATCGCCTCGGCGAATTCATGGTGTATGGGCCGGTGCGCGATCAGTTGGGCTTCTCCAAGGCGCGCTGGGCGGTGACGGGAGGTGCGCCTTTGGGGCCCGACACGTTCCGCTTTTTCCGCTCCTTCGGCATCAATTTGAAGCAAGTTTATGGGGCGACGGAAGCGAGCGCGCTGGTCGCCATTCAACGCGATGGACAGGCCGATCCCAACACCGTGGGCAATCCCGTACCGGGGCTCGAAGTCAAGATCGACGCCAACGGCGAACTCCTGATCCGGGGACCCGGCGTCTTCGTCGGCTACTACAAACAGGACGATGCCACGGCCGAGACCAAGTCCGCCGACGGTTGGTTGAAAACCGGCGACGCCGCCGTCATCGATCCGCGCGGTCATCTCGCCATCATCGATCGTGCCAAGGATGTGGGACGCTTGGCGGACGGCACGGCGTTCGCGCCCCAATTCGTCGAAAATAAACTCAAATTCAGCCCCTTCATTCGCGAGGGCGTGGCTTTCGGGCATGAACGCCCCTTCGTGACCGCGATGATCGCCATCGACATGAATACGGTCGGAAATTGGGCGGAACGGCGGGGGCTCCCTTACACGAGCTTCATGGATTTGGCGCGCAAGCCCGACGTTGCCGCGATGATCGTGAGCGAGGTGCTCAAGGTCAACGCGACACTGCCAGACCCCCTGCGCGTGCGACGCATCCTGCTGCTCGAAAAAGAACTCGAAGCCGACGACAACGAGATGACGCGCACGCGCAAGGTGCGTCGTGGCTACGTCGCCGAGAAATACGCGAGCGTGCTCGAGGCATTCTACGGAGCCAAGGCAAACGCCGAAGTCACCGTCGAAATCACCTTCGAGGACGGGCGCAAAACGTCCATGACATCGACCATTGCCGTGCACGATGTGCCGGCAGCTACTGTCGCCGCAAAAGCGGCCTGAGGGAGATTGAGCGTGCTCGAAGAGCTGCAATTCGGTTTGTCCCTCCTCGTCAGTGGCATCACGATCGGGATGATGTATTCGCTGATCGCGCTGGGGTTCGTGCTCGTCTACAAGGCGACCGACGCGATCAACTTCGCGCAGGGCGAGTTCGTGATGCTGGCAGGCTATGCCGGCGCACTCACGATTGGGGCGACTCTGGGGTTCGGCTGGGGCGGGGTCGCGCTGGCGGTGTTCGCATCCTTGGTCGTCATGGTCGGTTTCAGCTTCGGTCTCGAGCGTATCGTGCTACGGCCTCTGCTCGGCCGACCGGTCGTCGCCGTCATCATGGCGACCATCGGACTGGCCGCCATTCTGCGCGGCCTGCCACCGATTACGGTCGGCGCCTCCACGCTGACGTTGCCGTTGCCACTGCCCGAAGCGAACTTGGATCTGGGCGTCGTGACGCTGCCGCCGATCCAGGTGTTGGGGGTCGTGGTGTCGATCCTGTGCCTTGCTGTCTTCACGTGGTTCTTCTTGAAGAGCCGCAAAGGCGTCGCCATGCGCGCGGTCGCCGACAACCAACAGGTGGCGATGGCGATGGGCATCAACGTCGAACGCTACTTCGCCATTGCTTGGGCTATGGCGGGCGTCGTGTCGGCGCTGGGTGGCATCATTTGGGGTAGCATGTTGGGTGTCGACACGCAGTTGGCGCTGGTTGGCTTGAAAGTCTTCCCCGTGGTCATCCTCGGTGGCCTCGACTCCATCATCGGCGCCGTCATCGGTGGCCTGATCGTCGGCGTGGTCGAGAGCTTGGCGGCGGGCTATCTCGACCCTTACGTCGGCGGGGGAACGAAAGACTTTGCGCCCTACGTGTTGATGATCGTGATGCTGATGTTCAAGCCCTACGGCATGTTCGGCAAACGCAAGATCGAGCGCGTCTAATCATTCGAACAGGGTGGGTGCCGACGTGTTTCATCGCGAAGCTGGAAACTTCAAATCGTCCTACGCGCAAGACATGGCGCTCTTTCCGCTGCCGATCGCCAAATACACGGCGGCGGTGGTGCTGGTGCTGTTTGCATTGGTCGTGCCGTTCACCATGCACGAGTACTATCTGTCGGTCTTCATCCAGGTGTTCATCGCCATCGTCGGCGCGCTCGGGTTGAACGTTCTGGTGGGCTGGACGGGCCAGATCTCGATCGGGCATGCCGCGTTCATGTCGGTCGGCGCCTACACGGCGGCCAATCTCGCCGTCAAGCTCGGCCTGCCATTTTGGCTGACGCTGCCGGCCGGTGGTCTCATGGCCGCGCTGATCGGCGCCATCGTCGGCATTCCGAGTTTGCGTATCAAGGGCACCTACCTCGCCATTGCTACGCTCGCGAGCCAGCTCATCATCGAGTGGATCATCAATCACACGCCGGCGATTTCGGGAGGTGCTGCCGCCTCGATCGAAGTGCCGCGCCCGATGCTGTTCGGCACGCCGCTCAAGACCAATTTCCAGCTCTACTACTTCACGCTGTTTTTTGCACTGCTGGCCATTGTGGCGACGATGAACCTCGTGCGCAGCCGCATCGGTCGGGCTTTCGTGGCGATCCGCGATCAGGACATTGCGGCCGAAATCATCGGCATCAACATCTTCAAATACAAACTGATCGCGTTCGCGATCTCATCGTTCTACGCTGGCGTTTGCGGGGTGCTCTACACCTACTACTACGGCATCGCCAACTACGAGGCGTTCCAGATCGGCGTCTCGATCGACTATCTGGCGATGATCATCATCGGTGGGCTGGGCTCGGTGCTGGGCACCATTCTGGGCGCCGTCTTCGTGACGACCCTGCCCTACATCATTCGTGAGGTCGTCAATGCGGTCGGCATCTACATTTGGGATCCGGCGGCGCTGTCGGCCATCGCGGCCAGCATGCGGCTCGTCATCTTCGGGTCGCTGATCATCTTTTTTCTGGTCGTCGAACCCGAAGGCCTCGCCCGTTTGTGGCGCAATATCCGCAATTACTTCCGCTCCTGGCCGTTCTCGTACTGAAGGGCTGGGCGGACCGCGTGGTGAAAGAAGGAGAACGCTCATGTTGACGGACAGGATCAAGACGCTAGGGGCAGCGATCGGCCTCATCGGGCTCGTGTCGGGGGGCGCCGTTGCCCAAGACAAGGAGCTGGTCATCGGCATGCAGTGCGATCGCACGGGGCCGACGCAGATCACGGGCACGACGCTGTGTCCCGCCTATCACGACTACGTCGCACTGGTGAACAGCAAGGGTGGCGTCGAGGGCTTCAAGATCAGGGTCATCGAGATCGATCATGAATACAAGGTGCCGCCGGCCATGGAGGCGCACGAGCGCTTCAAGAAAGAAGGCGCGATCTTCCACAGCGTCTACGGCACGCCGCAGATCGCGGCGCTGATCAAGAAGCTGGAAGAGGACAAGATGGCGGCAACCTCACCCGGCTTCGGGTCGGCGGCCGCTGCCGACGGCAAGCGCTATCCGTGGATCTTCCCGGTTGCCGCCACATACTGGTCCCAGGCAACCGTCGCTGTCGACTTTGTGAAAAAACAGCTCGGCGGCAGTCTGAAAGGCAAGAAGATCGCCTACATGTTCTTCGACAATCCCGCCGGCAAAGAGCCGATCGGTGTGCTTGAGGATATCGCCAAACTCGAAGGCTTCGAGATGCGTACCTTTGCGGTGCCGTCGCCGGGCATCGAGATGGGCGCGCAAGTGCTCGATATCACCGGGCGCTTCAAGCCTGATTTCGTGATCGCTCACTTGTTTGGTCGCGCGCCTGCCGTTGCGCTCAAGGAGCTCAAGGGCAAAGGCTTCCCGCTGAGCAAGGTCATCGGTTTCGTTTGGGCCGTGTCGGAGTCCGACATCGCGGCGGCCGGCGGCATGACCTTCGCCGAGGGCTATCACACCCTCCAGTACGCCGGTGTCGGCAAGGACTTCCCCGTCCTGAAAGAGATCGAAGCGATGTACAAAGCGCAGGGCAAGCAGCCACCCAAGGAAATGGACAGCACCGTTCTCTACAATCGCGGTGTCTTCCAGGCCGCCGTCCAGCTCGAAGCCATCCGCCATGCGGTCAAGGCCAAAGGCGGCGCGGCGCCCACCTCCAGCGACGTGCGCGACGGCTTCGAAAAGATCAAGGACTTCACACTCGGCGGTCTCGTGCCGCCGCTCACCATCACCCCGGAAGATCACGAGGGTGGCGGCTGGGCACAAGTGTGGACCGTCAAGGGTGGCAAATACGTCAAAGCCACGGAGTGGCAGACGTCCTACCGTGACGTGATCAAGAAGCATCTTGCGGAAGACGCCAAGAAGTAAGGAGCGATTCCCCTCTCCCCGTAGCAAGGCTAGGGCGACGGGGAGAGGGAGAAGGCATGCTGTCGATCAACAACATCGAGGTCGTCTACGACAACGTCATCCTCGTGCTCAAAGGCGTCTCGCTCGAGGTGCGCAAGGGTACGATCACGACGCTGCTGGGCGCCAACGGGGCGGGCAAATCGACGACGCTGAAAGCCGTCTCGGGCATTCTGTTTACCGAGCGCGGCAATATCACCAAAGGCACGATCACACTCGAGGGCCAGCCCATCCACGGCAAACGGCCCTTCGATGTGACCGCCCTCGGCATCGCCCAGGTGTTCGAAGGACGGCGGGTTTTCGAGAGCCTGACCACGGAAGAAAACCTGATCGCGGGCGCCCACATCGAGCGCGATACCGCGCGGCTCCAACGCAATATCGATCTCGTCTATACCTACTTCCCGCGCCTCAAAGAGCGGCGTGGGCAGCAGTCGGGCTATCTGTCGGGCGGCGAGCAGCAGATGCTGGCGATCGGTCGCGCACTCATGTCGAACCCCAAAGTCGTGCTGCTCGACGAGCCGTCGTTGGGATTGGCGCCCATGCTGGTCGAAGAGATCTTCGGCATCGTCAAAAGCCTCGTCAGCAAAGAAGAACTCTCTGTGCTTCTGGTCGAGCAGAATGCGTCGATGGCGCTGGGCGTCGCCGAGCATGGTTATGTCATGGAGAACGGCCGTATCGTGCTCGAAGGCACCGCGCAGAACCTGCGCGACAATTCCGATATTCGCGAGTTCTACCTGGGTCTGAACGAGGGCGGCGCGCGTAAATCCTACCGCGACGCCAAGAATTACAAACGTCGCAAGCGCTGGCTGAGCTGAGAGGCAGGCGCGGCGCTCGGGTCGTGGCCTCACAGCACCAGGTCCGTGCGCCCCGCGATCGTCTGACAGAGCGATGGTGCGCGAACCAGCGCCGGTCGCCCGGTCTCGTGAGGTTCACCAAGACGGCTGTGCAGCGCGTCGCAGTGACGGTGCGTTGATTGAGGTCGAACGCGACGCCGAATTTGCTACACTGCATCGCGAAGGTTTGGACGGGCGAAGACAACGGGGAGAGAGTCAAATGGCGGATGAGCCGGTTTGCGCGCAGAAGGGACCCTACCAAGTCACATTGGAGGCTGGAAAATCCTATTCGTGGTGCACCTGCGGACGGTCGCAGAAGCAACCCTATTGCGACGGGGCCCACAAGGCCACGGATATGAAACCGCAGCGGTTCGAGGCGAAAGAAAGCGGCACGTTCAATCTGTGCGGCTGCAAGGCCTCCGACGACAAACCGTTCTGCGACGGCAGCCACAACATGCTGTGATCGGCGCACGGGCTGTGTGGCGCAACTCTCGAGGAGCCGAACGGGAGGCGCGCCGCGCCAGTCCCGAAGTCGGGTGGTGACGTGAGCGCACAATCGAGTGGGGAGTGGCAATGAAACTCGGATTGAGCTTGGGCTATTCCGGCGCCCACCTCGCCCTGCCCGTCGACCTGGTGCAGCGCGCAGAAAAGCTTGGATACGACTCGGTGTGGACGGCCGAGGCCTACGGAACCGATGCGATCACGCCTTTGGCGTATCTGGCGGCCAAGACCGAGCGTATCAAGCTGGGCACGGCCATCATGCAGCTCGCAGCGCGCACGCCGGCGAACGCGGCGATGTCGGCGGCCACCGTCGATGCACTGGCGGGTGGCGGGCGGTTCATCGCGGGGATCGGCGTGTCGGGACCCCAGATCGTGGAAGGCTGGTATGGCCAGCCCTGGGGCCGCCCCTACTGGCGGATCAAGGATTACGTGTCGATCATGCGCAAGGTGTTTGCGCGTGACGCTCCCGTGGCGCACGAGGGCAGCGAAATCAGCCTGCCCTATACGGGACCAGGTGCGTTGGGCGTCGGCAAACCGCTGCGCTCGATCCTGCATATGAACCCCGATATTCCCATTTATCTGGGCACCGGCAACGAAGCCACGGTACGCTTGACGGCCGAGATCGCCGATGGCTGGTTGCCTCTCGGCCTCGTGCCGGGCTCCCTGCCAGAGTACCTGCCGTGGCTGGAGGAGGGTTTCCGGCGCGCGGGAAACGGCAAAAGTCTGAAAAATTTCGAGATCCAGGGGTCTGTGCACGTCGAAGTGTCGGATGACGTGAAGGCGTCCCTCGACAAGATGAAGCCCGAAGTGGCGCTCTACGTCGGGGGCATGGGCCACAAGGACAAGAATTTCCACAAAGACATCATGGTTCGACGCGGCTTCAAGGATGCGGCGGACCGCATCCAGGAACTCTATCTCGCCAAGCGCAAGGACGAGGCCGCCGCCGCGGTGCCAGACGAGTGGGTGGATTTGAAATCTCTGGTCGGCCCACCGGCGCGCATCAAACAGCGCTACAAAGCCTGGGAAGACATGGGGCTCACGGGACTGACCGTTCGCAGCAAGCAACCCCAAGCCGTCGACGTGATGGCGGACGCGGCGCGATTGAACCGGCGATAGGTCAACTGTCTCGGTTTACGGGCGGGCTGAGGTTCTCGGATGTAGCGACGTTCTCGTCGACCGGTTCCTTCACCTGCGGATCTCGGCCGCGGCTCTGGGCCTTGCGCCGTTTCAAATTGGCGCGCAGTTCGGCAGCCAGCCGTTCGGCCCGGCCCAGATCGCCCTTGGTGCCACCCCGATGGCTGCGATCGTCCTGCGCCGCCATGTCAGGTCAGCTCCCCCGCGAGCCCCTTGGTAACGAGGGCGCGCGTCTCGGGCACGCCATAGAGCGCGATGAACGATCCAAAGCGTGGGCCCTGCGATTGCCCCAGAAGGACCTCGTAGATGGCCTGGAACCAGCCCCGCAGATTGTCGGCGAAGCCGTGCGTTTTGCCGGCCTCGTAAACCAGCGTCTGCAGCTCCTCGGCACTCGCATCCGCAGCAACGCCAGCAAGGGCCGTGTCGAGCGCCTTCAAGGCGACCGCTTCCGCTTCGGTCGCCTGGCGGAAGGTCTTTGCCGGTTTCACGAAAGAGTCGTAATAGGCGATCGCGTAGCCGACCAACTGATCGAGCAGCGGGAATTTTTCGGCTGAGGCGGTCGGTTCGTGGCGCCGGATGAAGCCCCACAGGACCGCCTTGTCGTGCGCATTCGACGCCGAGACCAAGTTGAGCAGAAGCCCGAACGTGATCGGCAGCTCGGCGGCGGGTGGATGCCCCAAATGGATGTGCCAACCGGGATTTTCGACGCGCGCTTTGGCGTCCTCCGCTGGATACTTGGAGATATACGTCAGGTAATCGTCGACCGTGCGGGGGATGACGTCGAAGTAGAGCCGCTTGGCGGTCTTGGGCTTTTGGAACATGTAGAGCGACAGGCTCTCGGGCGAGGCATAGGTCAGCCATTCGTCGATCGTCAGGCCGTTGCCCTTCGATTTGGAGATTTTCTGGCCCTTGTCATCGAGAAACAACTCGTAATTGAACCCTTCCGGCGGCGCGCCGCCGATGGCGCGGCAGATCTTCGACGACAGCGTGACGGAATCAATCAGGTCCTTGCCCGCCATTTCATAATCGACACCCAGGGCCGTCCAACGCAACGCCCAGTCGGCCTTCCACTGGCACTTGACGGCGCCGCCCGTCACCTTGGTCTCGACCTTCCGGCCGGTGTCGGGTTCGACGTAGACGATCGTTCCGGCCTTGGGATCACGCTCGACCATCGGCACGTAGAGCACCTTGCCGGTGCGCGGCGAGATCGGCAGGAACGGTGAATAGGTGGCGCGCCGCTCCGGCCCCAGCGTCGGCAGAATGATGTCCATCACGGCGTCGTAAGCGTCGAGCATCGTTAGAAGCGTCGCGTCCATCGCGCCGGATTTGTAAACGTCGGTGGCCGACAGAAACTCGTACTCGAACCCGAATTGGTCGAGAAAGCGGCGCAGGCGCGCGTTGTTGTGATGCGCGAAACTGGGGTACTCGTTGGTGAAGGGGTCGGGCACGCTGGTGAGCGGTGTGTCGATGAACGCGGCCAGCATGTCCTGGTTGGGCACGTTGCCCGGCACCTTGCGAAACCCGTCCAGGTCGTCGGAAAAGCAGATGAGACGCGTTTTGCGCTGGCCGTGGGTCAGCACCTCGAAGGCGTGCCGTACCATACTCGTGCGCGCCACCTCGCCGAAGGTGCCGATGTGCGGCAACCCGGAAGGACCGTAGCCGGTTTCAAAAATCACCGGTTTGTCTTTGCCGTCCGGTAAGTTGTCCAGGCGCGCGATGAGGCGGCGCGCTTCTTCGAACGGCCAGGCGCGAGCGTCCGTGGCGGCGGCGATTTCGGCGGGATCGAGGCGTTGTGTCATGGAACGAGTGAATAGGTTCGCCTCGGCTCCGCGTCAATCGATGTCCCGCGATCGGCGATGGGGCTCAGCCGGGGACCGCAAGACGCGCGCCCCGTCGCAGCCGCCCCAGAACGAGGCACAGATCGCGGCGTGAAAGGGCGATGCACCCGGCGGTGGGCGTATAGTCGGGTCGCGCCACATGCATGAAAATGGCGCTGCCCCGACCCTGGATGCGGGGTCGATCGTTGGCGCCCAAGACGACGATCAGGTCGTAGAGAGGGTCATCGCGCCACAATGCCTCGGCGCTTGCCGGATAGGGATAACGGACCGCTCGATTGTAGTTGCGATCACCGACCGCGTCGCACCACCCGTCATCAGGACGCAACGGCCGCAGCGGCACTGCGGTCCGAGGGGGACGGCTCCGGTCGGGTCGCCAAAGCACGGCTCGAACGGCGAAAAGGCCGATCGGTGTCGCGCCATCGCCTTCCCGTTTCAGGATACGGCACCCCGTCCGCCCGATGGCACAGCGAAACGACCACTCTGCCACCTGCACACGCCCCTGCGGCGCGCGGCGGTTGAGCGTTCGGACGATCACGGTCGGCGCCCTCGGCGGCCTCCCCGAAGCACTTGCAACCATCATGACCCCGACACCATAAATGGACATCGTCGTGGGCAAGCACGAGCAAACCACGCTATGGCAATCGTGGCCGCGATGCTACACTCGCGCACCGGACACATCGGGAGCCCCGACATGAGCAGTGCCCGAACCATTCTCCTCGTCGATGATGATGACGAGCTGCGCGAGTCTCTTCGCGACCAGCTCTCGCTGCACGATGAATTCGAAATCCTGTGCGCCGGTACGGCGGGGCAGGGTATCGAAATCGCGAAGAAGCAAAGGCTCGATCTCGTCATCTTGGACGTCGGGCTGCCCGATATGGACGGGCGCGAAGCTTGTAAGGTGCTGCGCAAGGGGGGGTTGAAAAGTCCCGTTCTCATGCTGACGGGCAATGCGGCGGATGCCGACGTAATACTGGGCCTCGATTCGGGCGCCAACGACTATGTGACCAAGCCGTTCAAATTCGCCGTGCTGCTGGCGCGGATCCGCGCCCAGCTGCGTCAGCATGAGCAGAGCGAAGATGCCGTCTTCACGATTGGTCCCTACACGTTTCGACCCGCCTCCAAAATCCTGGTCGACGTCAAGAACAACAAGGTGCGACTGACGGAAAAAGAAACGTCGATCCTCAAATTCCTCTACCGCGCCGGCCAAAAGGTGGTGACGCGCGAGGTGCTGCTGCACGAGGTGTGGGGCTACAACGCCGGCGTCACGACGCACACGCTGGAAACGCACATCTATCGATTGCGCCAGAAAATCGAAAAAGATCCCTCCAGTGCCGAGCTGCTGGTGACGGAAATGGGTGGCTACAAGCTGCTGCCGTGAGGTGCGACCCTGTTCATGGGCGCGCGCGCGTGAGAGCGGAACGGGTGGCTCTTCCACAAGCAGGCGAGCGCGGCCGGCCCGGGTTGTCCCCCGCCTGTCCACAGCCGTCTGGCTCCCTGGCGCCGAATCAGCCCATCGTCCCCAAATATGAGCGAACAGTGCGCCCGCAGTCTGGGGTGTGCGCACAGTCGCGGCTGCACGGGATTGCGTTGATGCTGCATCAAGAAGTTGCCCTGCGACTGTTGAATCTCGAGTTGTTTCGGGGGCTCGGCCGTCCTCAGGTGACGGCCATTGCTCGGTCCGGCGAGCGGATGTTGTTTCGCCCTGGACACAAAATCGTGCGCGCGGGCCTGCCGGGCGATGCGGCCTACCTTCTGCTGGCCGGAGACGCCAGCGCGGTGGGCGTCGACGGCCATTCGCTGCCCATCGAGCCGGGTTCGCTGATCGGCGAACTCGCCATGTTGATCGATCACGACTACGCCGTCACAGTCGTCTGCAACAGCCAGGTGCGGGCAATCAGGCTCGGACGCGACCTGCTCGAATCGCTGATGGTGACCGATCCCGATATCGCCGACCACTTCGTGGCACGGCTGTCATCCCGGTTGAAGCGCGTCGCCAGCGAGCTGCGGCGCATCGATCAGATGCTGGCTCGCGCGGGGGAGGGCACTTCGGCTCCCCACGCTCCTTAGCTGGCGTTCATGCGCCGGCCGCGCTTCTTTCACACGACGGACGCGCGAACGTGACAATTGCGGTATAGGTGGTTGGGGTTCGCTTCTTTCAGCTTCGTCTTTCCGAGAACTGGCGCAATGTCGTCGATCCTGGGTCGCGCGATCATTTTGGGGTGGTTGCTCAGCCTGTGTGGCTGTGCGGGGACGGACGCGCCGTCGCTGGCGACGGGGACGGTCGGACCGCCCCCGGAGGCGATGGCAACGACGGATGGCAAGCGGGACTTCGACTGCGTGCGCGCGCGACAGACGTTGTCGGTTCTGGCCACCAGTCTCGCCAACCTCGAACCTTTGGCCCGGCAGCAGCAGAAGGCGCTGCCGACGACGGCGCTTGCCACCATTCGTCGCCTCGGCGATTCCCGTGGGCCCGGCCTCGCCGCTGTCGCGCAATTCGAAGACGAGCGGGCACGCTATGCTGCCCTCACCTCGGTGGCGGCGCAGAACGCGTGCCCCACCAAAGATATCGACGAGACGGCCCAAACGGCAACCGACGCCATGATGGCGTTCCGCGCCGGCAAATAACCTGATCCGACGAGGAGCTGCGCTGCGAGCTGCTCAGGTAGCCTACTTGCCGTGCCACTCGTCTTTGACCTCGAGGCACTTGGTGCCGATGAAATCATTGATGTCTTCGACGAGGGTCCCCTGCAGAACATTGAAGGTGTTGTCGGTGGCGGTCGCCGTCCATAGGGCGCCCTTGACCAGGGTGGGCGCGTCGACCTTGCCCCACTGAAGGGACGCCTTGACGGCCTTGCCCTTCTCGAACGCCACCTTGGGTGCAAAGTCGAATTTGATCTCGGAACTGGCCTCACCGTCCCGCATGATCTCGCAACTCACCCGATGGGTCTCGAGCACGGTTTCGTGCTTGTCTTCGGTCATGGCTTTGATCAGGTCACCGCGCTTCAGCTTGATGTCGGCGACGCACTTCACGTTGCCCCAGGGCCAGGAGACTTTGGCCCTCTCGATCATCTTGGCGAGGTGGTCTTTCCGCCACGTCTTGAGCACGCTGCAGGCGATGTCGCCGCCATCGGGTTTGCGCACGTGGAAGGCCGAGCAGATGCGCACCTTGCAGTCCTTGCGCATCTCGCGCTCGCGCAGTTCTTCGGGCGTAAGCTGGTTTTCGACTTTGGCCTGATCGGGCTGTGCAGCCTGAGCGCGGACCGAAGTCGTCGTCATCGCCATCGTCGAAGCGGCAATCACGGCCGACAGGACAAGCGGGAATGCGCGATGGGTCATGATTGTCCTCGTTTGGTGCAGGCGGGAGGGAGACTTCGGCAACAGGTGCGATGTGGGGGACCAATGCCGCGAGACCTCGACCACAAAATGGCGACGCTAGCCCAAGCGGCGAAGCGGGGTTAACGTGTACCGAGACCGTTCACGTCCTGTGGCAACCCTCGATCCCACGACCGGAAATCAATCATGCGAACTGTCGCCCCGCTCCACCCCGATGCGAAACGTGCCCTCGAGATCGTTGCCGAGCTGGAGCGTGGGGTGACGCCGCCAGTGCCCATCCCCCAGATGCGCGCGCTGATGCAGGCACGCACAAAACGCATGGCAGCCGACCCACCGCCGGCAGCCCACACCGTCGATCGCGTGCTCGAGCAGGACGGACTAGCCGTGCGCGTGCGCATCGACTATCCGCGACCGCCCCAGGCCAGCGCGTTGCAGCCCGCCCTGGTGTGGTGTCACGGCGGGGGCTTCGTCGTCGGCGATGTGGACATGACCCAGACGGTATGCCGAACGATTTGCCGCGATGCCGACATTGCCGTCGTCTCCGTCGACTATCGCCTCGCCCCCGAGCATCGCTTTCCGGCGGGACTTCTGGATGCGATGGCGGTAACACGTCACGTGGCATTGCAGGGTGCAGCCCTGGGCATCGATGGGCGCCGTCTGGCGGTGGGGGGCGACAGTGCCGGCGGCAACCTCGCGGCAGCGACCAGCCAAGCCCTGCACGGGCGGGACGGGATTGCTCTTCGCTACCAAGCCCTCGTCTATCCCGTGACGGACCTGACCTGTGCGCAGCCGTCCTACACCGATCTCGGCACGGGCTATCCGCTGACAGCCGAACGCATGCGCAATTATATCGCTCTGTATCTCAGCGATCCGGCGCAAGTGACCGATCCTCGGGCGTCGCCGCTTTTGGCCACGTCGGTTGCCGGCCAGCCACCCGCACTGGTGGTGGTTGCGGGGCTCGATCCGCTGGTCGACGAAGGCATCGCCTACGCCGAGCGGCTGCGCACCGAGGGTGGCGAAGCCGAGGTGGTCGAGGTGCCCGATCACCCGCACGGTTTTCTGGGCTGGACGCGCGAGGCGGATGCGTCGCGACGCACGCTCGCCCACATTGCGAAGCGCCTGGGAGAACGGTTGCACGCCCCAGTGTGACCGGCCGTCGTCAGCCGCTGCCCTTGGTGCCGGTGTCGCCGGGTTTGGCGCGCGCCTCGAGGAAGGCGATCATGGCGCCTGCCACATCGATGCCGCTGGCGCGCTCGATGCCTTCGATGCCGGGCGAGGCGTTGACTTCGAGCACGAGCGGCCCGCGGCTGGACCGCAGCATATCCACGCCGGCGACATTGAGCCCGACGGCCTCGACGGCGCGCAGGGCGCTGGCTTGCTCTTCCGGAGTCAGTTCCACGGCTTCGGCTTTGCCACCGCGATGCAGGTTGGCGCGAAACTCACCCTTTCGGCCCGTCCGGCGCATGGCGGCAACGATTTCGCCGCCGATGACCAAGGCGCGGATGTCGGAGCCCGACGCCTCGCGCACGAACTCCTGCACGAGAATGTTGACGTTGGCCGCCGAGAACGCCTCGATGATCGATTTTGCGGACGCTTCGGTCTCCGCGAGGATGACCCCCATGCCCTGCGTGCCCTCCAGCAATTTGATCACGACGGGGGCGCCACCGACTTCGGTCACCACATCCTCCGCCTTGCGCGGCCCGTGTGCGAACGCCGTGGTCGGCAAGCCGACACCGGCCCGCGCCAGCAATTGCAGCGCACGCAACTTGTCGCGCGAGCGGCCGATGGCGACGGATTCGTTCAAGGGAAAGACCCCCTGCATTTCGAACTGACGCAGCACGGCGAGGCCATAGTTCGTGACCGACGCGCCGATGCGGGGAATGACGGCATCGTACAGTTCGAGTGTGCGCCCGCCATGCCGCAGAACCGGATTGTTGGCCGTGATGTTCATATGGACGTGCAGCGTGTTGATCACATCGATGTCGTGGCCGCGCGCGCGGGCGGCTTCGACGATGCGCCGATGCGAGTAGAGGCTGGCGTTGCGGGCGAGCATGACGAGTTTCATGTCCCGTCAGCCCTCTTGCGCGCGGTGGGTGAGCCAGCGATCGGTGGCGAGTGTGAGCAGGACGGCAACGAGCATGAAGCCGACGGCCACGCCGAAGACGCCGCGCGCCCAGCCCTGGTCCATGATGAATCCGTAGAGCATCGGCGCGGCGATGCCGCCGATGTTGAAGCCCGTGGAAACGATGCCGAAGGCGCTGCCGGCAGCACCGGACGGCGCCGCCTTGCGCACGAGCATATCGCGCGACGGGGCGATGATGCCGCCCAGAAAGCCGGCCAGCCCCAGCAGGGCGACGATGACGAGCGGGGGAGGCGTGACCAGCGCAATGATCCCGATGATGAACGCGTTGGCCGCAAAGCAGGCGGCCGCGACCAACCCATGACGCACGGTGCGGTCGGCCAGCAGGCCACCCGCCAGCACGCCGACGGCGCCTGCACCCAGAAAGGCGGTGAGCGCGACATTGGCAGTCTCGAACGACAGAGCATGGCTCGACATCAACGCCACGACCGAGAAGCTGCTGAGACCGCCATTCGACAAACTGATCAGGATGAAAAAGACGGTCAGAACGAGGATCGGAATGGTGAGGACGCCGGCCATCGCGCGGCGGTTCGCTCCCGGAGATTTCGATGCGCTGTTGGGAGTCGTGCGAGGAATGGGTGTCGTCGCGACCAGCAGCGCCGCGATCGGCCCGAGGGCGCCAGCGACCACGAGTGTCCAGCGCACGCCCACGAGCGCGACGAGAACCAGCAGAATTGCCGGAGCAACGGCGCCGCCGAGGTATCCAGCGAACGTATGAATGGAGAAGGCGCGACCCATGCGCTTGTCATCTATCGCCGCCGAGAGCAGCGCATAGTCGCAGGGGTGGTAAACACTATTGGCCAGACCCGCGAGTGCGGCGCAAGCCAACAGCGCGGGATAGGCGAGCGTCAGACCCAAGAGCATGAACGCCGCCCCGCCCAGGCACAGTCCAACGACCAGAATGCGCTGCGCCCCGAGACGATCGACGAGAAACCCCATGGGCGCTTGGGTCAGACCCGACACGATGCTGAACACCGTCAGAGCCAAGCCGAGCTCGACGAATCCAACGCCCAGCATGTCCTTCAAGACCGGAAACAACGGCGGCAGGACCATGATGTGGAAATGGCTGAGCCAATGCGCGATCGCGACGACGCCGAGCGTTCGGCCCGCCGATCCCGTCCACAACGTCCCTCGAGGGGCGATCTGTTCCGTCGTCGTCACCATTCAGCCGCGTTCCTTTCGCGTCGGCGGTTCAGCTCCATCCCGGCGCGGTTGGCCTGCCGTGAGCGTCGTCGCCGTCTATTCGGCGCTGCATCGTATGTGCTCCTCGCTCGGCCGTCCGGGACTACCGAGACGTGAGGGCAATTATTTCCCAACGAGCGCGCGGGCGCGCTCGGCGACGCGCTCGGCCGTCAGCCCGAAGTGGGCGAACGCTGCGGCGGCCGGCGCCGAGGCTCCGAAGTCGGACAGGCCGACAAAGGCATCGTCCGGGCGCAGCCATTCGCGCCATCCCTGCTCGATGGCGGCTTCGATGCCGACGCGCGGCGCCGCGCCCAGGACAGCGGTGCGATAGGCCGCCGGCTGCTTGCGGAACAGCTCGAAGCTCGGGAGCGAGACGATCGCGGCAGTGATCCCGCTCTTGGCCAGCAGTTCGGTCGCCGCGACGGCCATGCCCACTTCCGAGCCCGTTGCGATCAGTGTCACGTCGCGTTTTCCCGACGCCTCGCGCAGCACGTAGCCGCCTTTGCCGGTCAGATTTTCGTCGGTGTGCACGGTGCGCAGGTTGGGGACATTCTGGCGGGTCAGCGCGAGGATCGAAGGGGCATCGACATCGCCCAGGGCGAGCGCCCAGCATTCTGCCGTTTCGACGCCGTCGGCCGGGCGAAATACCAGGAGATTGGGAATGGCGCGCAGGGCGGCCAGATGCTCGACAGGCTGGTGAGTCGGGCCGTCTTCGCCAAGACCGATCGAGTCGTGCGTCATCACGTAGACGACGCGCTGGCGCATCAGGGCGGAGAGGCGGATAGCGGGGCGGCAATAATCGGTGAAGACGAGGAACGTGCCGCCGTAGGGAATGAGCCCGCCGTGCAGCGCCAAGCCGTTCATGGCCGCGGCCATGGCATGCTCGCGCACGCCATAGTGAATGTAGCTGCCCTTGAAGTTGCCCTTCGAGATGATGCCTTGGGATTTGGCCTTGGTGTTGTTGGAGCCGGTGAGATCGGCCGAACCGCCGATGAGAGCGGGCTGGGCGGCCGCCAAGCGCTCCAACATCAGTTCCGACCAGATGCGCGTCGCGCGTTGGCTCTTCTCGGCGGCGGCGAAGGCTTTGCCTTCCGAGATGGCGGCAGCAACCTCGACGGCGCGCGCCTGGGTCGGGTTTTCGACGCCGTCTCGCGTGGCGGCATCGACCTTGGCCCAGCGGTGTTCCCAAGATTTGCGCACGGGCACACCGCGCACGCCGGCCTGGCGCCATGCGGAGAGGATCGGCTGCGGGATCACGAACGGTTCATGCGGCCAGCCCAGTTTGCTGCGTGTTCCGGCCAGTTCTTCGGCACCCAAGGGGGAGCCGTGCGCGGAATTCTTGCCCTCCTTCGTGGGCGCGCCAAAGCCGATGCGCGTGCGGCAGGCGATCAGCCAGGGCTTGGCCGTGTCGGCGCGCGCAGTCCCCAACGCCGCGTCGATGGCTTTGGGATCGTGGCCATCGATGGCCATCGTGGCCCAGCCAGAGGCTGCAAACCGCGCCAATTGATCTTCGCTGGTGGTCAGGCTCGTCGGACCGTCGATGGAAATGCCGTTGTCGTCGAACAGCACGATCAATCGACCGAGTCCGAGATGGCCCGCGAGCGAGATCGCCTCCTGCGAGATGCCTTCCATGAGGCAGCCATCACCCGCGATCACCCACGTATGGTGATCGACGATCGCGTCACCCAATCGCGCGTTGAGGATGCGTTCCGCCAGTGCCATTCCGACAGCGTTGGCCAAGCCTTGGCCGAGAGGACCTGTGGTGGTTTCGATGCCAGCCGCATGGCCGTATTCAGGATGACCCGCAGTCTTGGCGCCGAGCTGGCGGAAGTTCTTGATCTCGTCGATGTCCAACCCCGGGGAGCCGGTGAGATAGAGGAGAGAATACAGCAGCATCGAGCCGTGGCCGGCGGACAGGACGAACCGGTCGCGATCCAGCCAATCGGGCGTGCCGGCGTCGAACTTCAGGTGCTTGGTGAAGAGGACGGTGGCCACGTCGGCCATGCCCATCGGCATACCCGGATGGCCGGATTTGGCCTTCTCCACCGCATCCATGGACAGTGCCCGGATGGCATTGGCCATGTCCTGATGCGAACCCGTTCCGCCTGCCCCTGCCATGGTCGCCTCGGCCATCCGCTCGATCCTCGCCTGCGTGCGGGCCCAGAGCCTGTACGCGTTGTGACGCAGGCTTAGCCGTGTTGGGCTGATCCGTCCACCGGGCGCGGCAACGGGCGCAGCGCGCAGGTTTTGCGGCGGCCCGTCAAAGTGCCGCGCCGGCGAGTGCGCTTTCGACCGCGTGACTGAGCGCAAACAGCCGGTGGTCGGCCATCGGGGCGGCCGACAGCATCAGGCTCGTAGGCGCAGCACCGGGACGGCTCATCGGCAGCGCGATCGAGCAACCATCGAAGATGTTGATCATCAAAGCGTTGCGCAGGGCGAGCATGTTGACGCGATTGAACGCTTCATCCGTTTCCAGGTCGGCGATGCGGGGTGCCACGATCGGTACGGTGGGCGATAGGATGGCGTCGTAGGTTTCGAGTTCTGCCGCATAGGCGGCCATCGCGGCGCGGCGGTTGGCCAGCAGATCGATGAATTCGGCGGCTGATTGTCGTTCGCCGAACAGGATGCGGGCGAGAACGCGTGGATCGTACTGGTTGCGCTTGGTCTGGATCAGCTCGCGGTGCCACGCGAAACTCTCGGCGGCTGAAAACCCGCCTTTCGTGAGGCATGACGCGATGCGCTCGAACGGAGCAAAGCGGCCCCGCGTGATGTGGGCGCCGGCCGCTGATAACGTCGCGAGGGTGGCGTCGAAGTCTGCCGATACACGCGCGTCGAGGCCGTCGAGGGCGATGTTTTCGGGCACGAAGAGGCGCGTGCCAGCCAGGGGACGCGGCACGAGCGGACGCGGCGTCTCACCGGCCATGATCGCGTCGAGCGTGGCGCAGCAGGCGACGGTGCGTGCAAGGGGGCCGATCGAATCGAGGGTCGCCGAGAGGGGCACCACGCCGGACGTCGGCACCCGCCGCGCGGTCGGCTTATAGCCGACGACGCCGTTGAAGGCCGCTGGGATGCGGCACGATCCACCCGTGTCGGTGCCCAGTGCGCCGTAGGCCATGCCGTCGGCCACGGCCACACCAGAGCCCGATGACGAGCCGCCCGGCACGCGCTTGGAGGCGCGATCCCACGGTGACAACGGCGTGCCGTAGTGTGGGTTGATGCCCATGCCGGAATAGGCGAACTCGGTCATGTTCAGGCGGCCCAAGAGAATGAGACCGGCGGCCCTGAGGCGAGCCACCACGGGGGCGTCGGCTGTGGCCGGCGCGCTGTCGGCGAGTGCGGCCGATCCAGCGCGCGTAACGTGGCCTTGAATATCGGCCAGATCCTTGATGCCAATGGGAATGCCGGCCAACGGCGACGGTGCAGCGCCGGCTTTGCGCAACGCATCCATCGCGTCGGCAGTGGCGCGCGCTCTGTCGGCGTCGAGGTGAATAAAAGCGCGTGCACCCTCGCCGGCGGGATCGGTGGCGCGCGCCAGACAGCGCTCCACGAGCGCGCGACTGGTGAGCGTGCCCGCGTCGAGTGCTGCAGTAAGGCTCGCGATCGTGTCGGGCTCTGGGGCAGGCATGAGACGGGCATCCTCTCGGTTAGGGGTCGTCGCATCCTAGCCGTGGTCGGGGCCTCTGTGCCAGAGCAGGGAATGCGGCATTGGCGCGGGGCGTCAACTTGCGTAGCATCGGGCGTTCTCACAAAAAAACACCAGGAGACCCCTATGGCCAAAACACCTCCCTCGCCGGCACGCGATGCCGTTCGCAATACCGTTCCCAAGTTGATCGACCTCACCGAAAAAGTTTTGTTCGGCGACGTTTGGGAGCGGCCGGGCCTATCCAAGCGTGACCGCAGTTTGATTACCTGCGCCGCACTGGTGGCGATGAATCGGACAGAACAGCTCAAGGGGCATCTGCAGCGCGCACTCGACAACGGCGTCACCAAAGACGAGATCAGCGAACTTATCACGCACCTCGCTTTTTACGGTGGCTGGCCTGTCGCCATGTCCGGCTCGCTCGTGGCCAAGGACATCTTCGAAAAAAATCCGTGACCGACGGGCCGGTGTGGGGCTGATGGGAGGCGCCCACCGGCAATCGATTTTCCGCCCGACGCCACCCGGCTGGTAGAGACCCCGCGCGGGCGCGCGTTCGACGCAGCGCACGGGCGTCGCAATGCATTTCCAGGAGAACTTCCATGAAAGTCGGATTCATCGGCCTCGGCACCATGGGTGCGCATATGGCCGCCAATCTGCAGACGTACCTGCTCACATCGAACCACGGCATGGTGGTCTTCGATGTCAACACGGCCTCGGCCGAAGCCGTGATCGCCAAAGGGGCGGTGTGGGCGGATAGTCCACGCGCGCTGGCCGAACAGTGCGATGTGATTTTTGCCTCGCTGCCGGGACCGCCGGAAGTGGAGGCCGTCGCACTGGGGTCGGATGGGTTGATCCACGGCATGAAAAAGGGCGCCGCCTTCTTCGATCTGGCGACCAATTCGCCGACGCTGGTGCGCAAGATCAACGAGTTGTTCGCCGCCAAAGGTTTCCATATGCTCGATGCTCCTGTCAGCGGTGGGCCGACGGGCGCGCGCGCAGGCAAGCTCGCGATTTGGGTGGGTGGCGACAAGGCCGTGTTCGACGAGCACAAAATGTTCCTCGATGCGATTGGCGATCAGGCGCGCCACGTGGGACCGATCGGGGCGGGTTCGGTCGCCAAGCTCGTGCACAATTGCGCGGGGTATTGCATCCAGACGGCGCTGGCTGAAGTGTTCAGCATGGGCATCAAAGGCGGCGTCGAGCCGCTGGCCCTATGGGAGGCGGTGCGCAGCGGGGCCGGCGGCCGGCGGCGCAGCTTCGACGGCCTGATCGATCAATTTCTGCCCGGCACATACGAGCCGGCGCAGTTCGCACTGCGGCTCGCGCACAAGGATATGACGCTCGCCACCCAGCTCGGCCGCGATCTGGGCGTGCCGATGCGCATTGCCAACGTCGCGCACGCGGAGATGACGGAAGCGCTCAATCGCGGCTGGCACAATCGCGACTCGCGCTCCCCGATGCTGTTGCAGCTGGAGCGCGTCGGCATCGAGTTGAAGGTCGATCCGGAGCGAATCAAGGAGGTCCTGGTGCGCGATCCCGCGGCCAAGGGCGACCCCAAGCGCGCGTGAGGCCCCAACGCCAACCCTCGGGCAGACCACGTGTGTGCTCGGGCTCTGAGACACGACGCCGTGGCGACGATGTCGCGGCAAACTCGCTCCTGTGGCTGAGTAGCGCGTCTTCTCACGAATCCAGCGCGCGTCTGCTTGCCGACCCTCCCGTTTCCGGCTAATCGGACGCCACGGCTTCCTTCGGCTGGGCGCAACCGCCCGAGCCCCATCCGCGACGACCAACGGAGATCTGATCCCATGGCACGCACGAAGATTGCGCTCATCGGCGCTGGTATGATCGGCGGCACGCTGGCCCACCTGATCGGCCTCAAGGAATTGGGCGACGTCGTGCTGTTCGACGTGGCCGAGGGGATGCCCGCCGGCAAGGCGCTGGACATGATGCAGGGTGGCGCGGTCGAGGGCTTCGATGCCGCCATCAAAGGCACCAACAGCTACGCCGACATCGAAGGCGCCAACGTCATCATCGTGACGGCGGGCGTGCCCAGAAAAGCCGGCATGAGCCGTGACGATCTGCTCGGCATCAATCTCAAGGTGATGGAGCAGGTTGGGGCCGGCATCCGCAAATATGCGCCCGATGCGTTCGTCATCTGCATTACCAATCCGCTCGACGCCATGGTGTGGGCGTTGCAGAAAGCTTGCGGCCTCCCCCGCCATAAGGTCGTCGGCATGGCCGGCGTCCTGGACACCAGCCGCTTTCGTTACTTCCTGGCCGAGGAACTGAAAGTCTCGGTCGAGGATGTGAGCGCGTTCGTGCTCGGCGGCCACGGCGACGACATGGTGCCGCTGGTGCGCTATTCGACCGTCGGTGGCGTACCCCTTCCCGATCTCGTCCGCATGCGCTGGCTGACGCAGGATCGGCTCGACCAAATGGTCGAGCGCACGCGCAAAGGTGGCGGTGAAATCGTCGGCCTGCTCAAGACCGGATCGGCCTTCTATGCGCCGGCCTCGTCGGCCATCCAAATGGCCGAGAGCTACATCAAGGACAAGCGCCGGGTGTTGCCGTGCGCGGCGTACCTCAATGGCGAGTACGGCGTGAAGGGGCTTTACGTCGGTGTGCCTGTCGTGATCGGCGCCAATGGTGTCGAGCGTATCGTCGAAATCGATCTGAATTCGGCCGAGCGACAGATGTTCATGAAATCCGTCGAGTCCGTGAAAGGCCTGATCGACGCGTGCGTGCAGATCGCCCCCCAATTGGGCGCGTAATCGCCGCCCTCGTGACCCACAAACAGCTCGGTGCCCGATGAACATCCACGAATATCAAGCCAAAGACCTCTACCGCCAGTATGGTATCGCGACGGGCACGGGCTATCCCGCGTTCACCGTCGATGACGCGGTGGCAGCGGCGGGCAAACTTCCAGGACCCGTGTGGGTGGTGAAATCGCAGATCCATGCCGGTGGTCGCGGCAAGGGTAAATTCAAGGAGCCGGCAGCGGGCGACACGGGCGGCGTTCGCATCGCCAAGTCGAAAGACGAGGTCAAGTCTCACGCCGTCCAAATGCTGGGCCACACCCTCGTGACGGCGCAGACGGGCGATGCGGGCCGCAAGGTGCAGCGTCTGTACATCGAGGATGGCGCGTCGATTGCCCGCGAGCTTTATCTTTCCGCGCTGGTCGATCGCCAAACGTCGCGCATCTCGTTCATCGCCTCCACGGAAGGCGGCATGGACATCGAGAAAGTGGCGCACGACACGCCGGAAAAGATCCACACGCTGTCGATCGATCCGGCGTCTGGCTATTTCCCGTTTCACGGCCGCAAGATCGCGTTCGCGCTGGGCTTGTCGGGCGATCAGGCGACGCAGTGCGTCGATTTGATCGGCAAGCTTTATCGCATGTTCACCGAGAAGGACATGAGCCTGCTCGAGATCAATCCGCTGGTGGTGACCACGGATGGCAAGCTCGTGTGCCTCGACGGCAAGATCAATTTCGATCCCAATGCCCTGTTCCGCCACAAAGAGATCGTGGCGCTGCGCGATCTGGCGGAGGAAGACCCCTCCGAGATCGAGGCCTCGAAATACGACCTCGCCTACGTCAAGCTCGACGGCACGATCGGCTGCCTCGTCAATGGGGCGGGCCTCGCGATGGCGACCATGGACATCATCAAGCTGCACGGCCTCGAGCCCGCGAATTTCCTCGACGTGGGCGGTTCCGCCTCCAAGGAGAAGGTGACGGCCGCGTTCAAGATCATCCTCGAAGACCCGAACGTGAACGGCATCCTGGTCAACATTTTCGGCGGCATCATGCGCTGCGATATCATCGCGGAAGGCGTCGTGGCCGCAGCGCGCGAGCTGGGCGTCAAAGTCCCTCTCGTCGTGCGCTTGGAAGGCACCAACGTGGAACTGGGCAAAGAGATCATGGCCAAGTCCGGCTTGGCGATCGTTGCCGCCGACAACCTCGCCGACGCGGCAAAAAAGATCACGGCCGAGGTGACGGGTAAGGCGTGAGGGCGATCGGCTGCACGAAGGGAGGCACCCATGGGTTTGCAACGACGGTTTGCGATCGTTCTGATTCCCCAGGACAATCAAACGTTCGCCGTTCAGGTACCCGCGCTGCCGGAAGTCAACACACAAGGCAAGACACGCGAGGAAGCACTCGATCGAGCTTCTGAAGCCATTGAGCTGGCGATCGAGCAACGACTAGCCGATGGCGTCGAAATACCGTGTGGTGACGCGGTCGTGATGGAGCATTTGATCATCGAGGCGGTTTAATGGCCCGTCTGCCCGTCGTCACTGGGCGGCAAGTCGTGCGTGCGCTCGAGCGAGGCGGCTTTTCTGTTCTTCGGGTGAAGGGTTGCCATCATTTTGTTCGACACGACGTTGACCCGACCCGGCAGACCGTCGTGCCCGT
Source organism: Hyphomicrobiales bacterium (assembly GCA_031406575.1). Classification (GTDB taxonomy): domain Bacteria; phylum Pseudomonadota; class Alphaproteobacteria; order Rhizobiales; family Hyphomicrobiaceae. Next base: position 43,319 of record JANOHP010000203.1, read on the forward strand.
CCACGGCAATGAAGACCTCGGTCGGCCAATTCTGCGAAAAATCCTGCAGGATGTGGCGATGTCCATCGAGAAGTTTATCGATCTGCTGTAGCCACTTGGCCTCGGATCAGCAGCACATGCCCGACCGCGCGCGTTGATTTTTTTACGTGTTCGTGCTTTACGTGATCTATGACCACACCGACCTGCATCCGGATCGAACTGCGAATTAGTGCCCCGGTGGCCTGAGGGCGCCGGGACGCCATGCATTTTCGGTCCAGATTTTCAGGAGCACGGGTCATGTCTTCTCAGATTGCGGCCTTGCCGCAGATGACTTCTTCGGTCGATAGCCAATCCAGCCCCAGAGCCTCGGTTTCGGCACGATTTCTCATCGTCGCGGACGCTGATCCCGGGATGTTGTCGCGATTGCTCGAAGCCTTTGCCAAACTCGGCGAGGTTCCGACCCGGTGTCACGCATCGCGCGAACACGGGGACGGATCGGAACTGACGGTCGATCTTCGGGGCGACTCCCTCGCCCCGCGAACGGCGGAGTTGATCGATTTCGGTCTGCGTCGAGTGTTGGGCGTGCACAAACTCGTGGCCGTCATCGAGCCGCAACCTTGACCAGGACAGATGGCCCCGTCTGGCGCAGGAGTGGGTCTCGGGCTATGCAGGCCACCCCTAACCCCCCCCGTGCGAGACGAGCCCCAATGTCTGGACATGACCTATGGGCGCACACCAAGGCGCCCTCGCTGGCCGACCTGGAGACCTTGGCAGCGGACGCTTGGGACCGTTTGCCGGCCGAGTTTCGAGCCTTGGCGCAGGACGTCGTCATTTGCGTCGTCGATTTTGCCCCCGATGAGGTTCTGGCCGAGCTCGGTATCGAAAGTCCGTTCGATCTGATGGGTCTCTATCAGGGCGTGGCGCTGGTGCACAAAGGCGTGCTCGATCCGCCGCGCGAGCCCGACATGGTGTTCCTCTACCGGCGCGCCATCCTCGATTTCTGGGTGGAGGAGGACGAAACGCTCGGACATCTCGTCACTCACGTCCTCGTGCACGAGATTGGTCATCATTTCGGTTTATCGGACGAGGACATGGCCGCCCTCGAGGCGGAGGTTGCCGATTAGGCAAGGGTTGCGCGCCACGCCACTGTGGCCGCGTCGTCGCGCGGGGCAGGAGAGTTCACCCCAGCACGGATCGCGTGTTGCAAGTCTTTGGTTAATGAGGGAACGTGCGCCGTCCTGCGCAGAGCGCGACCACAGTGTATTTCGACAGGATCCTACGCGTGACCCGCAAATCCATCAGGCTCTCTAGTGCATTGTTTTCTTTTGTGGTTTCTGTGTCTCTAGTGATCGGCCAGACCGCCCACGCCGGACCCACACCGGAGGAGTATGCGAGCCACGTCGGCGGTGACGCCAAAATCATTGCCGCAGGCGCCTTGAAGCTCGACGGCCAGAAGATGACGTGTGGTCAGCGGCCGACGGTGCTCGACAACCAGCTCGACGACTATGGCGCGGCTTATCCGGGCTTTCTCATTCTCAATCCACGCCTCATTGCCAAGGTCTCCACCACCGTCAAGCTGTGGATCTTCGCGCACGAGTGTGGCCACCAGTTCCGCGGTCCCGACGAGGAGACGGCAGACTGTTTTGCGGTGCAGCGCGGCCGTCGCCAGGGTTGGTTGTCGACTGACGGGCTCGAAGAAGTGTGCCGTTTCATCAGCCCGGCCAAAGGCGACAGCATGCATTTTTCCGGCTCGCACCGCTGCGAGCAGATGCGCAAGTGCTACGCCGACCCGTCCATCAAATGAACGGCTGCGGGTCGAGAGAATTTCGCCACGCGTCTTGACGCGACGACGGCTGCACGAGCACTCTGTGGGTCCAAGTGGCATCCCTTTTCGTGGTGCCCGAACAGATCGCCCGAGGACGCCCCATGACCAAGGTTTTGACCGCGGCAGACGTCGCTCGTTATGAGGCGACGGGCTACCACTTTCCCATCGATGTGCTCTCTGCGGCGGAGGTCGCCGCGTGTCGGCGCCAGCTCGAGAGTTACGAAGCGCGCTCGGGCGGCCCGATCAGCGGCGGCATGCGGCACCGCTCGCACGTGTTGTTCCCGTGGATCAACGAGGTGATCCGCCATCCGAAAATCCTCGATGCGGTCGAGGACGTGTTCGGCCCGAACATTCTGTGTTGGAATACGAGCTTCTTCATCAAAGAGCCGCGCGATCCGAGGTTCGTCTCCTGGCACCAGGATGCCACCTATTGGGGCTTGTCCTCACCCGACGTGATGACGATTTGGCTCGCGCTGTCGCCCGCCAACCGCGTCTCGGGCTGCATGAAATTCATTCCCGGGACGCACAAGACCCAGGTGCCGCACGACGACACGTTTGCGTCCGACAACCTGTTGTCGCGCGGCCAGGAAATTGCGGTGCAGGTGACGGAGGAAGACGCGACGCTGGTCGAACTCGCGCCTGGCCAAGCGTCGATGCACCATGTGCTGCTGTTTCACGGATCGCAGCCCAATCAGTCCGATGACCGGCGCATCGGGCTCGCCATCCGCTATGTCCCGACCCACGTGAAGCAGGCTGTCGGCGCGCGCGACTGGGCCACCCTCGTGCGCGGCGTCGATACCTACGGCCACTTCGATCCCGAGCCGCGCCCCCGCGTGGACCTCGACCCCGAAACGCTCGCTTTTCACGGGATGGTGACCGAAGAGCAGGTGCGTGTGCTCTATCGCGGCACGGACAAGACCGCCTATCGGCCTTGACCGCCAGCGCGCTCACATCGCCGTCAGGGTGTATTTCAAGCCGACGCCATCAGCCTTCGCTTCGATGGCGCAGGGGATGGGCGCATCGAATGGTTTGCTCAGCGTGCCCGTGGTGACGATCTCGCCCTTGCGCAGCGTGATGCCACGGTCGCGCGCGTGCCGCATGAGAGCCGCGAGCATGGTGACCGGGTCGAGTGCGTCGTCTCCCGTCAGCGCTGCCACGGCCGGTGCGCCGTCCAGGGTGACCGTCAGCGAGCGCTTGATGCCGGAAATTGCGGACGGGTCGACCTGCGGCCCGATGACGAGGGAATGGAACCCGACACTGTCGGCGGCAAAGCTCGGCAGGCCGACTTTGGTGCGATCGACGTAGCGCGAGAGCACGATTTCGGAGACGAGGTTGGCGCGCGCGACGACATCGAGGGGATTGGTCACGGTTTCGGTCGGGGGCACATCGCGCGAGAGGGTGAACGCGATTTCGATTTCGATGAGCGCCTTGGCCCCAGCGGGTCCTTCGACGGCGGCGCCGGCTTCGGCGAGTCGCCCGGCAAACACGCGACCGATGAGCGGCTGATCGAGGCCGGCACCTTTCATCGCGTTGACACTGCCCATACCGAGTTTCCAGCCGGCGGGCTTGTCCTTCAGTCCGACACCGCGCCGCGCGTCTTCGGCGAGCCGATCCTGAATGTCGTAACCTTCCGCGACGGTGCGGGGACGTTGCGCTTCGGGCAGCGCGTCGATGCGACGGCGCTCGTTCATGGCGGCAGCCAGGACAGCGGCGGCGGGGCCGGGATCGAAAGTACTCATGGTGTCCTCGCGGGTTGAGTTGATCGTGGCGAAACTAGCCCGCCATGGCGAGCGTGGACATAGCGTGCGCGGTGTTTTGTCGATCACTGTCGATGCGTCAGGGGCCGCCACCCTTGGGGCCGCACCCCGTCACGACACTGCGGTTCAAAGCGTGGTCTGTGTCACCTCGGCAGCAACGCGGGGAAGCGCATCGATCCAGACGTCTGGTGGTTGGGCGCCGGAAATCGCATACTTGTCGATCAATAGAAAAAACGGGACGCCGCGGATGCCCATCCGCACTCCGTCGGTTTCCAAATCCACCACCGCCGTCAAGCTGCTCTCGTCCGCGAACACGGTATCGACTGCGCCGGAGTCGAGGCCAGCGTCCTGCGCGAGACGGACCAGAACATCTTTGCGGCCGATGTCGGCCCCCTGTTCAAAGTAGGCCTCGAACAGCCGATTGACGATGGCGTTCTGCGCCTCGAGGCCCTCGCGGCCGGCCTGCCAAATCAACCGATGCGCCAGGCGCGTGTTGGGCGTGCGGCGCATTTTATCGAACGCGAAGGTGATGCCGATCTCGCGCCCGGTTTCGGCCATCTGCCCATCGAGCTGGCGCGATTTCTCCGGCCCGAACTTGCGCGCCCGGTAGGCTGCGCGCTCCATACCGTCGGCTGGCATGTCCGGATTGAGTTCGAAGGGCCGCCACGATACGAGGGGGGACACTGGCATCGCCAGCGTCTCGAGCGCCGCCTCGAAGCGGCGCTTGCCGACATAGCACCAGGGGCAGATGACGTCGGAATAGATGGTGATGGGAATTGCGCTGTCCATGTGTCGTCTCCGGCGATCCGCTCGGCCACAGAGCGTCGCCGCGCCCGTCCAGTTTAGGGGACGCGCACGGCGGGGTCGAGCCGGAATAGGGCCCCGACCCCACCGCGGGTACGAGCGTCGCCTCACGCCAGCGGTGGCTGGCCTTCGCCGGCGCGGATGTCGTTGATCACCTCTTTCACGCGCTGACGCAGCGGCTTGTACTGCAGACCGAACTCCTCGATCAGCCGGCGATTGTCGATCATGAAGTTGCCCGAGATGGCGCGGCCCCCCGTGGGTTGCGTAAAGCGAATATCGGCCTTGGGTAGGAACTCGCGCACCAAACCCGCCAATTCGCCCAGGCTGATGGCCGTGCCGCCCGAATTGTAGGTGGTGTGCTTGGGTTTGTCGGACAGCGACACCCGAGCGAACACTTCCGCCATATCCTCGACATGGATGACGCAGCGCATGGCATCGGCGTGAGGAAAGGTGACGGACTGGCCGCGCGCGGGTTGGCTCATGCAGTTGACGTGATCGATGGAGCCGAACTTCTTGTCGGGTCCCGTCACGTTGGCGGGCCGGATGCACGTGATCGTTATGCCGTAAGCGCGGCGGTAATCGTGCGCCTGCCACTCGTTCATGATCTTGTTGACGGCATATTGGGTGTCGCCGCGCCGCTCGTCGCTCTCGTCGACCAGCCGCTCGCCGAAGGTCGATTGTTGGCCGGAGACGGCGACGGAGCTCGCAAACACCGTGTGCTTGACGCCGAAGCGCCGCGCTGCCTCGAAGCAATTATCCATGCCCTGGATATCGAGCTTGAAGGCGACGTGCGGGGCGAGTTCGCCGATGAAATAGGACAGGTTGACCACCCGTTCGGCCCGCGATTCCTGCACCGCGCCGATGACGTCGTCGAATTGGGTGACGTCGCCACGCACGACTTTGACCTTGTCGCCCAGTTGCGCGAACGCAGCCGTCGCGCCCGCCACGTCGATATCCATGCACGTGATGCTCTGGCCCGCGTTGACCAGAATGGGAATCATGCGCCGCCCAATGAACCCCGCCCCGCCGATCACCAATATTGACATGTGTTTTTCGCTCCCCTGTTTGCGGGACGTCGCGCGCCCCCCGTGTTTGCCGCCGCGCTCACGTTAGCAGCAGAGGCTGTGGCGGCGAAAGGCGTCTCCGCGATCAGCGCATATGAGTGACTCTGGCCTTGCGGATGTCCCGCACCAGGCTCGCAACGCCCGACAATGATCTGGGCTACGTCTAGGTCATCGCACTCTGCGTCGGGCCCGACAGACGGAGCTGGCGACCCGATGTTGCCAAAGATTGAGAGTGAAAGGCGCTTGTCGCGACATCGGCAGCGATTTCATTGATTCCATGGGACCTCTATCTTTCTGCAGGGGAATGAGGTTTGGATGCCGGGCTTGCGCAATGTACCGAGGGGTGGTACAGTAAAACACAATAGAGCAACGGAATGATCGTGAGCTTTCGGGATGACTGGTTGCGCGATTTCTTCGTCGAGGACATTCGATCGAAGCGAATCTCAGCCGATCTCGAAAGCCGCTTGTTCCGTAAAATCCAGATGATCGACGACGCGACGACGGATCAGGACTTGCGGGTGCCGCCCAGCAACCATTTCGAGAAGTTACACGGCAATCTGGCAGGCTGCCATTCGATCCGCGTCAACATACAATGGCGGCTCGTCTTCCAATGGGACGGCGGTCGGGGCGAAGCAACGGGCGTCTATCTCGACGACCATAGTTATCGGTGAGGTGAGCCATGTTGATGACGAAGCGCAAGCCGGCGAGCGTCGGCGAAGTCTTGATTGAAGAGTTCATGCAGCCGATGGGTCTGACGCAAGGCGCGCTGGCCGAAGCGATGGGTGTGCAGCGCAAGCACGTCAACGAACTGTGCAACGAGCGTCGCACTGTGACCGCCGCGACGGCCCTCATTCTCGCGCGCGTGTTCGGCAACAGCCCGGAATTTTGGCTGAACGTGCAGCGGCGCAGCGATCTCTGGGAAGCGATGCACTCGCCCCGCGAACGCGAGCGGATCAACCGTGCCCGGCCACTGACAGCCGCTGCATGATACGCGCCGCCAACATGCCAGCGGGGTCGTGCGTCGCCGCCTCGGGCGAAAAATCGGCGGCCCGCAGCGTTCGCAGTTCCGTTCTGAATTGGCGGAGGGGGAGTCCGCTTGACCAGAATTCGCCGCTATTCGCCTGTGACCTAGTAAGCCACGTCCTATCAACAAATTATAACACCTACCTGTTCGCTATTGTCTTCCATTGTCCGCCCCAAACCACATATGAAGTTGGGGCCCGTGTTGGGGCCGGAGAAACGGCGGATGGAGGAAAGCGTGCCGAGATCGCTTTACAAGCTCAGCGCGTTGCAGGTCGGCAAGTTGGCCACGAAGGGCCGGCACGGCGACGGTGGCGGGCTCTATCTCGCCATCGGTGACGGTGGCCGGCGGCGCTGGGTGTTCGTCTTCCGCGATCGGCGCACCGGCAAGCTCCGGGAGATGGGGCTCGGTTCGTCTGCCGACGTAACCCTCGCCAAAGCACGCGTGAAGGCTGCCAAGGCGCGCGCTGCACTCGCCGACGGCAACGATCCGATTGCCGAGACCAAGGTCCAGGGCTCGGGCGTCCCCACATTCGGCGAATTCGCCGACGAGGTGGTGGCATCGCTCGAGCGCGGCTGGCGCAACGAGAAGCACAAAGCCCAGTGGCGCATGACCCTCGAGGAATACTGTGGGACCCTCCGGGGTCTGCGGGTCGATCGCATCACGACCCAGGACGTGCTCGGTGTGTT
>JANOHP010000074.1:0-18692 GCA_031406575.1 Hyphomicrobiales bacterium
ATTGGCGAAATCCTTGGCCTTGATCTTGGCACGCACCGCCGTCAGATCCGGAGCATCTTCAGAAACCTGCGTGTCGACGGCAAATGCAGTGGAGCCACCCACCACCATAACCGTCAACAGCACGGCGAGGGTCCTTTTGAATGGCATCGTTGAGCTTCTCCCGGGGTCGCTGGATCTCTACCGCAATGTCATGATCTGTGAACGCACACACGTGTCGTGGGGCGAGGATCGCAACGTAAAACAACGACGCCGTGACACAGCGCCTTTTGCGTGTCGCGTGTTACTGAGGCTCGACGCCGGCGGCTTTCAACGCCGTCTTCCAAACCCCGAGCTGGTCCTTCATGTAGGCCGCCAATTCTTCAGGCGTGGAGGATTTCGGGATGAAGCCCTGCCTTTGCATCTGCTCCTTCACCTCGGATTTGGCCAGGACTGCGACCATTTCCTTGTTCATCCGTGCAACGATGTCGGGCGGCAGGCCGGCAGGCCCGACGAGTGCAAACCAGGGTCCAATCGGGAACTTCGGTTGCCCGAGTTCGACGACCGAAGGCTGGTCTGGCATCAACGGGCTGCGCTCGTGAAACGTCGTGGCGAGCGCCCGCAGTGTACCGGCCTTGACGTGCTGGCCGACGGTCGTCGCCGTGCCGAACATCAAATGCAGTTGGCCAGACAAGAGGTCGACGATCGCATCAGGCTCGGACTTGTAGGGGACAGAGGTCATTTCAATGCCGTTGTTGACCCCGAACATCGATGTCGCAACCAGCGCATAGGTGTTGCCGGCGGCATAATTCAGTTTCTTCGGATTGGCTTTGGCGTGCGCGATGAGTTCGGCCAACGATTTGGCCGGAACCGAGGGATGCACGACGATGAAGAAGGTGTTGTCGCCGATAAATGTGACCGGCGTGAAATCGGCGAGCACATCGTACGGCACTTCCTTGCGCATGTTCGGCACGACGGCGAGTGGGCTGTTGGTTCCGAAGAGGAACGTGTAGCCGTCCGGCGCCGCGCGCTTGACCTCGATGGCGGACAGTGCGCCATCGGCGCCGGGTTTGTGGATGACCACGACGGGCTGGCCGAGCGCCTGCTGCAATTCTTGGCTCGCGATGCGCGCGAGCGTATCGCTGGCCGACCCCGGCCCGAATGGAATGACGAAGCGGATCGGTTTCGACGGATAGGGCTGCGCCAGCGCCGGAGCGAGGGCCAGTGGCAACAGCACGATGGCAGACACTGTCGCCATTATGAATTTTCGCATCGGTAACCTCCCTCGATTATGTGTCCGGCTGTGGCGTACTGTGCCGGTTTTCGATGCTAGGCAGTAGCCCGAATGGGCGTCCGAGTCAGCATCCACGCGCGCTTCGTCGTGTAGAATGTTGCGTGGCCCGTCAGTTGAGGATATCCCATTTCATGGTTCTCTCGAGGGAGGTGCGCATGCCCCCAGCTCCAACGCTCGATCCTTTGGTACTCGATCTGGTCGAATGGGTGGCCAAGGAACCCAGACCGTACGCCGATGTCATGGAGGCGTGGCGCACATCCTGCCCACGGCTGACTGTCTGGGAGGACGCCGTCGATCGCGGCTTCGTGGTGGGCGAGCCGAGACCGCACGCCGGCGTTTTCGTGAACGTGACGGACCTCGGGAGGGACTTTCTGCGTGCCCACAATCGAACTGCCAGCTGAAACCGGCAGTTTTATCGCGCTCGACCCGCCCGCAGAGCGGTTGGGTGATCTGGCGGCGTGTCGTCCGTTACGGCGCTAGGTATGCTGTGGCCGGCCAAGCGACCCGGTCTTCCTGGCCAGCGAAAAAGTGATCGGCGGCGCGGATGATCTCCAGTGATTTCGGCTCGGGGAGTTTGGCGAACAGCTCGTTCAGCCGAGGCACCGGGGAAATGTCATCGCGGTCGCCGCTGATGAGCAGTTTTGGTTTGGTGACGGCCTGCAAGAATGTTGCGTCGCGCCGCGCAATCGGCAGGGCCACGCCGATCAGCTTGTGAACGCGCGCGTCTTCGGCTCCGGCACGCAATCCGACGATCGAGCCGAATGAATACCCGGCCACCGCAACAGAGGCGACCGAGTGGCGGCTCAGAAGGAACGTCACGGCAGCTTTGACATCATCCACTTCCGCCTTGCCATCATCATGGACGCCGCCGCTCGCGCCGACGCCCCGAAAGTTGAACCGCAGCGTGGCGTAACCCGCGCGTGCGAACGCATCGACCAGAGCAGAGACTACGTTGTTGTGCATGTCCCCGCCAAAGAGCGGGTGCGGGTGACAGACGATGACTCCCACTCGCGGGGCTCCAGCCGGCGCCGACAACACTCCTTCGAGCGTGATATCGCCCACGGGAAAACGGACTTGCTCTTGCATGCCTGCCCCTTCTATTTCTGTGCCTCTTCTCACGATCTCTGCGGCGATCGTGGCACAAATCATGGCCGCTGGGGACCTCGACAGTGTCGGGCGGCATATGACGTGTGCGATGCCTCTCCAAACTGTTCGACTGCCGCGTTGAAACTGAACCGAGTGAGGTCTGCTTTGAGAGCCGCCGTGAACATGTGGTCGGTGACGCTCGTCTGCTTGGGTCTCGTCACCTCTCACGAAGCTCCAGCACAGTCGCCCGAAGCGGCTTTTCAGCACAAGGGCCCGATCCGATCGATCGCGTTGCTCGGCGATGGCGCAACGCTCGTCACCGGCGGATTCGACAGCGCCATTGCCATTCGTGACATCCGCACGCAGCGCGATTTGAAGGTTCTGCGGTTTCACGACAGCGCGGTGACAGCGCTCGCCGCCCTTTCCGGCGACTGCTTTGCTTCGGGTGGCGACGATACGCGGATCGCCGTGTGGTGCGGACAATCGGAAACGCCGCAACACACCCTGTCTGGGCACCGGGGACCGATATCGGCGCTTGCCGCCGGCCCAGTCAGCGCGTCTTGGGATCGCAGCGCCACCGTCTGGTCTGGCGGGGTGGCAAAAGCCGCGATCGACCATGCAGCTCCCATCATCGGCTTGGGCTGGCTCGCGATCGGCACCCGGCTCGTCACCGCAAGTTACGACGGCGAGGTGCGCGTGACACGTGTCGGCGCGGACGCAACTGCGGCCCGCCTGCTGCATCGAAGCCAGTTGCCGGTCGCCATCAATGCGCTCACCGTCGGTGCCGGAAAAATCCTGGTGGCCAGCGTCGATGGTCATGTGCGCCGTCTTGGACCCGAACTGGGCGTCGAAGCGGAGATCGAAATCGACGGTGGCCCACTGACCGCCATCACACTTTCTGCGGACGGCCGAACAGCCGTCGCTGCAGGGATCAGAACGCCACCGACCATCATCGACGTGGTATCGGGCAAGGTCGTGCGGCGGCTGCCCGCCACCGGGTTGCCGATCTGGTCCCTCGCGATGTCTGCGGAGGGCGACACCGTTTTTGTCGGCGGCTCCGATGGCGTACTACGACGCTGGAACGTCCACACGGGTGCGGCCATCGGCAACGCGACAGCGCCCGAGGCCGAGCCTCTTCCAACCTCCGACGATCACCCGGGCGCGCGCGTATTCCAGGCTTGCCAAGTCTGCCACGCCATCACACCAGAAAGCGGCCAGCGTGCGGGACCGACACTCCACGGCATCATGGGCCGCCGCATCGCAACGGCGCCGGGATATGGCTATTCCGATGCGCTGCGGAAATTGGACATCGTCTGGTCATCCGATACGATTGCGCGGCTGTTCGAGGTCGGACCCGCCGCTATGACGCCTGGCACCAAAATGCCCGAACAACGCATCACCGATCCGGCCGACCGCCAAGCCCTCGTCGACTGGTTATCGCGCGTCACGCAGCCGTGACGACGGCGTGTTGAGCAACGGTGTGATCACGCCTCGCCCTTGTCGATCTTGGCCTGCATTTGGGCTTCGCGGGCTTTGGCGTCGCGCTCCTTGAAGTAATCGTCGCTGGTGCGGGCTGGCGGTCGTGTAGGCCCAGCGAAGGGATCGACATTCATGTTGATGGCGGCTTCGACCCGGCAATCTTCGCACATCCGGATCAGCTCGAGACGGTTCGCATTGGCGCCGGTGAACATCCAGTTCTGCCCTTGCAGGCGGGAAATGACGCGATCGATCGTGCTTTTGACGCCGAAAGGCTTGGCGCAGGTCACGCAGCAGAACGGTTCTTCTTCCTTGATGACGACGGGCGGCGCCTCGAAGGCTGCGAAACTCAGGCGCGGCGCGAGCGCAATCACCTTTTCGGGGCACGTGGCCACGCACAGGCCGCACTGCACGCACAAGCTTTCGTCGAACGTCAGCCTCGGGCGATCCTGTGCATCGCCCAGCGCATGCGTCGGGCACGCGGACACGCACGACAGACACAGCGTGCATCCCGCCACACGAACGTCGAGACCTCCGAACGCGGAGCCCATCGGCAACGCCACCACATCGATGGGCGCAGGCGCCGCGCGATGCAGCTCGCGCAACGCGGTCTTCAGCACATCGCGCTTTCCCCCGATCGGCAGAAACGATGCAGGCTTGACCGCTGCCGTCCCCGCAGGACCGGCGCGCAACGCCGCGATCATCGCATCGGGATCATCCGTTTCGATAATGCCGACCAATCCCCCTCCGTATCCCAGTGCTGCCAATAGCGTATCGGCCATCGTCAGCGTCTGCCGCAATCCGGCGATGTCGTGGCGGGGTTTGGCACGGGTCAATAGCTGCAGCGACGTTGCTCCATACGCGAACGCCGCCACGATCGTCTCGAGCCCGATCTGCGTCACTTCGTTGACGGCGAGCGGGATTGTCCGTGCGGGCAAGCCATCACTGAACCGGGCGGCAGCCTCGATCAGGCCATCGCCGTGCACTCCATCATGGATGAGGACCTGCGCCTCGCGGCCACCGGCTGAGTGAAAGGCGACAAACCCAGCGCGCAACTTTGCGATCAGCGCATCAACGGGTGGTATCGCGGTGGATGCAGCACCCGTGGGACATGCAGCGGCGCACTGGCCGCAGCCGGCGCAGACGTGGGGGTCGATCGCCACGACGTTGCCGTTGGGCGTAATCGCACCGGCGGGACACAGATCGAGACAACGCGTGCACCCGATTACCCGCGAGCGAGAATGGGCGCACAGGTCCTCACGGAAGGTGATTGCGCGCGGCTTGTCGAACGTACCGACGAGATCGGCCGCCGCCGCGATCACGCGGGCAACGTCGGCGCCCTGGTCGGGATCGGCGCGCAAATATCCCGCGCGCAGATCGGCCGCCGTGAATAGGGGCCGCGTTCCCGACAGATCGAGCACGATGTCGGCTTTGGACACGGCTCCATCTCGCGGTGGACCGAATTTCAACGTGGCGCGAGACGACGGTGCCGGCGCCGCCGTGGCATCGACCGTCAACTCGAATGCGCCCAGATGGCCCTTGGCCGTGCGGATACGACCCTGCCGGATCGGGTACGCCGTTTGGCGCGGCGGTGCGACGGCGCTTCCCGGCACCAGCAGCACGGTAATATCGAGGGTATCCTTCAAGCGCTCGGCCGCATCGATGGCCCGCTGATCGCGCCCGTAGATCAGCGTGACACCGCTGCTCTCGAAAGTAACGGCCGCGGCGGGCGGCGGCGTATGTTCGGCCATGGCCAGCAGTGCCGCCATTTTCGGACCGGCCGCCGCGCCCTCATTCGACCAGCCCGCCGTCTCGCGCACGTTGGCAAACGTCAACGCGGCCCCCAAGCCGGCTTCGTCGGCCGCATCTTCGAACAAGGCCTGCTGGTAGGTGCACGCAATGGTTACCTGTCCGCCTACCGCCAAGGCGCGAAACCGGTCGAGTTCAGCGCCACAGAGCTGCTCGGCGGTCACGACCTCCCGTCCCTTGCACCCCGCGCGAACCACATCCGGCGACAACGCCATCGTGCCCTCGCAGGAGCACAACACGATTTTCCGGGGTGTTTCAGGCATACGGCGGGGCTTTCATGCGGCTTGTTTTCTGATCGGCTGGCCGGGTGGGCGAATTGATTGCACCCGCGAGCAAGTCTTGTATTACAATCGCTTGCAAAGACCAACGGCTGCGAAAGTCTCATCTCGCAACATGTCTGACGCCCTCGATCTGCCGCCACCCTATCGCGCCGTCGTGCTGCGCGAGCACCGCGATGCGTTTGCGCATGGCTGTGCGATTGCGCCTGAATCGGGCGCTGGCACGCTGATCTGGGTGCGCCGCTTCGATACCCTCGAAGTGGCCGTCGTGCTCGAGCCGGAGGCCCCGCTGGCGCAAGCCCGCTGCGCCCACTACGCGGTTCTGAACGCGGCAGCGGATGCCCTGGCGATCCATTGCCCGGCGGAAAAGCCCCTCGCTTTCATCTGGCCCGATACGCTGGTGCTCGACGGCGGCATCATCGGCGGCGCACGTTTGGCATGGCCTGCGGGAGCCGACGAGAACGCCGTGCCGCCGTGGCTGGTAGCGGGTCTCGTCCTGCGTCTCGTCGTTCCTCACGGCCGCGTGCTCGAGCCCGGTGGCCATTCGCTCGACGTCACCCATTCGCGCGGCACCAGCCTCGAGATCGAAGGCATCGAGATGATCGACGCCGCAGAGTTGATCGGCAGTTTCGCGCGCCATCTCATGGTACAGTTCGACCGCTGGCATGAGAGTGGTTTTGCCGAGGTCGCACGCGCGTTTCTCTCGCGCCTGCCCCGAGAGGCCGACGTGACGCATGGTATCGACCTCAACGGCGATCTCCTCCTGCGTCCCGGTATTGGGGCGTTTGCGAGTGGCCAACCCGTGCGTCGGTGCTTGCGCGATGGCCTTCGCGAGCCGCGCTGGCTCGATCCCGCGACGGGAGATCCTTGGCTGTGAAGCTATTGCGAACGATCCGGCTCGATGCCTCCGATAGTTTCGTCTACGACCGCGCGGCTGCGGCGGGAGAGTGGGCCGTTCCGGGCGCTTTCGAATTTTGGGGCGCAGACCCTGCGGTCCTGGTGGGGCGCCCCCGGCAGGCCTTTCGGGGCGGTTTTCTGGGGCTGTCCTCGTTCGGATGGTCGACATTGGTGGTCGCAGTGCCCATCACCGCCGAAGAGCGTGCCGCCGCAACTGAGGCCCTGGCGAAGCATCTCCTGCGCGCCCACGGTGCGCCCGATCTCGACAGCGCTCTGACCGCCGCCGCAGAGGAAATCACAGCCGCTATTGGCCTTGCCGATCATCCCGAGGGCACGTTGATTGCCCTCCATCGCACACAGGACTCCGACGGCAACATCCGCGAACAGTTCCGCACCCTGCGCCCCGCCGACGCGCGCGAGGCCGCACGCATGCCGTGCAGCGCGGGAGCCTTCGCGATCGTCGAGGACGACACTGCGTCGACCGACGGCGAAGACGTCAGTCTCCTCGATCTGGCGGGCCCGGATCGCCAAAGGCGCACGCCATGACCGACTTCTGGGTATCCAGCGGCCACCATCTGGTCGATCGTGACGAGGCGGGGCGGCTCGTCGTGACGGATGATTTTCTCAAGGTTTATCTAGCGCGACCCGAAGTGGTGCCGCCCGACGAGGCCTGCATCGTCGAACGCGCCGTGCACCAGCGCCTCATGCGCGACCCCCGCGCGCCGGTCGAGACCGCCGAAGTCGGCGACATCGCCGATCGCGACGCGCGTGAAAATTGGCGCCATCTGCTGGCGTTTCGCAATCATCTGCTGCGACATCCGACGCTCGAAGCCGCCTATCTGGCCCTCGCGCGCGCGCCGAAAGTCACCGTGCCACCGCTGTTTCTCAATCAGCTCGTGCACGTTATTTTACGCAATCTTCTCGACGCCGAACGCGACCCGTTCGTGCTGCGCGCCGCCGAAATGATGTTTCGCCCGCAGCGGTTGACCCTAAACGACGGAATCCTTCTCCTGGCCGATGCCGACGTGGTGGATGGCGCCAACGCCGATCCGCATGCCGCCCCCCTCGTCGCCATTTTCGGGGATGCCCGCGCCAAGGGCCTCGACGTGCTTCTGGCCGACACGGCAGACGAATACTTCGCGCGCAGCGACGCCTTCGATTTCGTCGTCGACTTCCGCTTCGGGGAACCCGCGCGTGCCGCCTTTGCGCGCGTCCTCGAGATTTGGATCGCGGGGTTGCTCGGCATCGAGGTGCGAATCGCGCCGGTCGAACGCATTGCGGAGGCGAGCTGGGCGTGGTTCGTCGGTCTCGATCAGGACGCGACGCAGATCGGCAACGCCCTGTGGCGCGGTGAGGAACCGCCCACGCAGGGCCGCGACCGCATCGTCGCGCTCTACCAACTGACCTTCGCCGATCAGCGACGGATGCTGGAAAAGGTGCGCGGCGCACCGATATCCTTGATCCTCGCCATGTCGCCCGATCGGGTGGTGCGCGTGAAGCCGCAGAACATTCTGGCCGGTCTGCCGCTGCAGAGCTTGGACGCATGAAGGCAGGCGGAGCACAGCCATGATCGAGGAACGCCTGACGGTTGGACTCGTCATCGAGCGGCGCGAGCTTTCGGCACCCTGGGGTGGCTTCGCGTGGCGACCCGTGTCGATCTTCCCGACACCACCCGACGTCGAACCTTGGACCTCGCTGGGCACGTTCGGCCAAGCACAGCGCTATTATGCCGGCGCCTACGACATCATGTTGTATTCGACCGATACCGCCAATTATCGCGATAACCTGGACTCGGCAGAGGCGAAACTCTGGGTCGTCCTGCGCCCCGAAGGCCGCGAGCCGCCGGTCGAAGTGGTGACGGTCACAGCCGATCCAGCGGAGGGTGAAGCCAATACGGAAGCCGGTTCCAACGTGGTCGAGACCGTGTCGATGCCGGCCGATGTCGCGGGCTTCATCGCCCAGTTCATCGCCGACCATCACATCGAGCGGCCCGTCTACAAGCGCCAGCGCGATCGCAAGCACGGCAGGGCAGGCCAAGGCGACCGACCCCAGGGTTCTGCCGAGCCCAGACCCGGTCGCGACGAGGACCAGTCATGAGCACGGACGACGACAGCGGAAATTTTCTGGCGCGCTGGTCCCGGCTGAAACGCTTGGACCCGAACAAGCCGGAGAGAACGCCCGAACCCGCGTCCACGGCGCGACCCGCCATCGACACACCCGATGCCGCGGCGGAACCTCCCTTCGACATCACGAAACTGCCCAAGATCGAAGACTTGACGGCTTCCAGCGATATCGCAGCGTTCCTGCGGAAAGGCGTGCCGGAAGAACTCAAGCGCCTGGCCATGCGCCGTATCTGGTCGCTCGACCCCGCCATTCGCGATTTCATCGAAGTCGCGGAAAATCAGTACGATTGGAATGCCGTCGATGGAGTTCCCGGCTTCGGCGAAATTGGGCAGGGAACAGATATCCAGAAATTGTTGCAGCAGGCCCTCGGCCAAGTGCCCGATCCGTCACCCCCGGATTTGCTTGCCGAGGACACGGGTGATGTTGCGGACGACGCGGCGAACGCACGTCAAACCAACACTGAGAATGCTGCATTGCAACACAACCCGTCGGAGGCCGTCGAACCGCCGGCAACCGATACTGCGGATACCGAGGCACCCGCCGCATCCCCATCACAGCCCGTTGCCGGTGCGCGGTCGCCAACCGAGACTGACGCGAGGCAAGCCTCGAGTACCGCCTTACAGGGTCCGCGTCGGCGGCACGGAGGGGCACTTCCATCCATCGCAGAGGCGAATGATGCGAAATAACCCCTTGCTGAGGGAATTGCGCGGGATACCCTTGCTCCCCCTATTGCCCACTGTTACAGCAGTGCCATTGAAATATGCTGTCGGGGATGATGTTGGATCGTCCGCGTGCCCAGAAAAACGGCACCCTGCCCGAGCGCACATTGAGGTGCGCGACGGTCTGGGAGTTTGGACTTGAACTCGAGATCGGTACCGGTCGCTTCGAGAGAAGGCGCACCAAAAGTCCGCCAGATCGCCTCGTCGGAGGACGGGAACCTGCTTGGTATCCGCGCGACCGAATATCTGCTGTTGTCAAATCTCCTTGCACGCGCTCCGAAAGCCGATCTCCTCGCGCAACTTACAACCATTCGAGGTGACGCCTCGGTATTGGGTATGGCACACATTGCTCTGGCCGATGCTTCTGTGCGGACCACTGCCGAAGCTGTCGCCAAAGAATACTTCGACATTTTCATCGGTGTCGGTCGTGGTGAGATCGTCCCCTACACCTCCTTCTATCTGACGGGCTTCCTGAATGAGCGCCCTCTGGCACGCGCCCGCGCTGACATGGACCGGCTCGGCATCGCGCGCTCGTCCGACGTTTTCGAGCCCGAAGACCACATCTCCTCCCTGCTCGAGGTCATGGCCGGGCTTCTGCGCGGGGATTTCGACGCGGTGCCCAGCGAAGCCGACACGTTTTTCGCACGCCACATAGCGCCTTGGGCGCCACGTTTGATGGCGGATATCGAAGCCACGCCCTCGGCGCGCTTCTACAAGCACGTTGCACACTTCGGCCGTGTCTGGCTCGACATCGAGCAAGAGGCGGCACAATTGTCGGATTGACGGACACGATGAAAAACGAGGGTGGCCAGTGTTCACGGCGCCCCGAACCTGGGAGGGTGACAATGACCGATAAGAGCAACGAGGCGAAAACCGTCGCCAATCGCCGAGGCTTCCTGCGATCACTCGGTGCGAGCGCCGCTGGTGCCAGCGCGGCCGCCGTCGGCATCACAGCATCGGCGCCTCCCGCCGAAGCGGCCGAGAACGCGGCCGAGCGCGTGAAAAAACGCTACCGCGAAAGCGATCACGTCAAAGCTTACTACCGCACCAACCGGTACTGATCCGCGACTGGGAGAAACAACCGTGCTCATCAAGCGCCAAGACACCAATGCCCGTCGCTCCAGTCTCGCCACCACCGTGGCCGCACCAAAAGTGCTCGACCGACGCGGTTTTCTGCGCAACTCCGGCCTGACGGCTGGCGCACTCGCGGGGCTATCGGCCCTGCCGCTCACGCGCGTCGAAGCGGCATCGGGCGGTCCCAAAGAAGGCGTGCCTGTCACCATCAAGACCAACATCTGTACGCACTGCTCCGTCGGCTGCACCGTCAAAGCCGAAGTGCAGAACGGTGTGTGGACCGGCCAAGAGCCTGCGTGGGATTCGCCGATCAATCGCGGCACGCATTGCGCCAAGGGCGCGGCCATCCGCGAGATCGTGATGGGCGACAGGCGCCTCAAGTACCCGATGAAACTCGTCAACGGCCAATACCAGAAGATCTCCTGGACGCAGGCCCTCGACGAGATTTCCAAGAAGATGCTGGAGATCCGCGAGACCTCGGGGCCGGAATCGGTGTGGTGGCTGGGCTCGGCCAAGTTCACCAACGAGGCCGCCTACCTCTATCGCAAGATGGCGGCGTTCTGGGGCACCAACTCGGTCGACCATCAGGCCCGCATCTGCCACTCGACGACGGTGGCCGGCGTCGCCAACACCTGGGGCTATGGCGCACAGACCAATTCCTACAACGACATCCGCAATTCCAAGACCATGATCATCATGGGCGGCAATCCGGCGGAGGCGCATCCAGTGTCGCTCCAGCACGTGCTGAGCGGCAAGGAACTCAACCGCGCCAATCTGATCGTCATCGATCCGCGCATGACGCGGACCGCCGCGCACGCCACCGAGTACGTGCGCATTCGTTCCGGCACCGACATCCCCGTCATCTGGGGCATGCTGTGGCACATCTTCGAGAACGGCTGGGAAGACAAGACTTTCATTCAGCAGCGCGTCTACGGCATGGACGACGTGCGCGCCGAAGTGAAGAAGTGGGACCCCAAAACCGTCGAGGACGTGACGGGCGTGCCCGGTGAACAGTTGAAGCGCGTGGCCGAGACGTTCGCCAAGGAGAAACCGTCGACGTTGATCTGGTGCATGGGCGCCACCCAGCACACCGTCGGCACCGCCAACGTGCGCGCCTACTGCACGCTGCTGCTGGCGACCGGCAACGTCGGCGCACCCGGCACCGGCGCCAACATCTTCCGTGGCCACACCAACGTGCAGGGCGCCACGGACCTGGGCCTCGATGTCATCACGCTGCCGCTCTACTACGGCTTGGGCGACCCGGCTTGGCGGCATTGGGCGCGCGTCTGGGAGGTCGACTTCGAGTGGCTCGACGGCCGCTTCGACAAGAAGCCCGGCCCCAACAACACGACCATCAACTACCGCACGATGCCGGGCATTCCCTCGACCCGCTGGTTCGACGCCGTCACGCTGCCCAAGGATCAGGTCGACCAGAAGGACAACCTGAAGGCCGCGATCATTTTCGGTCACGGCGGCAACACCGTGCCGCGCATGCCGGAGATGGTGAAGGGTCTGGCCAAGCTCGATCTGCTTGTCGTCGCCGATCCGCATCCGACCAATTTCGTCTCCCTCGGCGGGCGCAAGGACGGAACGTATCTCCTCCCCATCGCCACCAATATGGAGTGTGACGGCTCGCGCACGGCCTCGAACCGCTCCCTCCAGTGGGGCGAGAAGGTCGTGGAGCCCATCTTCGAGTCGGCCACGGACTATTGGGCGATCTACGAGTTGGCCAAACGCCTGGGTTATGCCGACGCGATGTTCAAGAACATCAAACTGGTCAAGGGCAAGTTCGGCGATGAGCCTGAAGCCGAGTCGATCCTGCGCGAGATCAACCGTGGTGGTTTTTCGACCGGCTATTGCGGCCAGTCGCCCGAGCGCATCAAGGCGCACATGAAGCACCAGGACAAGTTCGACATCGTGACCCTGCGCGCGCCCGCCGACGCGCCCGAGGTCGGTGGCGATTATTACGGTATGCCCTGGCCCTGCTGGGGCAAGCCCGAGCACAAGCACCCGGGCACGCCGATCCTCTACAATACCAACCTCGCCGTAAAAGACGGCGGCGGCACGTTCCGCGCCCGCTTCGGCATCGAGCGCGTCGTCAAGACCAAGACCAAGGACGCGAGCGGCTCGGAGGTGGAGACCGAGCAGAAGTTCAATCTGCTCGCCGAAGGCTCCTACTCCAAGGACAGCGAGCTGACCGACGGCTATCCCGAGTTCACGATGGCCGTACTGCAGAAGCTCGGCTGGGACAAGGACCTGACGCCCGAAGAAACGGCGGTCATCGAGAAGATCGGAGGCAACAACATCGGTGACGTGTCCTGGGCAATCGACTTGTCCGGTGGCATCCAGCGCGTTGCCATCGCCCACGGCTGCGCGCCTTACGGCAACTCGAAGGCGCGCGTGAATGCGTGGGACCTGCCCGATCCCGTTCCGGTGCATCGAGAACCCATCTACACGCCACGTGCCGACCTCGTGGCGAAGTTCCCGACGCGGCCCGACTTCCGGCAGTTCCGGGTGCCCAACATCGGCTTCTCGGTGCAGAAGGCCGCCGTCGACAAGGGTATCGCCAAGGAGTTTCCGATCATCCTGTCGTCGGGTCGTCTCGTCGAGTACGAAGGCGGCGGCGAGGAGACGCGCTCCAACAAGTGGCTGGCCGAGTTGCAGCAGGACATGTTCGTCGAGATCAATCCAGCCGATGCCACGGCGCGCGGTATCGTCGAAGGCCAGAACGTCTGGGTGTTCGGACCGGAGTCGGGCTCGAAAGTGCGCGTCAAAGCGCTGATCACCGAGCGTGTCGGCAAGGGCGTTGCCTGGATGCCCTTCCACTTCGGCGGCTTCTTCCAGGGTGAAGACCAGCGCAAAAACTATCCGAAAGGAACCGATCCCATCGTACTGGGCGAGTCCGTCAATACGATCACGACGTACGGGTTCGACCCCGTGACGGCGATGCACGAAGGCAAGTGCACGCTCTGCCAGATCAAAGCGGCTTGAGGGAGATTTCGACATGGCACGCATGAAATTTCTCTGCGACGCGGATCGCTGCATCGAGTGCAACGCCTGTGTCACCGCCTGCAAGAACGAGCACGAGGTGCCGTGGGGCATCAACCGCCGCCGGGTCGTGACGATCAACGATCGGCAAGCCCGGCGAGCGTTCGGTGTCGATGGCGTGCATGCACTGCACGGATGCACCTTGCGCCGCAGTCTGCCCCGTGAACTGCTTTTACACGACCGAAGATGCCGTCGTGCTGCACTCCAAAGAGTTGTGCATCGGCTGCGGTTATTGCTTCTACGCCTGCCCGTTCGGCGCGCCGCAGTATCCCAAGACGGCCAACTTCGGCTCGCGCGGCAAGATGGACAAGTGCACGTATTGCGCTGGCGGACCCGAAGCCGACAACACGTCGGTCGAGTACGCGTCCTACGGCACCAATCGTCTCGCAGAAGGCAAGCTGCCGATCTGCGCGGAGATGTGCTCGACCAAGGCGCTGCTCGCCGGCGACGGCGACATCATCGCCCAGATCTACAAAGAACGTGTCACCAAGCGCGGCTACGGCTCCGGCGCTTGGGGATGGAAGACGGCCTACAAGGAAAGCATCGCGTAACAGTGGTGTGTGCTTCGGCGTCTGCCGGGCGCGCTGTTGTCCGACTGATAAACGATCGATAAGCCTCGGCAAACCGGGGCATGGAGGAGACGCATGCTTGCGATGTTCGCCTTCGTCCGCTCAGTGCGGGTCGTGCTTCTGGCGCTGGTGTTGAGTTCGCTCGCGCTTGCGGGTGCGCACGCGCAGGGGCAGCCGACGCGGGTCAATCCCACGGCCGACTCGGTCAACGAGCAGAAGTTGCTCGAGGCCTTGAAGCCGGGCAACGCTGGTGTGACCGAAGCCGTCAAGGGTCGCGTTTCGATTCCCGACAAGGGGTCCGGCAATCTGATCCAACCCGCCGGCCGCGACTGGCGCGAGTTGCAGCAGACGGTCTCTCGCGTGGGCGCCTACGCTATTCTCGGCATGATCGGGCTCGTCGCGATCTTCTTTCTGATCCGGGGTCGGATTCGGGTCTCGAGTGGATTTTCCGGCCGACTGATCGAGCGCTTCGGCAGCATCGAGCGCTTCGCTCACTGGACTGCCGCGACATCGTTCATCGTTCTGGGCCTGAGTGGGCTGAACCTGACGTTCGGCAAGAGCCTGCTTCTCCCGCTCATCGGGCCCGAAGCGTTCACCACCGTCTCGCAGGCCGGCAAGATCGCCCACAATTACGTCAGCTTCGCCTTCGTACTGGGCATCGTGTTGATGTTCGTCATGTGGGTGAAGGACAACATTCCCCACCCGCGCGATATCGTGTGGCTGGCCAAAGGCGGCGGCCTCGTCGGCAACGTCCATCCCCCGGCCGGCCGCTTCAACTTCGGCCAAAAGCTGATCTTCTGGTCCGTCATCCTCGGTGGTGCCGGTCTCTCGGTGACGGGTTACATTCTGATGTTCCCGTTCCAGTTCGCCGACCTCGGCGGCATGCAACTCGCCGGTATCGTGCACGGCCTGATTGGCGTCGTGCTGGTGGCCATCATCATCGCGCACATTTATATCGGCACGCTCGGCATGGAAGGCGCCTTCGACGCCATGGGCACCGGCAAGGTCGATGTCAATTGGGCGAAGGAACACCACTCGGTTTGGGCCGCGAAAGTGGAGGAGCGCTCGTCCTCGATCACGTCGACCACCGGCCCCACTCCTCGCGCCGCGCCCGCCGAATGACCCGTTCGTTTTCACTCTCGCGCCAGAGGTCCGCATGAAGGCTTTCCTGTTCGCCGTCGTCGCAGTCGTCGCGATCGGTGTTGGTGCCTCCGTCGTTCTGGAGGGGTATCAAAGCAGGGTCGACAGCTCCTTGGTCGGTGGGGGCGCGCGTCCCGATCCCGATCCCAAGTGGCAAGACAAACCTGCACCCAAGAGTTGAGCGCAGCCCGTTTGGCTGACTTTGGCGGCTGGCTTGTCCGCGAGCCGAGGGATTGCCCAGCATGACCGTCACGCCCGAGGCCGTCATCGAGCGGTTGCAGAGGGTGCTCGGGCCCGACGGCGCACCCTTGCTTCCGACCTCAGGACGCCTTTCATCGATCATCATCCGAGAGAGCCGGGTCGCCTTCTCCATCTTCGTCACACCCCTCGAAGCGGCCCAATGGGAAGCGACCCGCCTCGCAGCCGAACGCGCTGTCGCCGCGATGCCGGGCGTTGTCGCAGTCACCGTCGTGCTGACCACCGACAGTCCAGCTCCTGCCGCCACTCCGCAAAGACCGACGGTTGCGACGTTTCCCAGCCTCGCGCGTGTTCGTCACGTGATCGCCGTCGCCTCGGGCAAAGGCGGCGTCGGCAAGTCGACGACGGCCTGCAATATCGCGCTGGCCCTGACGTTGCTGGAACGGGATGGTCGCAAGCTGCGCGTCGGCGTACTCGATGCCGACATCTACGGGCCGTCGATGCCCAAACTTTTCGGATTGCGTGGCACGCCGCGCATCATTTCGGGCAAAACACTCGAGCCGTTGGAGGCCTACGGCTGCAAGGTCATGTCGATCGGTTTCCTGGTGGATGCGACGAAAGCCATGGTCTGGCGCGGACCGATGGTCGCCTCCGCCGTGACGCAATTGCTGCGCGACGTCGTCTGGGGCGACCTCGACGTGCTCGTGGTCGACATGCCACCAGGGACGGGAGACGCGCAGCTTTCACTGGCTCAGCAGTCGCCGCTGGCTGGCGCCGTTATCGTTTCGACACCGCAGGACCTCGCGCTGATCGATGCGCGGCGCGGCGTCGCCATGTTCAAGGATGTGGGCGTGCCCATCCTGGGCCTCATCGAAAACATGAGCTATTTCATCTGCGACGATTGCGGCAAGCGCCACCACATCTTCGCCCACGGTGGCGCGCGCGCCGAGAGCGCCACGCTGGGCGTCCCGTTCCTGGGCGAAATCCCGCTCGACCTCGCCATTCGCGAGCGCTCCGACGCGGGCCTGCCCATTGTCGTCACCGATCCGGATAGTGCGCCTGCCCGCGCTTATTCGGCGATCGCTGCTCAGGTTTGGGAACGCCTCGAGGGCTGAGCTCTGCTGCGCCCGTCGTGCCATCCGTGCGCGTGAGGTCAATCCGCAGCCGTCGTCGGGTCGATCATCTTGCGCACTTCAGTGATCTTCGTGGCTGGAAAGCCGCTGATCTCGGCGTGCTTGCGGATGATCGCCTCGTCTTTTGCCATGTAGACGCAGAACGTCTTGTCACCGGCAACGTAGCTTTCGATCCATTGAATGTCTGTACCGAGCTGACGCAGGGTCTCATTCGATTTCTGCGCTGCGCCGCGCAGTTGGTCGCGCTCGAAGGTGCCGACTTTGGGAATGTCACGCTCGATGATGTATCTGCGAAGGGTCATAGGAGGCTCTCCATCGGTTCACGCATTGCTGATGGCGGAAGTCGGATTGTGCGGGAACGGCCCTGCAAGCGCCTACTTCTTTCTCGGATCGTCGGCCGGTTTGACGTAGTACACTGCCCATGGCCCCACGCGATGGAATTGAACAATAGTCTCCACCTTGGTTCAAGCAAAATGATTGGTTCCGGGCTGCATGATCGCCATACCACCCGGTTGCGACCCTCGACTGCCCACATCACTGCAAACAGGTGCGGATCGCTCGTTGCCTGAAGGGAGGGTACCCGCACCGAGGGAGGCGGGAATTATTTTTTTTCGTTTCCCGGAGAAGCCGAGCGTCGTCTTTGGCGGTCCGGCGTCAGCGCCAATGGCTTCGGGTCGACCCTGAATGATGCAACGATGATACGGATCAGCGGTGACTGTCTCGTCGCCAGTTCATCATATTCTGCTTCCCCGGCCGAAGCAGCGCGGTGGCGCTGCGCAGAGCCGGGGTCTTTCCCAATAATAGTTGAATGCGACGTTCGGGGAGGCCGCGGTGGCGGCGTTCGAGCGTCGACTCGCCGCGTGCGACCAGGGTCTCACCGGCACCGTTCGCGTAACCTGCGGATCGAGCTTGGCGGCTTGTCTCCGACAAACGCCACTCATCGATGCCTTTCACTCACGGCATCCTGGATTGGGGGTCGAACTGGTCATCAGCGAGCGCTATGTCGACTTGTCGAAAGGGGAGGCCGATATCGCGATCCGACCTGGCGAACCGACCGATCAGGCCCTCGTTGGCCGGAAGATCGCTGATGCGTCGTGGGCTGTCTATGCCAGCCAAGACTATGTGGAACGGTACGGTCGGCCGATCGATGTTGAAGACTTGAACCGCCATCTCGTTATCGGCTGCGACGGTGCAATCACGAACTATCCGGCCGCCCGTTGGATGCGGTCGGCGGCGCCTCGAGCCACGATCGCAGCTCGAAGCGAACACTGGCAGGGCGTGATGCTTGCAGTCAAAGCCGGCGCAGGGCTAGCGGCGATGCCGCATTGGCAGGGTGACAATAGCGACTTTGTGCGTGTCATAGACAATATCGGACTGGTCGTCCCTTATTACCTGCTCATGCACCGCGATATGCAACACACTCCCCGAGTACGGGCCTTCGCCGATTTCGTGTCATCGGAGATCAGGTCGTTTCGCGCGCTCTTGTCGAACGGCAATGTCGTTGGAGCATAGGGTGCCGGGACGCAATTCAACATCGTACTTACTTGACCTGAGCCGCGGTTGCTCGTCGGTGTCGGTTCGGCTGTGGTCGAAGGCCGGCGCTTCTGGACCATGAACTTCGCCCGCAGCTCGTCGCTACGAAGTCGCTTTAAGCGTCGCGGCCTCCGCGCCAGTCCTCGCTTTGCGCCTGGGATGCGACTCCCTGAATCTCCTCACTTCCAAAAGATTCATATTTTTCAATAGCTTGAACAGTGTTTTTGGCGCTCCCTACGTCTGCCATAGTGCCGTCCGTCCAGGTTCATGGGCGTTCCCCTGACTCCTGAAATTCCAAGAACTTAGCCGGATATCCGAACTTTCAAGTTCGTTCCGGT